>JBJKRU010000030.1:0-8216 GCA_046704485.1 Candidatus Limnocylindrales bacterium | reverse complement strand
GCATCCGCACCTCCCCGGAGACCACGCGCTGACTGGACATCGCATACGTGCGTAGGTCCCGCGACAGGGCGCTGAACCACAGGCCGTCGTAGATGATCCGCGACAGCTCGTCAGCGACCAGGCGGTTGAACCGCAGCTGCTCGCGCGACAGCACCAGACCCTCGAGCGCGCGATGCGCCCGCGCACATCGCGCCGCGCTCGATGCCGTCCTGGACCGAGCCGCCGCCGAGGTCCACGGTGAGCGTGACGACGTCGACCCCGTACTGCTCCCTGAGCCACGCCACCGCGACCGACGTGTCCAGGCTGCCGGAGTAGGCAAGCACCACCTTGTTCATCGGGACATGCCCTCCGTGACGGCGGCCGAGTCGGCCGTGGCCTGGATCGCAGCGAACCGCTCGAGCCAGCGGAGCAGAGCGGGCTCGTCGGGGAACAGGACGATCAGCGTGTTGTCGCCGGCGACCGTGCCCACGAAGCCGTCGAGGGTGGACTCCTCGATGGCTTGGGCGATGACGTTCGCGGTGCCCGGCTGTCCGTTGAGCACGGCGATCAGACCGCTGCGCCCGACCGCAACCGGAATGTCGGACAGGATTCGCCGGAGGCGCTCGTCGCTGTGGGGACGGCCCACGCTGCCGAGGGCCTCGGGCAGGACGTAGACGGACCGATCGCCGCGCATCACCTTGGCGAGCCCGAGCTCCGCCACATCGCGCGACACGGTTGCCTGGGTCACCTCGAAGCCGAGCCCGGACAGCTCGGCCACCAGCTCGCCTTGGCTCGAGATCGCGCGCTCGGCGACGACGCGTCGGATGGCGGCGTGACGATCACGCTTGACGAGCACGGCGGTCATGCGGCACCTGCCCCGGCGCGGCTCGAGACCCGCGTGCCGAAGGTGCGGTCGTCCAGGGCCCGGACGAGGGCGTGCTCGGCGGACCCGTCGGCGATGATCGCCTCCGCGCCCTCCCAGGCGAGAGCCGACAGGGCCGCCTTCACCTTGGGCACCATGCCGCCCCGGATCGTGCCGTCGACGATCATCGCCTCGGCCTGTTCGGGCGTGATGGAGTCGAGCTTCGTCCCGGAGCCGTCGCGGACGCCGTCGACGTCGGTCATCAGGACCAGTTGGCGCGCGCCCAGCCCAACCGCCAGGCCTGCCGCGGCATCGTCGGCGTTCACGTTGCAGACCACCCCGTCCTCGTCGCGGGCGAGCGGCGCCACCACCGGCACCTGCCCGGCGACGAGCAGCGAGTCGATGAGGTGGCGTCGCACGCTCACGACGGTCGCGACGAGCCCGACGTCGGGCAGGCGGCGACCGACGAGCAGCCCGCCGTCCACGCCCGAGAGGCCGACCGCGTCGCAGCCCGCGTCGTGGAGGGCCGCCACCAGCTCGCTGTTGACGACGCCGCGCAGGACCGCGGCCGCCACCTCGAGCGCGGCGGGGTCCGTGACCCGGAGCCCTCCCTCGAAGCGGGTCTCGACACCGAGCCGCTCGAGCCACTCGGTCATGCGCTTGCCGCCGCCGTGCACGAGCACGACGGGCCGCCGGCGCGCGATCTGGGCCACCTCCGCGAGGACCTGCGTCTGCTCGGCCAGCGTGGTCCCGCCGAGCTTGACGACCACGACCTCACTCACCGGCCGCCCCTGCGGCGTTCACCCCGCTCACGTGGTGTACTCCGCGTTCTCCTTCACGTAGCCCTCGGTGAGGGGGCATCCGAACGCCTCGCCGGTCCCGTCGCCCAGGCCCAGGTCGACCCGGATCAGCACCTCCTCGGCGTCCATCGCGTCGCGCGCGGCCGCCTTGTCGATACCCACCGGGCCGCCGACCGTCCCGTCGTACGCGAGGAGGCCGGCGATGGCGATCCGCATCCGGGCGGGGTCCACGGCGGCCGGCTGGGCGGCACGCGAGGCGGCATCCTCCGGGCCCAGCCCTGCCGCCTCGAGCACCGCCGCCTCCGCCACGAGGGCGTTGCCGGCGGCGCCGGCGATCCGGCCCCAGTTGGCGTCCTTGCCGTGGACCGCCGCCTTGACCAGCGACGAGCTGATGACGGCCCGAGCCACCGCCCGCGCGTCGGCGTCGTCGGTGGCGCCGGAGACCTGGCAGGTGATCAGCGCGGTCGCGCCCTCACCGTCGCGGGCCTGCTGGCGCGCGAGGTCGCGGGCGACCGCCTCGATGGCCGCGCCGAGCGCAGCGCAGACCTCGGCGTCGTCGTCGGCGGAGACGGCTCCCGAGTCGCCCGACGCGAGCGCGAACACGGTGTCGTTGGTGCTCGTGTCCCCGTCCACGGACAGCTGGTCCCAGGTCACGGCCGCGGCGCCGCGGAGCAGCGCGCGGAGCGTGGACGGCGAGGCCGTGGCATCGGTGAGCACCACGGAGAGCATGGTCGCCATGCGAGGGTGGATCATGCCGACCCCCTTGGCGATCCCGGTCACCGTGACGGCGACGGTCCCGCCGCCGGTGCCGGGCACCTCGACCCTGGCACTCGCCGACTTGGTCGTCGAGTCGGTGGTCCGGAGGGAGATCGCGGCCTGGCCGAGCGCGAGGTCGGTTGCCTCCAGGCCGGCGGTGGTGACCCGCCGGACGGCGGCCGCCACCCTGTCCACCGGCAACCGCGCGCCGATGACGCCGGTCGAGAGGTGGAGCACTTGGACCGGGTCGACCCCGAGGGCTCCGGCCACGGCCGCCCCGATCGCCGCTTGGTCCTCGTCGCCCGCCTTGCCCGTCGCCGCGTTGGCGGACCCCGACGTCGCGATGACGGCAGCGGCATAGCCGGCCGCGGCGGCCGACCCGCCCGTCGTCTGGAGGTTGGCCCGCGACAGCCGCACCGGGGCGGCGGCGAAGCGGTTGGGCGTGAACACGGCGGCTGCAGGGACCGGTCCGCCGGTCGCCGCGATGAGCGCGAAGTCCGGGCGTCCAGAAGCCTTGATCCCGGCGGTCGTGCCGACCGCGGCGAAGCCACCGGGCATGCGGGCGACGCGCTCGACCTCCGGCAGCGTGTCGGGCAGCGGTGCTGGGAACGGTTCGGGCGACGGCGTCACGGCGGGCCTCGGTGGACTGGACGGCGCCTATGGCGCCAGGGGAAGCTGGAGCAGGCCGGTGGACTCGGGCAGGCCGTGGAGCACGTTGAACGCCTGGACGGCCTGGCCGGCGGCGCCCTTCACGAGATTGTCCAGCACGCCGATCGCCAGCACGCGGCCGGTCCGCTCATCGACCCGCGCCCAGACGCGGAACTCGTTCGAGCCGAGGACGTGCTTGGTTGCCGGCGCGGTGGGCACGACGCTGACGAACGGCTCGCCCCCGTACGCGGCGGCGTACAGCTCGTCAAGGTCGTGCTGGACGACCGGGCGGGTCGTCCGGACGTGGCAGGCCGACAGGATCCCCCGCGTCATCGGGATGAGGTGCGGCAGGAAGTCGATGCCCACGGCACCCGGGTTGGCGCCCGGGGCGGGCGACTGGCCGAGCAGCTCCTGCTCGATCTCCGCGATGTGGCGGTGGGTGAAGATCCCGTATGCCTTCACGCTCTCGTTGACCTCCCCGAAGTGGAGGTCGGCCTTGGGGTCGCGGCCAGCGCCCGACACACCGCTCTTCGCGTCCACGACCACGTCGGCGAGCAGCCCGGCGCGGGCGAGCGGGGCCAGGGCGAGGATCGTGGTGGTGGCGTAGCAGCCGGGTGAGCCGACGATCGCCCCTGGCTTCCTGCCCGCCTCCGCCAGCTCCGCGCGGTGCAGCTCGGGCAGCCCGTACACCGCCGTCGCCAGCAGCTCGGGCCGCGGGTGGTCGAAGTGGTACCAGGTCGGGTAGTCGGCCGGGTCGTGCAGGCGGAAGTCCGGGCCGAGGTCGATCACGGCCTGGTCCCGGGCCACGAACTCGTCGACGCGGTTCGCCACGGTGCCGTGGGGGAGTGCCAGGAACACCGCCTCAGCGTCGTCGGGCACGCTGTCGTAGACGTGCAGCTCGCGCGTCGCGAGGTGGGGATGGATGTGCCCGATCGGGTCGCCCCTGCGCTCCCGACCGACCAGCCCGGCGATCGCCACCTGCGGGTGGAGCGCCAGGAGCCGGATCAGCTCCGCGCCGACATAGCCGGTCGCGCCGGCGATCGCGACCCGGATCGGGCCGTCGCCGGCGAGCGCCCTGGCGCCGCGCAGGGCAGGGGTGGGGCTGGGGCTTGACGCACGCTCCGCCGCGATCGCCGAACCCGTGGAGTCCGCGCTCACCGGCGCGCGCGGCCGCTCGCTGACGGCCGGCTCAGGGGGTCGGAGATCGGGCAGAGAGTGCGCACTGGATGACTATACATGGTGTTGCATACTCATGCAAGATCTTGGGAGAGACGCGTGCGAGGGGATTGTGCCCCACCTGCCGCGGTGGCATCGTGCGCGCAGCGGTGGCGCCGCCGGCCGCACCTGCAGGGACCCCGAGATGGCCAACGGCACGGGCACCAGAGAGGACCCGTGGCGGCTGACGACCGCGCCCGGTACGTCGGCCTACACGATGTTCCGCGACGACGCCGCAGATCCTGCGCAGCTCGTCTGCGAAGTGGGGTCGACGCGGCTGGCCTATGACGTCCGCGCGATCGAGGAGCTCCATGCGTGGCTGAAGGCGCAGGGCGGCTGGGTGCCGCTCGGCGGCGCGGACGAGCAGAAGCCGGCGGCCGAGGGCACGGTCGAGGCGTGGGGCCGATCGCCGGCCAATCCGCGCGGCGGCTGGTATGGGCTGAGGAAGGGGTACCGAGGCCGGTTCGGCATCTACCTGCCGCCGCTCCTCGAGGCGCTCGGCCTGGCCGTGCTCACCCACGATGCGAAGAACAACGCCGTCCGGGCACGGTAGGGTCGGCGGCCGGCTGCCGGCGGGTCATGCGGAGCGGCGCCACCGGGCTGAGCCTCAGGGGTGCCGGCTGCTGCCCTACCAGGCCGTCTGCGTGACGTGCTCCGCGATCCCCTCGCTCTCGAGCCAGCGCTCCGCGTCGATCGCCGCGCGGGCGCCTTCGCCGGCAGCGGTGACAGCCTGCCGGTAGCGGTGGTCGGCCACGTCGCCGGCGATGAACACGCCCGGGATCCGGCTGGCCGTGTGCTCGTGGGGCATGAGGTAGCCGCCCTCGTCCGTCTCGAGCCAGCCGCGGAACACGTCGGTGTTGGGGCGGTGGCCGATGGCGATGAACAGCCCCTCGATCGGCACGGTGCGCTCGCTGCCATCACGCGTGTCCTGCAGCCGCAGGCCGTCGACGAACTGGTCGCCCAGCACCTCCGCGACAGTGGTGTTCGTGTGGACCTCGATCTTGGGGTTCGCGTGGATCCGGTCGACCATGATCCTGCTGGCCCGGAACCCGTCCCGCCGGTGGAGCAGGTGGACCTTGCTCGCGAATCGCGTGAGGTAGTTCGCCTCCTCCATGGCCGAGTCGCCGCCGCCCACCACCGCGATCTCCTTGTCGCGGAAGAAGAAGCCGTCGCAGGTGGCGCAGGCTGACACGCCCCGCCCGCGAAGCCGCTGCTCGGACTCCAGGTTGAGCCAGAGCGCCGAGGCGCCCGTCGCGAGGATCACGGTCTGGCCGACGAACTCCATGCCGCGGGCCCAGGCGCGGAAGGGGCGTCCGGTGAGGTCCACGCGGTCGACGTCGAGGTCGAAGAAGCGGGTGCCGAAGCGCTCTGCCTGCTGCCGGAAGCGGTTCATGAGCTCCGGCCCGTCGATGCCCTCGGGGAAGCCCGGGTAGTTCTCGACCTCGCTGGTCAGCATCAGCTGGCCGCCCGGGGCGGAGCCCCCGATCACCACGGGCTCGAGGTTCGCGCGGGCGGCGTAGATCGCTGCTGTGAGCCCGGCCGGGCCGGAGCCGATGATCAGGACCTTGGTCTGGACGGGGGAGCCGCTCTCGCCCGAGGAGGCCGGCCCACCGCTCAACGGCGTTGCCTCGGCGCCGCCGTCACCGATGATGGCGAGCCCGCCGAACGGCGCGCTGCCGCCATCGCCGAAGTCGATCTTGACGCCGCCGAACGGGCTGGTCGCCGCTTCCGCGGCATCGGTGTGGTCCTGCTTGGTCATCGTGGCTGGGATCTCGTGGCTGAGGGGGGTTCGTCGAGGACACTGTAGCACGTGGACCGCATACCCCCTAGGAGTATGCTTGCACTCCCGCCGCTCCGCCACCCGCACCGTTCGCGCGAGTCGCCCGCAGTTCAGTTACGCTGTCGCGCCTAGGGAGGCGCTGATGAACTGCCCCGCGTGCGGGACCCTGAATGACGCAGGCCGCAAGTTCTGTGGGGAGTGCGGCTCGCGGCTGGCGGCAGTGTGCCCGAGCTGTGGCACCGTCAACGCTCCCGCCGCCCGGTTCTGCGGCGAGTGCGGCAGCGCAATGGCCGTTCCGCCGCCCGCTCCCGCATCGGCCGCCGCCGGGGCGCCGCCGCCCGCCCAGCCCATCGCGCCCGACGCCGCGCGAGTCGTCCCTCCCGAGCCGATCGCCGAGCGGCGCCTCGTGTCGGTGCTGTTCGCTGACCTGGTGGGGTTCACCTCGCTCGCCGAAGGCCGCGACCCGGAGGCCGTCCGGGAGCTGCTGACGCGCTACTTCGACCGGGCCACGGAGGTGATCGGGCGCTACGGCGGCACGGTGGAGAAGTTCATCGGGGACGCGGTGATGGCCGTCTGGGGTGCGCCGACGGCGCGCGAGGACGACGCCGAGCGAGCGGTGCGGGCGGGCATCGAGCTGCTCGACGCGGTGCGCACCCTCGGCCCCGGGCTGCAGGCCCGCGCCGGCATCCTCACGGGCGAGGCGGCGGTCACGATCGGAGCGGCCGGGCAGGGAATGGTCGCGGGCGACCTGGTCAACTCGGCCTCGCGACTCCAGGCGGTGGCCGAGCCCGGCGCGGTCCTCGTCGGCGGGGTCACGTACCAGACCACGATGGGCGCGATCACGTACGAACCGGCCGGAGAGCACGCCGCCAAGGGCAAGGACACGCCGATCTCCGCCTGGCGGGCCGTGCGAGTCGTCGCCCAGCGGCGCGGGCGCGGCCGCGACGATCGCCTCGAGGCGCCGTTCGTCGGACGTGATGCCGAGCTGCGGCTGCTCAAGGACCTGTTCCACGCGACCTCCCGAGAGCGGCGCGTGCGCCTCGTCTCGATCACGGGCCAGGCGGGAATCGGCAAGAGCCGCCTCGCCTGGGAGTTCCTCAAGTACGTCGACGGCGTCGTCGAGAGCGTCTTGTGGCACGAGGGGGGGTCGCCGGCCTACGGGGAGGGGATCACCTTCTGGGCGCTGGGCGAGATGATCCGCTCCCGCTCCGGCCTGCTCGAGACCGACGACGCGGCGACGACGCGAGCCCGGATCACCGACATGCTCGCCGAGTACGTTCCCGATGAGGTTGAGCGGCGCCGCGTCGAGCCCTCGCTGCTGGCGCTGCTGGGCGTGGGCGGGGCGCCCGCTGGCGGCCAGCCCGAGCTGTTCAGTGCTTGGCGGACGTTCTTCGAGCGCCTGGCGGCGACCGGCACCGTGGCCTTGCTCTTCGAGGACCTCCAGTGGGCCGATTCCGGGACGCTCGACTTCATCGAGCACGTGCTCGAATGGAGCCGCGGCGTCCCGATCCTGATCATCACCCTCTCGCGACCGGAGCTGCTCGACCGCCGGCCTGGCTGGGGCGCCGGCAAGCGCGCCTTCCTCGCACTCGACCTGCAGCCGCTCGACGAGTCGTCGATGCGGCAGCTGCTGGTTGGGCTCGCCCCAGGCCTCCCCGCCGAGGCCGTCCGCACGATCGTCGCCCGGGCCGACGGCATCCCGCTGTACGCCGTCGAGACGATGCGGATGCTGGTGGCCGACGGACGGCTGGTGCCGCGTGAGGGCGGCGGCTTCGCGCCAGCCGGCGAGCTGGGCGAGCTGGCCGTCCCCAACTCCCTCCACGCGCTGATCGCGGCCCGCCTGGACGCGCTCGACCCAGGCGATCGTGCCCTGGTCCAGGATGCGGCCGTGCTCGGCCAGTCGTTCACGGAGGACGCGCTCGCCGCCATCGAGGGTCCCGACCACCCGGCCCTCGGGCCGCGGCTGGAGCGGCTCGTCCGCGGCGATCTGCTCCGGGTGGAGGTCGATCCGCGTTCGCCCGAGCGGGGCCAGTACGCGTTCGTCCAGGCGCTCATCCGCGAGGTCGCGTACTCGACCCTTGCGCTCCGCGACCGGCGCGAGCGGCACATGGCGGCCGCCCGGCACTTCGAGTCCGTCGGCGATGAGGAGCTGGCCGGTGCGGTCGCAGCCCACTAC
>JBJKRU010000029.1:0-17629 GCA_046704485.1 Candidatus Limnocylindrales bacterium | reverse complement strand
CAGTTCCGCTACCTGAGCCCCTCGCCGGGCGAACAGGGCGGCCCGGGCGCCGCTTCGGCGACGCTGGCCGTGACGGGCGGCGCCAGCACGGCGATCGCGCTGGCGACGGACGAGCAGCCGCCGCAGGCGCAGCTGGTGGCCCCCCGGGACGCGGTCGAGCTGCCGCCGGGCACGAGCGCGCTCAGTGTGTCCGTCCGCCCGATGCCGGTCCCCGCCGCGCTGCCGCCGGACGGCCAGATGGTCGGGAACGTCTACGAGGTCGCGCTGGCCGACCAGGCCGGCGCGCCGCTCACCCTCCGATCCGGCGCCCGGGCCACCATCGTGCTGCGACAGCCGCTCGGGACGCCCGCCGCCCGCATCGAGCGGCAGGAGGGGGGGAACTGGGTCCCCCTCCAGACGTACAGCGAGGCCCAGTCGCTGCGCCTCGCGGACATCCCCGCGCCGGGCGTGTACGCGCTCGTCGTGCCGCTGCCCGCGCCCCTCGA
The DNA here is from genome assembly GCA_046704485.1 of Candidatus Limnocylindrales bacterium. GTDB lineage: Bacteria > Chloroflexota > Limnocylindria > Limnocylindrales > CSP1-4 > CAIXZV01. The sequence continues at coordinate 17,144 of JBJKRU010000029.1, read as the reverse complement.
CCTCCTCGCCGCCTGGTCGTTCGACCTGTCGGTCCAGCTCCCGCTGCTCGCGACCGCGGCGGCGTACCTGTGGGCGGTCCTGGAGATCCGCCGCCGCCACCCGCGGAACCCCGTGCCGGCCTGGCGCGCCGCCTGCTTCATCGCCGGCCTCGCCGTGATCGAGCTCGCCCTCCAGGGCGTGGTGGGCCAGTACGACACCACGCTCTTCGCCGACCACATGGCCCAGCACCTGCTGCTGATGCTCGTGGCAGCGCCGCTCCTCGTGCTCGGCACGCCGGTCACGGTCACGCTCCGGGTCGCGAGCGCGGACGTGCGCCGCTTCTGGCTCCTGCCGATCCTGCACAGCCGGGCGGTGACGCTCCTCAGCCACCCGTTCGTGGGCCTGGCGCTGTTCGCCGGGTCGCTGTGGCTCACGCACTTCTCGCCGATCTACGAGCTGGCCCTCGAGAACACCCTCGTCCACGACCTCGAGCACGTCGCGTACCTCGCGGCCGCGATCCTCTTCTGGGGGCCGATGATCGGCGCCGACCCGGTGCGGTCGAGGCTCCCGCACCCGGTGCGCCTCGTCCTGATCCTGTTCGCGATGGTGCAGGGAAGCTTCCTGGGCGTCGTGCTCGTGCTGGCGCCGGCGCCCCTGTACGCCCACTACCTGGGCCTGCACCTGGGCTACGTCACCCCGCTCGCCGACCAGCAGATGGCCGGGGCGGAGATGTGGGTCGTGGGCGCGATCCTGATCCCGCTCTGGGGCGGCCTCGTGTTCTACGACTGGATGCGCGCCGAGGAGGAGCGGGAAACCCGCGAGGACGCCCGGCTCGCCCGCGGCTGGGTTGTCCGACCGCGCCCGCCATCCCGGGAATCCCCGGACATCGACAGCACGGGCGGGGGCGGCAAAGGAGCTCACCGGTGAATCCACTGATCCCCAGCGTCCTGTCCCGACGGACCGCCGTCCTCGCCGTCGCGGCGACAGTCGCGCTCCTCGTCGCCGCCTGCGGCGGCGCCACCGGGGCCGCCCAGGCCGGCCCGCCGCTCACCGGGGTGGAGATGGACAGGGCGCTGCCGGACGTCGCCCTCGTCGGCCAGGACGGGCAGCCGACGACGCTGGCCGCCCTCCAGGGTCGCTACGTCGTGCTGACCCCGTTCCTCACGCTGTGCCACGAGGTCTGCCCCATCACCACCGGGGCCTTCCTCGAGCTCCAGCAGGCGATCGAGCAGGCGGGCGTGGCGGACCAGGTCGCGCTCGTGGAGGCAACGGTCGACCCGGGGCGCGACACGCCGGCCCGCCTGCGGGCCTACGCCCAGATGACCGGGCTGCGATGGACGCTCCTGACGGGCTCCGCTTCAGACCTCGCCCAGCTCTGGAAGGCCTTCGGCATCACCTACTCGGTCCAGCCGGAGGACTCTCCCGCCCCCGTCGACTGGTGGACGCACCAGCCCGAGACGTACGACGTTGGGCACAACGACGGGCTGTTCTTCCTCGACCCGCAGGGGCACGAGCGGATCGCGATCGTGGGCATCGCGGACGTCGGGGGCAGGCTCGACCCGACCCTCAAGTCCCTGCTCAACGACCAGGGCCTGCAGAACCTGGAGAGCCCCGGGGCGGCCTGGACGGCGCAGCAGGCGCTCGACGATCTCGGGCACCTGATGGGCCGCTCGATCCCCGCGGCGCCCTGAGGGAGGACGGTGTTCTGGACCAACCCCACCCAATGGGCGTCCCTGGGCACGCCCAGCTCGGGCTCGGCGTCGGTGACCTCGTAGCGCTCTTCGGAGTGGGTCCGCGAGAGCACACCGTCGCGACTCCGTTTCGCAGGTGCTAGACGCATGCCGCGAGCTGACGCTGAGCACGTCTTGTCGCGCTCTGACCATGAGCGCAAGCGTGAGCATCGAATCGCACCGGTTCAGGTGGCCGTCGAACGCAGAGCACAACGCTCGCGAGCGGGGTACTTGGAAGGCTGCCGCTCTGCCAACTGAGCTACTCCCGCCCGGCGGCGGCACGATAGCAGAGGGGCCACACGACAGCGCCCGGCCGCGAGCGAGCTGTCGAGACTTCAGCCAAGTGGGCGCTGGCGGACTCGCGCGCGCATCGCGCCGGGGTCAGGCGGCTTCGCGGCCCTCGTCGAACGGCGCCGGCTCGGCGGCGGGGAGCAGATCGTCATACCCCTTCCAGCGGTAGACGAGCGTCGAGATCGCCCAACTCGCGACGAAGAGCCCGATCACCCCAATGCCCACGAGCCCGAAGTCGAGGCCGGTCACGAAGCCCCAGATGCCGCCCGCGAGCCCGAACTCGGTCGCGACGATGCCCAGCACCTCGATCCCGCCGATGGCGAACGCGATGATTGCCGACATCAGCGTGATGTTGAGGTTGTAGTAGAGCTTGCGGACCGGCTTCACGTAGGCCCAGCCGTACGCGCCCAGCATGAGCACCCCGTCGGTCGTGTCGACGGCGCACATGCCTGCGGCGAACAGCGCCGGCAGGATCAGGATGTACGCCACGGGCACGCCGCCTGCGCCGGACGTCGCCGCGAGGCCGAGGAGCGCAACCTCGGACGCGGTGTCGAAGCCGAGGCCGAACAGGAAGCCGAGCGGGTACATGTGCCAGCTCCGCCGGACCAGACGGAGCGCCGGCCGCAGGATCCGCGCCATCAGCCCGCGGTGGTTGAGGAAGTCCTCCAGGCTCTCCTCGCTGTACTCGCCGCCCTCCCGGACCTCGCGGAACATCCTCCAGATGTCGAGCAGGACCGCCAGGTTGATCAGCCCGATCACGAGGAGGAAGGTCGCCGACACCACGGTGCCGATCAGGCCGCCGATCCGCTCTGCGGCCGGGATGGCGCTGACGATGCCCGCCGACAGGGCGACCAGGACCGACAGGGCCACCACGACCGTCGAGTGGCCGAGGGAGAAGAACGTGCCCACCGCAACCGGGCGCTGGCCGTCCTGCATCAGCTTGCGCGTGGAGTTGTCGATCGCGGCGATGTGGTCGGCGTCGACGGCGTGGCGGAGCCCGAAGGTGTACGCGAGGAAGGCCGTGGGCAGCAGGATCGGGTAGGAGGCCGAGGCAGCAACCGCGAGGGCCCAGGCCGCGAGGTTGAAGACGACGATGAATGCGTAGACCGCCACCACGCGCCGCCGGAGTTCAGGAGAGGTGCCGAGGAGGCGGCGGAGGGACGGCATGACGGGCTCCCTGGGACGAGGGTTTAGGTCAGAGGCGCATGCTAACGCACATCGTTGCAACTGTCCTTCATCGCCACAGCGCCGCATGGGGATGGCGGCCGACTCGCCCATGTGTGTACGATCGCGTGACCATGATCGAGCCTGTCCGAGGCGCCGGCGAGGGCGTCATCACCCGTGCCAGAGACCAACTTCGAGCGCAGGGCATGCGCTGGACCCCGCAGCGGCGGCTGCTGGTCGAGGTTCTGCTCGAGGCAAGGGGGCACGTGACCGGCGCCGAGCTCGTCGAGCGCTGCCGGGCCGTGGACCCCGACACCACGCCGTCCACCGTCTACCGCAGCCTCGATGCGCTGGAGGCGCTGGACCTCGTGCGGCACTCGCACGGCCTCGACGGTGTCGAGGAGTACCACGTCCTGCCGGACGCCGAGCACGGCCACCTGCAGTGCCAGGGGTGCGGGGGCACCTGGGAGATCGACGCCCAGGAGGCGCGGGCGTTGACGACGGCGCTCGCCGACTCGAGGGGCTTCGAGGTCAACCTGTCCCACCTCACGGTGGTCGGCCGCTGCAGGGGCTGCAGGGGCGACTGAGCGCCTGCGGATCTGCGCGCGGCGGGTCCAGTGCTCGGTGAACTCGCGGGCGACGCCCAGCCGGGACCAGCCGCCGCCCCTCGCCGGTCGTGGGGCGTGCCGATCGCCGGACGGTTGGACCTGACGGGCGGCTGGCCAGCTTGCGAGAATGCCCCCGTGACCGAGCCCGCGAGCCACAACGTCCAGCGTCGACCGCCGCTGGACGGTATCGGACCCCCGCCGCTTCGGCGCATGGCCCGCACGAACCTGTTTCTGGCCGTCGTGGTGGTCGGCTGCTGGCTGGTCCTCGGGGGCGAGCGTGCGCTCCAGGCGGTCGCGAACCACTGGCAGGTCTCCCTGACGATGGTCTTCGGGTCGCTCGTCGGGGGCGGCACGTCCGAGGGCGGTGGGGCGGTCGCCTTTCCGGTGCTGACCAAGGTGCTCACCGTCCCAGCGGGCGAGGCTCGCCTGTTCAGCTTCGCGATCCAGAGCGTCGGCATGGGCGCGGCCAGCGCGAGCATCGTCTTCAACCGCGTGCCGATCGAGTGGCGTGCCCTCCAATACGGCGGTCCGGCCGTCATCGTGGGCGTCGCCGCCAGCTGCCTCTTCCTCGCCCCGATCGCCGAGCCAGCCACCGTGCGACTCCTGTTCACCGCCATCCTGGTCAGCCTGGCGGCCGCGCTGTGGATCAGCCGCCGCTCCGACCCGCGCCGTCGGGACGCAATCGCCCCGTTCGGGCGCGGCGAGGCCGTGTGGCTGATCGCAGCCGGGCTCGTTGGCGGCCTGCTGTCGGGGCTCGCGGCCGTGGGCGAGAACACCATCATGTTCGCCGTCCTGGTCCTGGCCTTCCGCGTGTCCGAGCGCGTGGTCACCCCCACCACCGTCGTGCTGCTGACCATCGCGACCTGGACGGGCTTCGCGACCCACCTGCTCTTGATGGGCGACTTCGAGGGCCCCGTCGTGGACATGTGGCTGTCCGCGGTGCCGGTGGTGGCGATCGGCGCGCCGACCGGGGCACTGATCTGCACCCGGCTGTCGCGCGACATGATCGTGTGGATCCTGTACGTCTTGATCACGATCGAGTTCGTGTCGACGCTGGCGTTGGTCCCGCGGACCGGCGAGCAGACCGTGTGGTTCGTCGCCGCGATCGCCGCCTCGTCCCTGGTCTGCGTGAGGATGACCACGCTCCGGCGGTACCACGTCCGGGAGGCCGTCTCGCTCCCCGCTGGAGCGGCTGCCAGCCCCTGAGGGCCGTGGGGTACTGACTGCCGCCTCGGCCGGGGCCTCAGCCGTCGAGTTCGCAGCCCGCCCTGACGCAATCGTCGGCGAAGCGCTCCAGTGCGAGGTCGTCGGCGGCCGACGCCTGGATCAGCGTCATCACGCGGTCCACGCCGGCGTCGGCGTAGGCGCGGAGCAGATCGATCCGCGGCCGGCCCTCGGGCTCGGACTGCGGCCGGCCGATGTTCACCGACAGGCGGAGGGTCCGCGGGGACCGGCCGACCTCGTCGCACCGCGAGCCGATCACGGCGCGCGCCTCGACCACCTCGGCGGGCGTAAACCAGTCGAGGTTCAGCTCGTCCGCGTATCGCGCCGCGAGTCGCCACGTCCGGTTCGGCCCGTTGCCGCCAACCAGGATCGGCACCCGCGGCTTCTGCAGGCCGCGTGGTACGTTGATCGCGTCCGCCACGCGCGCGGTCGGGCCCGCGTACGTCGCGCGATCCGGCCCCAGCATCCGCGTGGCGATCTCGAGCGCGTCCTCGAGGCCGGCCATCCGCTCGCGGATCGGCGGGAAGCCCCAGCCGTAGGCGACGTGCTCGTCCTCCTTCCAGCCGGCGCCGAGCCCCAGCTCGGCTCGGCCGCCTGACACGACGTCGAGCGTGGCGATCATCTTTGCGACCAGGGCGGGATTGCGGTAGCCGGCGCACAGCACGAGGTGGCCCAGCCGCACGCGGGCGGTCTCGACGGCGAGCGCCGACAGGCCCACGAACGCCTCGAACGTGATCTCGTCGGTGGGCACGGGCTCGGTCTGCAGATGGTCGAACAGCCAGATCGAGTCGAAGCCGAGCGCCTCCGCCTCATGCGCGACCGCCACGGTTCGTGCCCAGGCGCGCGACGGCTCCCAGCCGTCGTACTCGCCAGTCCAGCCCTGAGGGACGATGATCCCCACGCGCACCGCATCAGCTCCTTGGTCGCGGTCGGGCGGCCGCCGGGGCCTGCCCGCGGTCGAGGTTCAGCGGCGCTCGAGGATCGGGCGCGCCTTCTCCGGGTCGTCGACGATGAACGCGAACGTCGCGCGGTCGCTCCACCGGCCGATGAACAGGTGGCCGAGCACGTTCACGCCGGCGTCGGACAGCTCGCGCGCCAGGCGGGCCATGCCACCCGGCCGATCGTCGACCTCGGCCAGCAGGGACTCGCCCTCCAGGAACGTCCAGCCGCCATCCTCGAGGACCTGCCGGGCGGTGTCGTCATCAGCAGTGGTCATGATGAAGTGGCCCGTCTCGCCGAGGCCGCCGCCGCCGATCGCCCGCAGGTCCACGTTGCGCGCCGCGAGCTGCTCGGCCAGGCGAGCCATCTCGCCGGGCTTGTTGTCAACCTGGACGACGAACTGCTTCGGCATGCGGGGCCTCCGGCGGCGCGAGTGCCGCTGCGCTGGGACGGGTTCGGCTGCGGTGAGTGTCGCACGGGCCGAGGCTCGTGGCGAGGCGCTGGCGCCCCGCGCTGCCTGACCTGGCCGCCCTGCCCTACCCGCGTCGCAAGGCCACCGCGCGGCGGTAGGCGTCGAGGTAGCGGGGCGCGGATCTGGTCTCCCATCGGAAGTCGCAGGCCATCGCCCGGTCGACCAGCGCCGACCAGGCTTCCGGGTCGTCGGCGCGGAGGCGCACGGCGCGCGTGATCGCCGCCGCAAGAGCGCGCGGCGTCGCCTCGTCGAACACGAACCCCGTCCCCTGGCCGGGGTGCTCGTCGGCATCGGCCACCGAGTCCGCCAGCCCGCCGGTGCGTCGCACAATCGGTGGGGTCCCGTAGCGCAGCGCGATCAGCTGGCCCAGGCCGCAGGGCTCGAAGCGCGATGGCATGGCGAACACATCGGCACCGGCGTAGATGCGGCGGGCCAGGTCGCGGTCGAACCGCTCCTCGAGGACCGCTCGCCCGGGAGCGGCCGCGGCGAGCTCGTGGAGCGGCGCGGCGATCTCCGCGTGCCCGTCGCCGAGCACCGCCAGCCGCACCCCGGCGTCCAGCAGCGCCGGGGCAGCCTCGGCGAGGATGTCGAGGCCCTTCTGGGGGTCCAGCCGCCCGATGCAGCCCACCACCGGCCCGTCGTCGTCGGGGTCCATGTCCAGCCGGCGCAGGAGGTCGTCTCGGCAGGCGGCCTTGCCAGCCGTCGCGCCGCGCCCGTACGGGGCCGCGAGCGCCTCGTCGGCGGCCGGATCCCAGACGTCGGGGTCGAGGCCGTTGAGGATCCCGAAGAAGCGGTCGCCCTTGGCGGCCAGGGCGCCGTCGAGCCCCATGCCGAACGCCGGCGTGAGCGCCTCCGCGGCGAACCCCGGGGACACCGTGTTGGCGAGATCCGAGCGCTCGATGGCCGTCAGCAGCAGATCGAGGCCGAACGGGTTGCTGCTCGCGAGCGGGTCGCCGTGCACGAGCCCCAGCTGGCCCAGCGCCGCTGACGGCACCCAGCCGTGGTAGGCGAGGTTGTGCAGCGTCAGCACCACGGCCATCCGCGTGAAGAAGGGGTCGCCGGCCGTCTCTCCGCGAGCCCGCTCGAGCAGCGCCGGAGCCGTGTGCCAGTCGTGGACGTGGAGGACGTCGAGGGGCGTGCCGTCGCGTCGCAGCGCCGCCAGGGCCGCCCGGCAGAAGACGGCGAACCGCCACGGATCGTCGGGGTGGTCGTAGAAGCCGTCGCGGTCGAATGCCGCCGGGACGTCGACCAGCCGAAGCCGGTAGCCGTCGGCCGGCACGTCGACGATCCGCGCCACGAGGTCGTCCCCGCCGGCCGGGTCGGGCAGCCGCAGCGGCGGCTCGTCCCGCGCGCTGTCGGGCACGGGCACCGACCGGTACCGCGGGAGCAGCACGTCGACGGGTGCCGCCAGCTCGTCCCCGGCCTCGGGCAGCCGTCCGAGCGCCCTGGCGAGCGAATCGACGACGTCGCCGAGACCGCCCGTCTTGGCCCAGGGCTCGCACTCGGCGGCGAGCAGCGCGACGCGTAGGCTCATCAGCCGATCCTACCGAAGCTCGTCGCCGTCCCGCGGGGCTGAACCGGTTTCCGGCCGGTGGCCTCGTCTATCATGGGGCGCCCATGGAACCCCTTGTCGAAGTCCCGGTTGCGCCCGGCGCGTCCTTCACCCTGCCGCCCAAGCTCGAGGGCCTGCGGCGGATGGCCTACAACCTCTGGTGGAGCTGGCACCCGCGGGCGCGGGTCCTCTTCTCGCGGATCGAGGCCGGGGCCTACGCGCGCTACCGGAACCCCGTCCCCGTACTGGCGAGTCCCGTCGCCTGGTCCCAGCTCCTGGAGAACCCGGCGTTCGTCGCCGAGTACGCGTCGATCCTGCGCGAGTTCGACCAGTACATGGCCAACGGCGCCGACCACTGGTTCGCCCGCGAGCACGGCCGCCGGCTCGACGGCCCGATCGCCTACTTCTGCGCCGAGTACGGGTTCCACGAATCGCTGGGCATCTACTCGGGCGGCCTCGGCGTCCTGGCGGGCGACCACATGAAGACCGCGTCGGACATGGCCCTGCCGCTCGTCGGGGTCGGGCTCCTCTACCGCAAGGGCTACTTCCGCCAGACGATCGACGCGGACGGCCACCAGGAGCACGCCTACCCGGACTACGACCCCGCGCTCCTCCCGATCCGGCGTGCGCTCGACCCCCTCGGGGAGCCGCTCACCGTCAGCGTGGAGCTGCCCGGCCGCGATCTCCAGGTGGCCGTGTGGGTGGTGCAGGTGGGCCGCGTGCCGGTCCTGCTGCTCGACACCGACGTCCCCGACAACGACGACTCCGACCGACCGATCACCCACATCCTCTACGTGCGCGGACGCGAGATGCGCCTCCACCAGGAGCTGGTGCTGGGCGTGGGCGGCGTCCGAGCCCTTCGCGCGCTGGGCCTGGCGCCGTCGGTGTGGCACCTCAACGAGGGCCACTCCGCGTTCCTGCTCGCCGAGCGGGCGAGGGAGCTGGTGGCCGGCGGCGCCTACCTCGACGACGCGCTGGCCGCGGTGCGCCGCGACTCCGTGTTCACCATCCACACGCCCGTCTCCGCCGGCAACGAGCGTTTCGAGGCGGATCTGGTCCGCCGGGTCGCGGGCCCGCTCCTCGAGGGCGACGGCCGGCCCGGCACGGGCGGCGTCCCCCTGTCCAGCATCCTCGAGCTCGGCCTCGGCGTGGAGGGCGACAGCTCGCAGTTCGACATGACCGCGTTCTCGCTTCGGCTCACGAACGGCGCCAATGCCGTCAGCCAGCTCCATGGCCGCACGGCCAACGCAACCTGGCAGGACGTCGCGCCGGGCGAGATCCTGGGCATCACCAACGGCGTCCACACCCCCACGTGGCTCGGCCAGCCCATCCGCGACACCCTCGAGCGCCACACCGACGCCGGCTTCGACGCGATGGACGACGCCCGGAGCGCGGACCGCTTCTGGGAGCGCATCGAGCAGGTCCCGGACAAGGACCTGTGGGAGGCCCACCAGCGCCAGAAGCTGGAGCTGTCGATCTTCGCGCGCGGCCGCCTGCGCAACCAGTTCGCGCGCCACGGCGAGGCGCCGGCGACCCTCGAGGAGCTCGAGGAGGTGCTCGACCCGAGCACGCTGACGATCGGCTTCGCCCGCCGGTTCGCCACCTACAAGCGCGCGTCGCTGCTGTTCAGCGACCTCGACCGACTCGCCCGCCTCGTGTGGGACGAGGAGCGCCCGCTGCAGGTCATCTTCGCCGGCAAGGCCCATCCTGCCGACCGCCCCGGCCAGGGCGTCATCCAGGAGATCTTCGGCCGCTCCCGCAGCCCGAAGCTCCGCGGCCGGGTGTTCATCATGGAGGACTACGACATCCGGATCGCCCGCTTCCTCGTCCAGGGCGTGGACGTGTGGCTCAACAACCCACGCCGCCCGCTCGAGGCCTCGGGGACCTCGGGCATGAAGGCTGCCGCCAACGGGGTGCTCAACATGTCCGTGCTCGACGGATGGTGGGACGAGGGCTGGACCGGCGACAACGGCTGGGCCATCGGCGGTCGCGAGACGAACCCCGATGAGGGCGCCCAGGACTGGGCCGACGCACAGGACCTCTACCGGATCCTCGAGCAGGAGCTGATCCCGACGTACTACGAGCGCGACGAGGAAGGCCTCCCCAAGCGCTTCATCCAGCTCATGCGCAACTCGATCGGCAGCACGATCTGGCGCTTCTCCACCACCCGCATGCTCCACGAGTACGTGGAGCAGCTGTACCTGCCGGCCGCCGGGGCTGACCTCGCGGGTGCCCGCAGGCGCCGGGCCTGACCCGGACTCGACGCCCCCGGCCCAGGAGGACAACGTGGCCCCGCGGATCTCGCTCGCGCTGGCGATCCACAATCACCAGCCCGTGGGCAACTTCGGCTGGGTGTTCGCCGAGGTCTACGAGCAGGCGTACCTGCCCCTGCTCGAGGCGCTGGAGCGCCATCCCGGCGTGCGCCTGTCGCTCCACTACACGGGACCCCTCCTCGAGTGGCTGGCGGCCGAGCGCCCGCAGTTCCTGGACCGCCTGGGGTCGCGCGTCCAGCTCGGCCAGGTCGAGCTCCTCGGCGGGGGCCTCTACGAGCCGGTCCTCGCGACGCTGCCCGAGCACGACCGCGTCGACCAGCTGACGCGGATGGCGCACACGCTCGAGGGCATCACCGGCCGCCGCCCGCGAGGCGCCTGGCTGGCGGAGCGGGTCTGGGAGCCCGACCTCCCGACGTCGCTGGTGAGCGCGGGCTACCAGTGGACGATCCTCGACGACCAGCACTTCCGGGCGGCCGCCATCGGAGAGGAGGACCTCTGGGGCGCCTACACGACCGAGGACCAGGGCCAGCTGCTCGCCGTGTTCGGCACGGAGCAGGGCCTGCGGTACCGCATCCCGTTCGGGACGGTCGAGTCGGTCATCGACTACCTGCGCGACCACGCCACCGAGGCGGGCAACCGCGTCGGGATGATGGGCGACGACGGCGAGAAGTTCGGAGCGTGGCCGACGACCTACGCCCACTGCTGGGGCGACGGGCGCTGGGTGGACCGATTCTTCGAGGCACTCGAGGCCAACGCGGCCTGGCTGTCCACCGTGACGCCGAGCGAGTGGCTCGAGCGGGAGCCGCCGATCGGGCGGGTGTACGTGCCCACCTCCTCGTACATGGAGATGGGCGAGTGGGCACTGCCAGCTGACGAGACCATCGCGTTCCACCAGCTCCTCCACGACGCCACGGAGCAGCACAAGCCCGACGTGCGCTGGCTGCGTGGCGGCTTCTGGCGCAACTTCCAGGTGAAGTACCGCGAGATCAACGACCTCCACAAGCAGATGCTGCGCACCTCGGCCAAGGTGAACGCGATGCCTGTCGGCCCGGCCCGGACCGCGGCCACCGACCACCTCCACCGCGGCCAGTCCAACGACTGCTACTGGCACGGCCTGTTCGGCGGCATCTACATCTCGCACATGCGCCTGGCCACCCTCGAGCAGCTGATCGCGGCGGAGGACGCCGCCGACGCCGCGCTGGGCTTCGCACGCGAGGCGAAGTTCGCCGACCTCGACATGGACGGCCGGGCCGAGGTCTACCTGGCCGAGCCCGGCCAGGTGGTCACGGTCAAGCCCAACGAGGGAGCAGGCATCGGCGCGTGGGACCTGCGGGCGGCCCGGCACGCCCTCGCGGCCGTCCTGCGACGGCGCCCCGAGGCCTACCACGAGACGCTTCGCGCGCACGATGCGGCCTTGGCGGCGGCGGCCGCGGCGGCCGCGGCCGGCGACGGCGCCGCTGGAGACGCGCCCGCCTCGATCCACGAGATCGTCCTGGCCAAGGAGGCGGGCCTCTCCGGCCGGCTCCACTACGACGACCACGAACGGCGGTCTGCGCTCGTCCGCTTCCTCGACCCGGCCGCGACGCCGGCCCAGTACGCGGTCGCGGAAGAGCGGGAGATCGGCGACTTCCGGGACGGCGAGTTCAAGGTGGACCACCTGGCCCCCGGACAGGTGTCGCTGTTGCGCGAGGGCAACGTCCTGGGCCAGCCCTTGACGCTGACCAAGACCATCCGGCTCGCGGGCGGCCGCCTCGACCCCGAGCTGATCGTGGAGCTGGAGCTGCACCACCGCGGGACGTCGCCGGTCGATGCGCGGCTCGGCGTCGAGATGGGGGTGCACCTGCTCGGCGGGGGCGGCAACCCGCAGGCGTGGTACGAGGTGCGCGGCAAGCGCTCCACGCACGACTCGGTCGGCACCTCCGCTGGCGTCGATGCCATCGGCTACGGCAACGACTGGGTGGGCGTGGCGGTGACCGCGTTTCCCCAGCCCGCGGCGGACGTCTGGTGGGCCCCGATCGAGACGATCTCCAACTCGGAGGCGGGATACGAGCGCATGTACCAGGGGTCGGCCATGCTCGTGTCCTGGCCTCTCCGACTCGAGCCCGGGGCGACGCGCAGGTTCGCCGTCCGCCAGTCGGTCAGCGTGGCGCGCGACAAGGACGCCGAGGAGCGCTCGCGCCGCCCCTGACGCCTGCGTGGCGGGCCTCTCCGGTGAGGGCGGGCCTCTCCGGTGAGGGGGGGGCGCTGGGGGAGCCGACCGCTGACCGCGGCGGCGGCCGCGGCGCTGGACCCCGCCGACCTGGTCGCGCGCGGCCCGCCCGCGGACGGTACCGTGTGCGGTCATGACCCGAGGCCGGCTCGTCGTCCACGCGCACTTCTACCAGCCGACGCGCATCGATCCCTTCACGGGCCAGCTCCCGCCAGACCCGGCGGCTGCACCCTATCGCGACTGGAACGCGCGCATCACCGCCGAGTGCTACCGGCCGAACGCCGAGCACGGGGCCCTCGCGCACGCCTCATGGGACCTGGGCCCGACGCTGTCCCGCTACCTGTCCGACGCCGCGCCGGACGTGCTCGCCCAGTTCGCCGCTGCGGACGAGCGCGGCGGCGGGCGCGCTGACGGGCCGGCGATCGCCCAGGCGTTCCACCACTCCATCCTCCCGTACGCACCGCTCCACGACCGACGCACCGAGATCCGCTGGGGCCTGCGGGACTTCGAGGTGCGGTTCGGGCGACCGGCCACCGCGATCTGGTTCCCGGAGACGGCCATCGACCTGTCCACCCTCCGTGTGGCCGCCGAGGCGGGGGTCAGGGGCACGCTGCTCGCGCCCTGGCAGGCGGACACGCCCCACCTCGAGGCGCGCGCCTATCGCGTGGACGTCGGCCAAGGACACCATCTGGCGGTGGCGTTCTACGACGGGGACCTCTCGGCCGCGGTGTCGTTCGACGCCGCGCTGACCTCGGACGCCGAGGCGTTCGCCCACGAGAGGGTCGCCCCGCGCCTGGGGCCGGCGCTCCGGGACGGAACGCCACCGACCATTGTCATCGCCTCGGACGGCGAGCTCTACGGCCATCACCAGCGCTTCCGCGACCTGTTCCTCAAGGCGCTGGTGGACCCAGCGCCCGGCATGCCCGATCGGGGCTTCGACGTGGTCAGCCTGGCGTCGCTGCTCGAGGAGCGCGACGGCGTCCGGCACCCCGAGATCCGCATCCGCGAGCGCACCTCGTGGAGCTGCCACCACGGCGTCCTGCGCTGGGGCGCCGAGTGCCCGGACGTCCACGACGGCCGGTGGAAGGCGCCCCTGCGGGGTGCGCTGGACCGCCTCGCCGGCGCCATCGACGCGATCACCGAGACGCTCAGCGCCGACCTCCAGGGACTCGATGACGTGTGGGCCGCGCGCGACGGCTACGCGGACGTCGTGCTCGGGCTGGTGGGCGCAGACGACTACGCCGCCGCCTGCCTCGGGCCGCGGAGCGGCCGGGGCGATCGGCGCCGTCTCGCCGCGATCCTCGAGGCGCAGCGCTGGCGGCTGGCGATGTACGCCTCCGACGGCTGGTACTGGGACGACCCGACCCGACCCGAGACCGCCCAGAACCTGCGTGCGGCGGCCAGGGCGGTGCGCATCGTCGATGGCCTCGCCGGGACACGGCTCGAGGCGCGATTGGTCGCCGACCTCTCGACGTTCCGCTCGCCCGCGCTGGGCATCGACGGGAGCACGATCTACCGGCACGCCCTCGCCGAGGTGGGCCAGCCGCCGCCGGGGGCCGGGAGCCGGGAGCCGGGCCATGCGGCGCGACTCGAGGCAGGGGGACCCGATTAACGCGTCTGGCCCCCGGCGAGCCGGGGGCCAGTCATCTCGAGCGCCGGAAGGAGGGGAGGGTCGGCGCCCGAGACGATCGCGTCGGAATGCAGGACGCTAGGAGAGGCAGACGGGATAGCTCGAGCGATGAGGATCGTCCGACAGGTCGCGGGAGTCGACGCCGATCTCGGACTCCCGGGCGGCGACGACGCCGAGGAGGAGGATGCCGACGATGGTGAGGATCAGGAGTTCCACTTTCGTGCTCACTTCTGGCCTGGCTGCGGGGCGTTGGTATAGTCAACTAGGCCAAGCACGAGGTTAGTTGGACTAGTCGACTATGTCAACGAGCCGAAATGACCCGTCCCCGGCGACCGAAGGGCCTGCGCCGGCGGGAAGCCTGGACATCGAGTCGGGACCGTCTGGACCCCTGAACGGATCCGGCACGCCGCCGATCCCGGCATCCCGCCACACGCTGGACATCGAGCGCCACTCCGACGTTCCCATCTCCACGCAGATCTTCTGGCAGCTCGCCTACCAGATCGAGTCTGGGCGCCTTCAGCCGGGGACGCGGCTGCCGCCGGTCCGAGAGCTGGGCGCCGCACTCCGCGTGAACCCCAACACGATCCGTGCGGTCTACCGGCGACTGGCCGACGGCGGCTACGTCGAGGGCCGGCACGGGGCCGGCACTCGGGTCGTGGACCGCCCGCCGGTGCGCCGCGAGTCCGACGCGCTTGCCGGCATCGTCGCCGAGACGCTCCGACGCGCTGCCCAGCTGGGCTTCGCGCCCGACGAGGTCGCCCAGGCCATGTTCACCGCGGCCACCGAGCGCAAGCGGCCGGGACCGCTCCTCCGCGTGCTGTTCGCCGAGTGCACGACCGCCGACGCCAAGGTCGACGCGGAGCGCATCGCGGAGGCCTTCCCCGAGCGGATCGAGGTCATCCCGATCCTGCTCGACGACCTCCCCGACCGCCTCGAGCGCTACCACTACGACCTCGTGGCAACCACCACGTTCCACGCGGACGAGGCCAAGGCCTTCGTGGCCGGCCGGGTCCCCGTGGTGGCGATGCTCGTGGGTCCCGGATACATGAGCCTCGTCCACGAGATCAGCCGGCTGTCGCCGGGATCGAAGGTGGGCGTGGTCTGCGGCTCGCAGCGCGGCGCCGAGAACATCGCGGAGGTGCTCCAGCTGTCGAGCCGCGGCGACGTGCGGCTGCTGTCCGCGGTGGCCCACACGGAGGCCGAGCTCGACCTGGTCGACCGCGAGGCGGACGTCATCCTGCTCTCGCGCGAGGCGATGGCCCTCGGCCTCGACAGCCGATTCGGCCGCCCCGAGCGGCTGCGCGAGTGGACCTACGAGTTCGACCCCGCGGCGTTCGAGATCCTCCGGCGCGCCATCGAGCGGGTCCGCGCCATCGAGCACACGGCGACGGGCGGGCCGCGGCCCGAGTGACGAGCGGTCCGCGCCGCGCCTCGGCACGTAGTCGAGGGCCGGCGCCGTGCTCAAGCGGCGCGCTGCCGCCGCGGCGTTGACAGCCTCGCGCGGGCGGGCCTAGGGTGATAGAGCCCCCGACGTGGCGACTGCCAGGCGACGCGAGCGACGCGGCGCACCGAGGGAGGAGACCGTTGCCCGTGACCGACGCCCGCCTCCGCGCCCGCAGTACGCCGGGTGCAACCGGTCCCGCCTTCACCCGCAGCACGCGTCCGGCGGTCCAGCCCGATCGCGGCCGGTGAGCAGCCCGCGTGCGCGTCGCGGCGCCATTGCGGCGGAGCCCGGGCGCTCGTCGGATCCGCGCTGGTACAAGGACGCCGTCATCTACGAGGTCCACGTCAGGGCGTTCCTCGACGACGACGGCAACGGGATGGGCGACTTCCGCGGGCTGACGCGGAAGTTGGACTACCTCGCAGACCTCGGCGTGACCGCGATCTGGCTGCTGCCCTTCTACCCGTCACCGGGCCGCGACGACGGCTACGACATCGCCGACTACCGGGGCGTGAACCCCGCCTACGGCACGCTGCGGGACGTGCGCACGTTCGTGCGCGAGGCGCACAAGCGCGGCCTGCGCGTCATCACCGAGCTGGTCTGCAACCACACGTCCGACCAGCACCCGTGGTTCAAGCGCGCGCGGACCTCGCCGCCGGGCAGCCCGTGGCGGGACTTCTACGTGTGGAGCGACACGGCCGACCGGTATGCGGACGCCCGGATCATCTTCTCCGACACCGAGCCGTCGAACTGGACGTGGGACCCGGTCGCGGGCGCCTACTACTGGCACCGGTTCTTCAGCCACCAGCCGGACCTCAACTTCGACAACCCGAAGGTCCACGAGGCCATCGTCTCGACCCTCGACTACTGGCTCGACATGGGCATCGACGGGCTCCGCCTCGACGCGATCCCGTACCTCTACGAGCGCGAGGGCACCAACGGCGAGAACCTCCCCGAGACCCACGCCTTCCTGGCCAAGCTGCGCCGCCACGTGGACCAGCGGTACGGCGACCGGATGCTCCTGGCGGAGGCGAACCAGTGGCCCGAGGAGGCGGTGGAGTACCTGGGCACCGAGGAGGCGCCCGAGTGCCACATGGCCTTCCACTTCCCGGTCATGCCCCGGCTGTTCATGGGGATCCGGATGGAGGACCGATTCCCGATCGTCGACATCCTGAACCAGACGCCGCCGATCCCCGACGCGGGGCAGTGGGCCATGTTCCTGCGCAACCACGACGAGCTGACGCTCGAGATGGTCACCGACGACGAGCGCGACTTCATGTACCGCGCCTACGCCAGCGACCCGCAGGCCAGGCTCAACCTGGGCATCCGGCGGCGGCTGGCGCCGCTGCTGGGCAACAACCGTCGGCGCATCGAGCTCATGAACGGGCTGCTGTTCAGCCTGCCCGGCACCCCCGTCATCTACTACGGTGACGAGATCGGGATGGGCGACAACGTCTACCTCGGCGACCGCAACGGCGTCCGCACGCCGATGCAGTGGAGCCCGGACCGCAACGCCGGCTTCTCGTCGGCCAACCGCCAGCGGCTGTACCTGCCGCCCATCCTGGACCCCGAGTACCACTACGAGGCCGTCAACGTCGAGGCGCAGCAGGCGAACCCGCACTCGCTGCTGT
>JBJKRU010000028.1:0-3419 GCA_046704485.1 Candidatus Limnocylindrales bacterium | reverse complement strand
CGCGAGGTGGTGCGGCGTCACGTCGCACGTGACCGGCAGGCCGGCGGCCTTCGCCGCGCGCACGTGGGCGAGCGACGCCGCCGTGGAGACGTGCGTGAGGTGGAGGCGGGCGCCCGGCACGTCGCGGACGACGTCGGCGAGGATCGCGATCGAACGCGCCACCGAACCCGCCTCTGCGGCGACCGGCCAGCCCTTGAGGCCGAGCACCGTGGCGACGTAGCCCTCGGACGCCTGGGCCCCGTCGGTGAGCGTGGCGTCCTCGGGATGGTCGACGATCGGCAGGCCGAGCGCACCGGCATAGGCGAGCGCGTTGCGCAGGATCGACGCGGAGCCGACTGACGCGCCGTCGTCGGAGAACCCGACCACGCCCTCGTCTGCCAGCTCCCCCATGGCCGACAGCGTCTCTCCCCTGCGGCCCACGGTGACGGCACCATGGGCGAGGACCCGGACCGGCGAGCCGGTCGCCGAGGCGGCGGCGCGGACGCGGGCCAGCACGGAGGGCTCGTCCAGCGCGGGCGTCGTGTTGGGCATGAGCGCAACGGTGGTCACGCCGCCGTGCGCGGCCGCGGCGAGGCCGGTGGCGACGGTCTCGGCGTCCTCGTTGCCCGGCTCCCGGAAGTGCGCGTGCATGTCCACCAGGCCAGGCAGGATCAGCGTGCCCGCCGGGCTGAGGTCGTCGGCCGCGGCACCCTCGAGCCAGGACACCGATGCCAGGACCCCGTCCCGGACGACGACCTCGGCCGCCCCCTCGCGCCCTGCAGCCGGGTCAACCGCCCAGCCGCGGACTGTCGTGTCGGCCGCCTTCACCGCGCCGCTCATGCGCCCGCCTCCACTCGCCGCGACCCCGCCAGGAGGTACAGGAGCGCCATCCGGACGGCGACGCCGTTGGAGACCTGGTCGGTGATCACCGAGCGCGGGTCCGCGGCCACGTCGGCTGCGATCTCCACGCCCTCGTTCATCGGCCCCGGGTGCATCACGATCACCTCCGGGGACGCCGTCCGCAGCCGCTCGCGCGTCAGCCCGTAGCGAGCCGCGTACTCGCGCAGCGACGGCAGCAGCCCCGACGCCATCCGCTCCTTCTGGATGCGGAGCGCCATGACGACGTCCGCGTCCTTCAGCGCCGCGTCCACGTCGGAGGTCGCGGTGAAGCGCCGGCCCGCCGCCCCGCGCGCCGCCCACGCCTCATAACCGCGCAGCAGCGTCGAGGGTCCGCACATCCACAGGTCCGCGCCCATCGCGGTGAGCGTCCAGTCGTTGGACCGCGCCACGCGGGAGTGCAGCACGTCGCCGAGGATCACCACCTTGCGCCCCTCGAGCGAGCCGCCGGGCAGCCGCGAGCGGAGCGTGTACAGGTCGAGCAGCGCCTGGGTCGGGTGCGCGTGCCAGCCGTCGCCGCCGTTGAGCACCGAGCCGCCGAACACCTGGGCGGCGAGGTACGGGGCGCCCGAGACGCCGTGGCGCATGACCAGCATGTCGGCGCCCAGCGCCTCGACGGTGCGCACGGTGTCGATCAGGGATTCGCCCTTGGCCACCGACGACGAGGCGGCGGCGATGTTGACGACGTCGGCGGACAGGTTCTTCGCGGCGACCTCGAAGCTCACGCGCGTCCGCGTGGAGGCCTCGTAGAAGAGGATGGTCACGCCGATGCCGCGCAGGGCCGGCACCTTGGGGATCGGCCGGGCGAGCACCTCGTGCATCTCGTCGGCGGTGCGCATCACGAGGTCGATGTCGGCTCGAGTCAGCACGTCCACGTCGAGAAGGTGCCGGTGGCCCCAGTGGGCAGGAGCCGACGCGCCCTCGGCGCGCTCTGCTGCAGACGTCATCGGGCACCTCCAGGGGTGGCGGCCGGCCGGTGCTCGATCTCGACCGCGTCCTCGCCGTCGGTCTCGTCGAGCAGCACGTGGACGACCTCGTCGCGTGACGTGGGGACGTTCCGGCCCACGTGGTCGGCGCGGATCGGGAGCTCTCGATGGCCGCGGTCGACGAGGACTGCGAGCCGGATCGCCTGCGGCCGCCCGAAGTCGGCCAGGGCGTCCATCGCGGCGCGGACCGTCCGGCCCGTGTACAGCACGTCGTCGACCAGCACGATCGTGCGGCCGTTGGGGTCGAAGTCGAGGTCGGTGCCCTTGACGACCGGCTGGTGCGCGATGAGCGAGAGGTCGTCGCGGTAGAAGGTGATGTCCAGCGCGCCGACCGGGACGCTCACGCCCTCGCTGTTGCGGATGGCGGCCGCGATCCGGCGGGCGAGCGGGACGCCGCGCCGCTGGATGCCGACCAGCGCGAGGCCATCGGTGCCGGCGTGGCTCTCGACGATCTCGTGGGAGATGCGGACGGTCGCCCGGCGGATGTCCTCCGCGTTCATGATCTGGCGGCCGCTCATGGGCGGCTGACGGGGCGTCGCACGTGGGTCGCTCCTCTCCTTCCCGGCCTCACGGGGCCTACCCGGCCTCACGGGACCGGCGCGGAAATCGTGGGAGAGTATAGCGTGGCGTCAGCGCGGATCGCCGCGCAACAGCCGTGACACCCGTGCGCTCAGTGCGCCAGGATCCACGCGGCCAGGTTCGCGACCAGCTGTGCGTCGACGTGCGATGGGACGGAGTACTCGGCGGGGCCGGGCGGCCCAGTCCCGTCGAGGAGCAGGTGGTCCATCGCCGGAAACGTCTTGAACGTGACGTCCGAGCGACCCGCGAGGACGTCCTCCCACGGCTGAAGCTCCGACGGGGGGACCTGGTAGTCGCGCCCGCCCTGCGAGAAGAACATCGGAAGGCTGAGCCCGGTCGCTGTGGCCAGCGGGTCGTACGACCGCAGATCCAGCCAGTAGGACGCGGGGACGCCGAGCGGCAGCGACGACGCGGGCGTCGACGGCGACAGCGAGGGCGACTCCGCCAGCGCCACCTGGGCGCGGAGGGTGGCGAGAGCGTCCTGCGCTGACGGGCTGGGGCTCCCCTGGAGCGAGGCCAGGTACTCCTCCTGGGCGAGGATGAGCTGCGCGAGCGGCGAGCTGGGCGCCTCGAGCAGGCCGAGGCCGTGCAGTTGGCCGGGCACCCGCGCGGCGATGCGGGGTGCGAGGTAGGCGCCGAGGCTGTGGCCCACCAGGTACACGCGGGATGCGTCGACGCCGGGGGCGGCGCGGAGGAGGGCGATCGCCGCCACCGCGTCGTCGGTCGTCTCCTGACGCACGGTGATCGTGTTCACCATCGCCGCCATCTGGGCGCGGTAGACGAACGTCCGCTTGTCGTAGCGGAGCACGGCGATCCCGGCCGATGCCAGGCCCCACGCCAGGTCGCGGTATGGCTTGTTCGGGCCGAACGTGCCGTCGCGGTCCGCCGGTCCGGACCCCTGGACGAGCACCACGCCGGGGAAGGGGCCGGCGCCAGCCGGGATCGACAAGGTGCCCGGGAGTGTCCATGGCGCGGTGC
>JBJKRU010000027.1:0-12725 GCA_046704485.1 Candidatus Limnocylindrales bacterium | reverse complement strand
CGCCATGGCCGACGCCGGCGCTGACCACCGAGCTGCCGCCGAGGACGTCCGCATGCCGCGCGGCCGTCGGCGCGGCCGTCGCCGACATGCCACGGCCGCAGCCGCCGTGCTGCCGCCCGAGCAGCCGTCCCGCACGGCTGGTGTCGCACCGCCGGGCTCGGACGAGACCTCGTCGTCGCGATCCCGCCCGACGTGATGCCCGTGGCCGTGCGCCGCGGGATCAGGTGCGCGATGATCCAACCCTACGCAGACGCGATCCGCAGGAGGCCTCGCTGACCGCCGCATGAGCCGAACCGTCGATCTCCACGCCGACATCGGCGAGGTGCTGCTGACCGAGGACGACATCCGCACCAAGACCGCGGAGCTCGGCCGGCAGATCAGTGCCGACTACGCCGGGCGGCCGCTGACGCTGGTATCCGTCCTCAAGGGCTCGCTGCCGTTCATGGCGGACCTCATGCGCCAGATCGACCTGCCCCTGCGGATCGACCTCATGGAGGTCAGCTCGTACGGCGGCACTGCCACCGAGACCTCGGGTTTGGTGCGGATCATCAAGGACCTCTCCGCGAGCATCTCGGGCGAGGACGTCCTGCTCGTCGAGGACATCATCGACACCGGCCTGACGCTCAACTACCTCGTCCGGTACCTGCGGGGCAAGGCCCCCGCTTCGCTCAGGATCTGCACGCTGCTCGACAAGCCTGCCCGTCGCCTGGTCGACATCCCGGTGGACTACCGGGGGTTCGAGATCCCCGACCAGTTCGTGGTGGGCTACGGGCTCGACTACGGCGAGCGATACCGGAACCTGCGCTTCGTGGGCGTGCTGCGCCCCGAGGTCTACAGCGAAGCCGGCTGATGCACCGCCGTTCGATGGGCTCCGCCCGCCGCCTCGCCCTCCTCGCCGGGCTCATGCTCGTCGTGGGCAGCGTGCTGCCGTGGTACGAGGTCGGCGGCGAAGGAGGGCTGCCGGTGATCGTGTACCGCGCCTTCGACGGCAGCGGGATCCTGTGCTTCCTCGCGGGTCTCGCAACGCTCGCGCTGCTCGCCCTGCCGTACGCAATGGGCGACCATCCAGCGCCCATCGATCGGGGCGTCTCCTTCGCCGTCCTGGCCGCCGCAGCCATCCTGGGCATCGTGTTCTGGGTCCCCAACGTCCTCGCGGACGTGTCGGGACTGGTGCCCGTGCATGCGTACGGCTTCTGGATCACGGCGGTCGGCGCCGTCCTGCTCGCGCGCGCGGCCTTCGAGATCCACCTCTCGCCCGAGCGGCGCTGATCCCGGGCCACGGCCCACAGGAAGGTGCGGGGCGTCACCGGCCCGCGCCCACCGCAAGGGGCGGGGTCCGTCGCCGGCCCCCGCCCCGATGTGCGTCGGTCTCTGGCCTGCGTCAGCCCCCGAGGTAGGCCTTCTGGACCTCCGGGTCGGAGAGCAGGTCCTTGGCGTTGCCCGACCGCACGATGCGGCCGGTCTGGAGCACGTAGCCGCGATGGGCCACGCCCAGGGCCATCAGCGCGTTCTGCTCGACGAGCAGGATCGTGGTGCCCTGCTTGTTGATGTCCCGGATGACGTCGAAGATCTGCTCGACGAGGATGGGCGAGAGGCCCATGGAGGGCTCGTCGAGCAGCAGGACCTTGGGGTGGGTCATGAGCGCCCGGCCGATGGCGAGCATCTGCTGCTCGCCGCCCGACAGGGTCCCGCCCGCCTGGGTCCGCCGCTCCTGGAGGCGGGGGAACAGGGTGAACACCCGCTCGAAGTCTGCGTCGAGGTCGGCGCCCGACTTCCGGGTGTACGCCCCCATCTGCAGGTTTTCGCGGACGGTCATCCGCCCGAAGATGCGGCGGCCCTCGGGAGCGTGCCCCATGCCGTGGCGCACGAGGGTGTGCGCCTCGAAGTGGGTCACGTCCTGGCCCTGGAACTCGATCCGGCCCGATGTCGGATGGATCAGGCCGCAGATCGTGCGCAGGGTCGTCGTCTTGCCGGCGCCGTTCGCACCCAGGAGGGTGACGATCTCGCCCTGGAAGACGTCGAGGCTGATCCCCTGGATGGCGTGGATGTGGCCGTAGTGGGTATGGATGTCCTTGATGCGCAGCATCGGCTGCGTGGCGGTGGCCGGGGCAGTCGGCGTGGCGGCGGTCATGCCGTCGCCGCCTTCCCGAGGTATGCCTCGATCACTCGAGGATCCCGGCGCACCTCCTCAGAGGTCCCCTCGGCGATCTTCTCGCCGTGATCGAGGACGGTGACGCGGTCGCTGACACCCATCACGACCTGCATGTCGTGCTCGATCAGCAGGATCGTCAGGCCGAGCTCCTGCCGGATGCGGCCGAACAGCGTCATCATCGCGACGGTCTCCGAGGGGTTCATGCCGGCGGTGGGCTCGTCGAGGAGCAGGAGCTTGGGCTCGCTCGCGAGGGCCCGGGCGATCTCCAGGCGGCGCTGGTCGCCGTAGGCGAGGTTGCGCGCCACCTCGTCCTCCTTGCCGCGCAGGCCGACGAACGCCAGCCAGCGACGAGCCTGGGCGTCGCCCGCCTCCTCCTCCCGGTAGTGTCGACGCAGCCGCAGGGCGGCATCGACCGGGGATGCGTGGAGTCGGCTGTGCATCCCCACCAGGACGTTCTCGCGGGCGGTCATGGTCTTGAACAGCCGGATGTTCTGGAAGGTCCGGCCGAGTCCCGCCACCACCATGTCATTGGGGCGGGCGGTCCGGAAGATGCCCAGCCGGTCGAGCAGCCGCAGGTAGACCGGCGGCCGGACGATCGCCATCAGGAACATCGCGATGAGGGAGAACAGGGCGACCAGGACCAGCACGGCCCCGACCTGCAGCGACGACACCAGCGCCGCGATGATGACGCCCGCCAGCGCGATCAGGAGAGCCGGCGTCACCCACGCCACGGGCTCGGCCCAGCCGCGCCGGTTGCGGGCGATCATCTCCCGGCCAGCGAACTGCACGCTGCCCTGTGTCGGCTCGTACAAGCCGGCGATGACGTTGAAGAAGGTGGTCTTGCCGGCGCCATTGGGGCCGATGAGGCTCACGATCGCCCCTTGGGGGACGTCGAAGTCCACGGCATTGACCGCCACGAGGCCGCCGAAGTGCTTGCTCACGGCGGTCGCGACGAGGACGGGGGGCTTGGCTGCTTCGGTCATGCGCCCGTCACCGCCTGATCCGCGTCCTCGCCGGACTCATCCTCTTCCTCGGCCACCTCGTGGAGCTCGCTCCGGCGTCTGCGACTCGGGAACAGGCCCTCAGGTCTGAGCAGCATCATCGCCACCAGCGCGAGGCCGTAGAGCAGGAACTGGAACTTCAGGAAGTTGATCGAGGCGAGGTCGACCGAGCCCAGCACCGGGAGCTGGAATGTGGGGATGTTGAGTGACTGGATGTAGTTCCCCAGCTGCTTGAGGCCCTGGTGCTGGATCTCGAAGATCACGAACGCGCCCACGGCGACGCCCCAGATGTTGCCCATGCCGCCGAGGACCACCATGGCCAGGACGGTGAACGAGACGTCGAAGTGGAACTGGGTCGGGTCCACGACGCCGAGCTTGGAGGCGTAGAACACTCCGCCCAGGCCTGAGGTCGACGCACCGATGGCGAAGGCCAGGAGCTTGGTGGAGACGGTGTTGATGCCCATGCTGGCCGCGGCGAGCTCGTCCTCGCGGATCGCGACCCAGGCGCGGCCGAGCCGCGAATCCTGGAGCCGGTAGAGCACCATGAACGCGACCGTTACGATCCCGAACACCGTCAGGTACCACGGCCAGGGGTTCGTGATCGGGAAGGCGTTGATGCCGAACAGCCCGTAGGCGCTGGGCTGCGCGAGGCCCACGATGCCGTTCGTGCCGCGGGTGTAGGTGTCGGCGTTGAGCGCCACCACCGGCACGATCTCGCCGAACCCGAGGGTCACGATGGCCAGGTAGTCGCCGCGCAGGCGGAGCGTGGGCGCGCCCAGCAGGACGCCGAACACGGCCGCCACGACGGCCCCGATCGCCAGCATGATCCAGAACGGCGTCTGGAGTCCGGTGAACGTCGAGGCACCGTAGCCGTAGGTGTAGGCGCCGATGGCGAAGAACGCGGCATAGCCGAGGTCGAGCAGCCCGGCGAACCCGACCACGACATTGAGGCCGATCGCCAGCAGGACGAACACGCTCGCGTCTGCGAACCCGCCCACCCAGTCCTTCTGGGTGCCGAAGCCGTTGAACGGCGGCAGCAGGGCGACCTGCGGCAGGACGATGGCGATCACGATGGCCGCCGCCAGGATGGACAGGGACTGGTGACGGGCGGAGAAGGCGTTGGCCGGGGCCAGCACGGCCCGGACCCTCGACAGGAACCGGCGCACGTTGGAGGTCATGCCCGGTCTCCCAGCTGCTGGCCCATGATGCCCGACGGGCGGAACACCAGGACGAGCACGAGGGTGATGAACACGGCAGCCTCGCTCCACTTGCCGTACCCGTAGACGTTGCTGATGACTTCGAGGAACCCGATCACGAAGCCGCCGATCGCGGCGCCTGTCGTGTTGCCGATGCCCCCGAGGACGGCCGCGGTGAACGCCCGCAGCCCGCCGTAGAAGCCGATCTGGAACTGCGAGTAGCCCAGGTAGAGGCCCTGGACGACGCCTGCGGCGCCCGCCAGCGCCGAGCCGATGAAGAAAGTGATCGCGATCGTCTGGTTGATGTTCACGCCCATCAGCTCGGCGGCATCGCGGTCCGCGGCCGTCGAGCGCATCGCCCGGCCCAGCCGCGTCCGGTTGATGAACAGGTGGAGGGCGGCCATCAGGACGACGGCCATGACGATGACGAACAGCTGGACGACGCCGATGTTGAAGAAGCCCAGGGTGAGCTGGGTGTTGGCGATCGGCCGGGGGATCGTGACCGGCGAGTCGCTGATCAGGACCTCGACGATGTTCTCGAGGATGTAGCTGACCCCGATCGCGGTGATCAGGGGCGCCAGCCGCGGTGCGTTGCGCAGCGGCCGGTAGGCGAAGCGCTCGATGACCACTCCGACGATGCCCATGGCGACCATGGCCGCGGTGAAGCACAGGACGAGGACGATGGCCAGCCAGATCGGATCGCTGATCGGTCCGTTGACGCCCAGCGAGGTGAGGACCCACCAGGACACGAACGACCCGCACATCCACACGTCGCCGTGGGCGAAGTTGATGAGCTCGACGATGCCGTAGACCATCGTGTAGCCCAGCGCGACCAGGGCGTACAGCGCCCCGATGGTCGTCGCGTTGATGAACTGGTCCTGGGCGAGCCCGATGGCGCGGCTCATCGTCATCTGCTCGGTGCCCTGCGCCCCGGTCAGGGTGCCCAGCAGGATGATGAAGAAGGCGACCACCAGCGCGATGAGCGCGCCGATCGGCAGCCGCCATCGGCCGAGGTTCAACCGAGGTTGCGCGATGGAACTGGATGCGGCGGTCATCGGGCAGTCATCCGCAAGGTCTCCGAAAGGGCACCGGCCGGGGCGCCGCGGCGCCCCGGCCGGTCCAGGTCTCTGACGACGGTTTCGGAACTAGAACAGCGGGTTCTTGCTGAAGTCTCGCTGCTGCAGGAACTTCCAGTCCTTGGTGCCGGAGTCGTACGTGTAGTACGAGATGATCTTCTGGCTGGTGTCGCCAGCGGCGTCGAAGTTGAAGGTGCCCAGCGCCGTGTTGTACGTGTGGCTGGGGTCGGCCACGTAGGCGCGGACGGCCTCGCGGAGGGCGGCCAGGTCGGTCGTGGTGGAGCCCACGGCCTTGAGGGCCTGGAGGAACACCTGCGTGCACGCGTAGGCCGCGGCCGTGTAGGCGCCCGGATCGGTGTTGAACTTGGCCTTGTAGGCGGCCGCCAGGTCGGACTGGGACGGGGTCGCGTCGCTGGCCACGTCGTGCGGACCGGCGATGGTGCCGTACGTGTTCGCGTCGCCCGCGCCGGCGATCTGGAGGAACGAGCTGGCCGTGGAGGCGGAGCCGTCCACGATGCCGTCACCGCCGCCAAGCGGGATGTTGGTCAGGCCCTGGTTCGCCATCTCCGCGCGGAACAGGCCGATGCCGGAGGTGGTGACGCCGCCGTAGTAGACGTAGCCCGGGTTCAGGCCCTTGACCGAGGTCACGTAGCTCGTGAAGTCGGAGGTGCTGTCCGGGATGCCGTCGCGCTTGAGGACCTTGCCGCCGAGCTTGGCGTAGTCCTGGGCGAAGACGTCGGAGAGGCCCACGCCGTAGGTCTGCGTGTCGTCGGCGACGTAAGCCGTGGTCGCCTTGACGATGTTGTAGGCGATGTCAGCACCAGCGGCGCCCTGGAGGTCGTCGGTGGTGGCGGTCCGGACGTAGGCGATCTTGTCGGGATTCGTGGGGCGCAGGGTCTTCGGGTCAACGCCGCCCCAGGTCTGGGTCAGGCCCGGGTTGGTGTTGGCCGGCGAGCACTGCATGAGTCCGGCAGCGTTGCTGACCGGGATCTCAGCCTGGCCCACGTTCGAGTTGTAGGGGCCGACGACGAACAGGACCTTGGGATCGTTCGCCAAGGTGTGCATGTTCTTGGCGCCCGTGTTCGGGTCGTGCTTGCCGTTGAGGGCGTCGTCCTGCTGGTTGATGGTGATGTTGAAGCCCGGGACCTTGATCTGGTCCAGAGCCAGTGCCACGCCGTTGGCCGTGGGGACGCCGTTCGGCGCCTCGCCGCCGGTCATCGGCAGCTCGATGCCCACCTCGACGTCCATGGCCGCGGCGCTACCACCGCCACCGGTGCTCGCGGCCGGGGTGGGGCTCGACGAGCTGCTACAGGCGCTGGCCACCACGGCGATCGCCGCCAAGGCCGCGCCCATCCGCGCGTACTTCATCCGGTCTCCTCCAATTCCCCTCGAACAGCCCGTAGCCGACGAGGCGACGGGTCGACGGGCCGTCTGTGGGGCCGGGTGGACAGCCCGGCACGGCTGAGGCGGCTCGGCGGTCGAGGGACCCAAACGCCCGGAGCGAGCGCTCCGGGGCGATGCCGTATGATAGAGATAAGCGCTGGGGTTGCAAGGATGCTTCTCACATCCCGCCCCCACGCAGTCTGTCTCGGGACGGCTGTTCGAGCGTTGCGTCGCTCGCCTCCCGACCATTCTCGCTTGGCGGCCAGGCGCGGAGCCGCCCCGAACGGTCAACCAGACCGCCATCGGGATCCCGGCGCACCGACCGCCCAATCTGAACGAGGTACGTGCTCGGCGTGGAGTACCAGGTCCGCCAGGCCCGCATCACAGACATCGACCGTCTGGCCCCCCTTGGCCGGACGGCGTTCCGGGATCCCGGTCGAGGGGCGCTCGACGCCGCCGACCTGCTTCGCCAGCTCGTCTACCTGCCGAACGCGAGCCTGCTCGTCGCGGAATCGCGACGGGTCCTCGTCGGGGCGGCCCTGCTCGTCCTGCGCCCGTCGGTCACCGTCGGCGGGTACATCGGAACGATCGACTTCCTGGTCGTGGGGCCCGGCCATGACGCGGATCGCGTGACGGACGTCCTCGTGGGGGAGCTCCTCCGGTCCGCGGGCAACAAGGGTTGCTCGATGGTCGAGATGGCGCAGCCCTCCGACCCCATGGACCTCGCCCGCCTCCAGCGGGCAGGGTTCGCCCCCGCCGGGCCCTCGCTCCGGCGCCCGCTCGCGGTGGCCGATCCGGCTCGCCGCTCATAGCGCCCGGTCGCCGTGGAGGCGTCGGGCCGACCCCACATAGGAGTCAACGTTGGGCAAGAACGTCGCCGTGTTCGTGGACGTGGCGAACATCTTCTACGCCGCCAAGGCGGCCGGCGTGGACATCGACTACGTCACGCTGCTGAAGGCGGCTACTGCCGGACGCGATTTCGTCCGCGCGTACGCCTATACCGGGCTTGACCCGGAGAACGAGAACCAGCGCAACTTCCACCAGTTCCTCGCCCGCCACAGCTACAAGGTGGTGAGCAAGGACATCCGGAAGTACGGCGACGGCAAGGTCAAGGCGAACCTCGACATCGAACTCGTCGTCGACATGATGAAGACGGCCCGCAACCTCGACATCGCGGTCGTGGTGTCGGGCGACGGCGACTTCGCCTCTGCGATCCGGGCGGTCCAGGAGATGGGCGTGCGGGTCGAGGTGATCTCCTTCCGCGGCAACACGTCATCGGACCTGATCGACGTGGCTGACCTCTTCACCGACATCACGCAGATCGCCAAGGTGGACAAGAGCTCCACGCGCTCGGGGCGCCGCGTCGCCGACGATGAGGAGGACCTCTCGATGACCGAGGTCCCCGAGAAGCAGTCCGAGGGCACGGGCCGCGGCCGCGGGCGGGGTCGAGGGCGCGGGCGCGCCGAGCGCGACGAGGTCGCAGCGACGTCGCGCAGCGGTCGGACATCCCGATCCGCCCGGTCCAGCGAGTCGGCGACGCCGACGGGTGGCCTCCTGGTCGCGCTGCCCGGCGAGAGGCTGTCACGAGGAGCTGCGGCCGGTGCCAGTGGCGAGGCAGAAGAGCCCGAGGAGCTCGACGAGGTCGCGGCTGAGGGTGTCGAGACAGCCGAGGCCGAAGGCGAGGGCCAGGGCGAGGGCCACCGCCGCCGCCGGCGCCGAGGAGGTCGCGGTCGCGGTCGCGGCAGGCGCGATGACGCGCAGCTCGACGGTGACGAGGCTGCTGCCGACGCGGCTGGAGACGGCGCCGCGAGTGAGGATGATGACGAGGCGGGAGAGGCCGTCGCAGTGGCGGCGGAGTCCGCGACCGGGCGTGCTGCGTCAGGCGCCGAGGAGGCCGAGCCTTCGGCTCGCCCGTCGCGTCCTGCCCGCCGCACAGCCTCGGGCGATCTGCCCACGCCGTTCGACGACATGGACGCGCTCAGCGGGTCCCGGCCCCGGCGGCCGGTAACGCCGTTCGGCTCCGTCTGGGACGCGCAGCTGGGCACCTCGTCCCGACCGGCAACGAGCGGACGAGCGCCCGTCCCCGAGGAAGATGAGGATCTTGAGGAACCGGAGATCCCCGAGTATCTGCTCGCTGAGCGACGTCGGGGCAACCAGAGCGGCGGCGGCCGCGGTGGTCGTGGCGGCCGTGGCGGCCGCAGTGCCTACTCGGCAGCCATCGAGCGCGAACGGTTCGGCGGCGCGCGGGGCGGCGGCATGACCAGCCGTTACGCCGAGCCGACTCGGGGCAGCGGTCGCAACGCCCAGCCGTCGAGGACGGGCAGCCGACGCGACCGGCCCGAGCGCAACGATCGCGCCCCGCGCGGCGGTGGCCAGGAGTGGAGCGAGGTGCCGCCGGAGCTCGAGCAGATGCTGCTCGCGCAGATGCAGCGCTCGCAGAAGACTGGCGCCACCACCGCTTCGGGGCCCGCCGACGCGCCCGAGGCGCCCGCCGCCGAGGCGCCCAAGCGCCGCACCACCCGGAGGAAGGCCGAGCCGGCCGGAAGCTGAGCTCGGTCAGCGCGAGCGACGTGGAGGGCTTCCTCACCGTCGGCCACACGGCCGCGGTGTCGGCCGTCCACGCCATGCTCTCATCGAGCGTCCCCCATGCGGTCCTCCTCAGCGGGCCTGCCGGGGTGGGCAAGGCGTCCCTCGCGCTCGACCTCGCAGCCGGGCTCCTGTGCACAGGCGCCGCCGGCGCCGCACGGCCCTGTCGCGAGTGCCGTGCGTGTCGGATGGTCGCCCACGGCAACCACGGCGACCTCCACGTGCTCGAACCGTCCGGCGCCGGTCTGCAGATCAAGATCGGCGACGAATCCAGCCCGGAGCCCGGGACGGTCCGCCACCTGGTGGGCGAGCTCGTCCTGTTGCCTGTCGAAGGCGGTCAACGCGTGGCAATCGTGCGCGACGCAGATCGCATGGGCGAGGATGCTCAAGGGGCGCTCCTCAAGACGCTCGAGGAGCCGCCTTCCGGCACCACGCTCATCCTGTGCGCCGATGACGAGGAGCGGCTGCTGCCGACCATCCGGTCGCGCTGTGCCCGGCTGCGGCTCGGCACCGTGGACGCCAGGGAGGTCGAGGAGCTGCTCGGCAGGCGCGGTCTGGCCGACCCGCCGACGGCGGCCCGGCTAGCGCGGATGACCGGCGGGCGCCCGGGTCTCGCCGTTGCCTACGCGGCGGCGCCGCAGTCGATCGCCATCCGCGGTGAACTCGCCCGCACCCTGATCGACCTGCTGGCTGAGGGACCGGCGGCACGACTGGCTGCCGCCAAGTCGCTCCAGATCCGGGCCGGCGAACTGGCGACGGTGTTGGAGGCTGCGGTGGCCGAGGAGCCGGCCGTGGAGCCGGCCTCCCGCCGCCTGCGCGTCCGCCCGTTGGACGGGAGCTCGGAGGCTCCGGACGGCGAGGACGAGGGCGACGCGGCGGACGTCCCGGCGAAGACGAGCGCGAAGGACCGCCGCCGGGCCATGGCGCAGCTCATCGAGGTCTGGCGCGACGTCGCCCGTGACCTTGCCCTGGCGGAGCGTGGCGCGCGGAGATCCGTGCGCGACCCGGTCCTGCTCGAGGAGCTGGAGGCCGCTGCGAGCGAGCTGCCCGCTGCCGCCGCATCCGCGTTCCTCGCCCGCATTGCCGAGGCCGATGCCCTCGTGAAGGGCAATGTCAGCCCGGAGCTGCTTCTCGACGTGTTGCTTCTCCACTGGCCCACACGAAGGCGCGCTGCATGAGCGGCCCGGATGTGCGCGAGCGCTTGGACGTGTCCGTGCGGGGGCGTGTGCAGGGGGTCGGGTTCCGCTTCTACGTGCTCCGCGAAGCGACCTATCTGGGGCTCGACGGGTTCGTCGCCAACGAGCGGGACGGGAGCGTCCGCGTGGTTGCGGAAGGCCCGGCGCCGGTTCTCGACGCGTTGCTCGAGCGGCTCCGCGAGGGTCCGCCCGCGTCGATCGTCGACCGGGTGACCGATCGCCGGGAGCCGGCCCGCGGCGTCGGCGGCGGGTTTCGCATCGAGAGCGGCGAGCACCCCGGGGACTGAGCCCCGGGCGGCCCGGCCGAGGCTGTGATGGTGCGCGACAGCACCGCCCGGACCGATGTCTGCGGTCCGCCCGGACCTCCCGGCTATGGGTTCGGTGGCGCAAACGCGCAAGGCTGGCGCCATGGACCCGCAGACTCCCTCCGAGGAGATGCCGATGCTGTACCGCGCCGTCCTGGACACGGTTTGGCGGCTCGAGCGGCTCGGCGAGCGCGACTTCGCGTTCTCGGTGCGCCAGCGTGCAGTGCACACCTACGCAACCCGTTGGGATGACGGCGGCCGCAAGGAACTGGCGCGCATCAACGCCGATGCGCTCAGGCGGCTCGCGGTCACCCGCGCGGCTGCAGGCTTCGCACTCGAGGCCAACCCGGAGAGCCCCTAGGGCGGACCGTCGCGACGCGTCGCGCCTGCGCGGCGTACGCTGGCATCCATGCCATCGACCGTCGCCGACGTGCTCGCCCGCGCCCGCGCGGCGTTCGACGCCCTCGCCGAAACGGCGGCGCCCGTGACCGACGAGCTCCAGTACCTCGCGGACCTCGAGACGGTTTGGGGCGCCCGGCTCCGAGCGGTTGCCGAGGCGCGCGGCACGGAGACGGCGCCCGCCGGGGCGGTCGGGGCAATCGAGGCTCTCGAGGCCGAGGCTGCGGCAATCACCGACCCCCATCGCGCCATCGACTGGATGTCCACGCTCCCGCAAGTGGCGCTGGCGGCCGTCGGAGAGACGGCCTGATGCGGTTCATGGAGGCGCGACCTGACGGGCGGGCGGTGGTGTACGCACACATCCAGGCCGACCCGCTCGTGCTCCGCGCTGCGGACCTCCTCGTGGACGCAACCACCACGCAGCGGCTGCTGGCACGCGCGGTCATGAACGGCGAGTCGGTCGATCCCGCCCACTGGCGGACGATGTTCCCGAGCCTGTTCGGCCCAACGGCGGCTCCAGAGAGCGACCCGGTCCGAGACCGCTCGGAGGCGATCCTGGGCGTCTCGCTCGAGGTGGCCGACCGCGGCGAGCAGGCGCGCAGCCAGTTCCGCGGCGCCATCGTGGAGGCGCTCGCAGAGCGGTTGCTGGCGCTGCGCTCGGGGCCAGTCCGCCGAGAGCGCCGCATCCTGTTCGACGGCCGGCCGGCCGAAATCCACCCCTACGACGTCACCGTGGAGCGCGACGGGGCCGCCGAGGCCTGGGACTGCAAGTGGGGCGCCCGGGGCATCAAGGCCGACGTGGTCCACCAGCTCGACGACGCTAAGCGCGGGGCAGCGGAGGAGGGCGGCAGGCTTCTCGTTGGCCTCATCGTGTTCGACGCGCGGCGCTCGAGCGAGGTGCGCCTGGTGCGGGAGCGCGGTCCGGTTGCACTGGAGGGGCTGCGGCTGGTCGCGCTGGAGGGATTGGACCGGCTGGCCGGAAGGAAGGCGTCATGAGCGGCCTGCCGGAAGAGGCCGTCGGGGACGCGTGGAGTCTCACCGTCCCGTACCGGGCGAGGTTCGACGAGTGTGGGCCTGACGACCTGGTGCGCTCCTCGGCGCTGCTGCGGTATGCGCAGGACGTCGCCTGGATCCACTCGGAGCGCCTGGGCTTCACGCGCGCCTGGTACAGCGAGCGCAATCTCGGCTGGGTGGTTCGAACGGCGGAGCTCGCGATCCAGGCGCCGCTGCCGCTGGGCGAGGTGATCTCGATGCGGACCGAGGTCGTCGGCTTCCGGCGGTTCTGGGCGCGCCGCCGGACGGAGGGCCGCTTCGGCGACGGGTCGCTCGCGGTGTGGGGCCAGGTTGACTGGGTCATCATCGACACGGCACGCGGGTTGCCGAGCCGCCTTCCGCCGGAGTTCCTCGCCCGGTTCAGCCGTCCCTCCCCGC
>JBJKRU010000026.1:0-20147 GCA_046704485.1 Candidatus Limnocylindrales bacterium | reverse complement strand
TGATCGTCCTGGCCGTGATCGATGGCGGGCGGCGCGACGCGTGGCGCGACCAGCGCCGAGCCGAGCGCCGGGCCGAGAAGGAGCGACGGCGCGCCGAACGGGCCGAGCGCCGGGCGGCCCGCTAGAGATCGGTCCTGATCCGGACAGGCGCCGCGAACGGAGCGATTCCGGAGACCTTGGAGCGCACGGGCGCGGCCCCCGGGTGCGCCCAGCGCGCCCCTGGGGCGCACCAGCGGCCCCTATTCGATCGCGAGCACCTTGTACGCGATCCTCCCGCCGGGCGTGATGATCTCGACCAGGTCACCGACGCGGCGGCCCATGAGCGCCGCCCCCACGGGCGATGCCGACGACACGCGGCCCTCCGCGATGTTGGCCTCCGCCGTGCCGACGACCGTGAGCCGCTCCTCCTCGCCGTCGACCTCTACCCGGACGTGAGAGCCCAGCTCGACTGTCGCGCCGCGCTCGGTCGGCTCCACGACCACCGCCACCTTCAGCGTCGCCTCGAGGGTGTTGATCCGCCCCTCGAGGAACCCCTGTTCCTCCCGGGCGGCGTGGTACTCCGCGTTCTCCTTCAGGTCCCCGTGCTCGCGGGCCGTCGCGATCCGCTTGACGACCTCGGGGCGTTGCGCGATCAGCGCCGCGAGCTCGGCCTGGAGGCGCTCGAGGCCCTCAGGCGAGACGTACGCCGGCTCGACCGCCTTGCGCGGAGAGCCCTGCGCCGCGTAGGCGGCAGCGGACGCGATCCGGCCAGCGCCCCGGCCGGGGGCTGGACGGCGACCCCGCTTCGCCTCGTCGCGCGCGCCGTCGGCCTCCCCCGTGGGCATCGTCACGATGCGCGTGACAGGCGGCGGCTCGGGAGCCCTCACTTCGGCGCGCAGCATGTTCGTGATCCCTGTTTCCCGGCGGCCGCCCGACGGGGAGCGCCAGACGGCCCACGGCAGAACCGCCGCCGCGTCGGGCAGCCCCGCGCGCTCCGCCTCGGGGACGCCCGCGGCGAAGGCGTCGAGGAGCGCATCCTCGTACTCCTCGGCCGCGTCGCTGGCGGCCCACCATACGCGCAGGTCGGCCGGGTTTCGGAGGAGGTGCAGCCAGAGACCGGAGCCGGCCGGCCGGCGATCGCCGGGGACCGTCTTGGTGAGGGAGTTGACGCGGGCACCGACCGATCCGCTGGAGGAGCCGATGAACAGCACTTGCTGGGAGGGCAGCCAGAAGCGGGCGAGGCGAGCCTGGAGCTCCCTGCCGCCCGGCCGGCGGCCGTCGAGCTGCAGATCGGGAACATGTTCAATCCAGCGGCCGACGGCGGCCAAGTCCACCGACAGGGTGGGGACGGGCGCCTTGAGCTCCACGAGGTAGACGCCGGGGCCGGTGTGACGGACCGGCTTGCCCCACAGCGCGGGGCCGTCAGGCAGCAGGCCAACTTCGCGGAGGAGGGCGACGGCACTTCGATCGATGGGCATGGGACTCCTGGGGCGCGCTGCGGTGCCGGCAGGGGCTGCGGCCCCGTTCGGCGTATCGTCTCACCATGATGCCGAAGCATCGACGAAGGCGCGACCAGGCGCGGCGCCCCCGGTCGTTCCGCGGTCTCTCGGTCGGCTTCGTCGTCACGGTGCTCGTCGTGCTGGCGGCCTTGGCCTGGGGCCCGCTGGCGAGCAGTTCCGCATCGCACCTGACGCCGTCCGCGAGCGGCGGGGCGGCCGCGCTGACGGGATCGCCCGCACCCGTCGCGACACCTGGATCCCGTTCATCCTCGTCGGCCGGCGCGAGCTCAGCCGGATCCACAGCGCCGTCCGCAGGGCCTTCACAGACTGCCTCGTCCGACCCTGCCGTCCCTGCGGCAGAGCTGCAGCGAACGCTCGACAGCGTTCGCGCCAAGCTGTCCATCCCGGGCGTGTCGGTGGCGATCATCTGGGACGACGGGCGAGTCTGGCAGGGCGCCTCGGGGCTGCGCGACGTGGCGGCCGGCGACCCGATGACCACGGGCACGGCGTTCGCCCTTGCGTCCATCTCCAAGACGTTCACCGCAGCCGTCGTCCTGGAGCTCGTCGAGGAGGGCAGGCTCCAGCTCGACCAGTCGGTGGCGCCGCTGCTGCCGCAGTTCAAGCTCGACAAGCGGATCTCGGTGAGGATGCTGCTCGACCACACCAGCGGCCTGCCCGACTTCTTCTACGGCAAGGGCATCGACGCCGCGCTTCGGGGCGCCAAGGACGCCACGTGGACGCCGGCGGAATCGTGGTCCTACGTCCCGACCCCCCACGCCATCCCCGGCAGGACTTGGTACTACTCGAACACCAACTACCTGCTGCTCGGACAGCTCGTGACAGCGGTCACCGGAAGGCCGCTGGCGACCGAGATCCGGACCCGGCTGCTCGACCCCCTCGGCCTGTCCACGGTGTACTACCAGGCCGTCGAGCAGCCCAGGGAGGTCGGGACGCTCGCGTACCAGCTGATCGCCAAGGCGGGCGGCGGCTGGACGGCGAAACTGGTCGCGCCAGCATCGGGCGTGATCCCGTTCCGGTCCGTGGTGACGGCGGCGGCCGGCGCCGGGTCGCTGGCGGGCACCGCCCTCGACACGGCACGCTGGATGCGAGCGTGGGCCGGCGGGCGGGTTCTCGACGCGTCCATGCAGGCGCAGATGCTCGGCGACGTGGCCCGGACCGTGAAGCTCCATGCGTCGACCCCGTATGGCCTGGGCATCCAGAAGGTGACGCTCAACGGGTACACGGCGCTCGGCCACTCCGGGCGCTACCTCGGCATCCAGAACGTCGTGCGCTACCTGCCCGACGCCGGCGTCACGATCGCGGTGCTCACCAACCAGAGCATCTGGAACCCGAACCGGATCGCGAGCGCCCTCCTGAAGGTCGTCCTGCCGACGCCCACACCCTCGCCCAGTGCGTCAGCCTCGGGCGGCACCGCGTCGGCCTCGACGTCGCCCTCGCCGAGCGCGCCCTGACGGGCCTGTTGACGACCCGCTCTAGCGCCGCCGATACGACCCGCGCCCGCTGCCAGCGGTTGACCACCCGCCAGCACCGCGGGGCGTCCGCAGCGGCTGGGGCTCCACGCGGCGCGGCGTGAACCCGTCAACCACCTCCCAGTCGATCGCCCGCTGGAGGAGGCGCTGGACGCCGCGCAGCAGATCGGCCTCGTCGATGCACACCAGGCTGACCGCGACGCCCGTGGCCCCCGCGCGGCCCGTCCGGCCGATGCGGTGGACGTAGTCCTCCGGGTTCCACGGCAGCTCGAAGTTGACGACGTGCGGCAGGTCCTCGATGTCGAGGCCGCGCGCGGCCACGTCCGTCCCCACGAGCACTCGAATCTCGCCCGCCTTGAACCCCTCGAGCGCCTTAGTGCGGTCGGCCTGGGCGCGGTCGGAGTGGATCGCCGTGGCGGCCACGCCATGGCGGTCCAGCCATGACGCCAGGCGCGAGGCGGCCAGCTTCGTCCTCGTGAACACCAGCACCTGGTGCCAGTCTCCCTCGAGGATCAGGTGGCTGAGTAGCTCCTCCTTGCGGTCGCGGTCGACCGGGTAGACGAGCTGGCGGACGTTCTCCGCGGCCGTGCCGTGGCGGGCCACCTCGATGGTCACGGGGTTCGACAGGATCGACCCGGCCAGCCGCTTGATGTCGTCCGAGAAGGTGGCCGAGAACATCAGCGTCTGCTTGCGCGCCAGCAGCAGGTCGAGGATCCGGCGGATGTCGGGCAGGAAGCCCATGTCGAGCATGCGGTCCGCCTCGTCGAGGACGAGGATCTCGACCTGGGCCAGGTTCGCCGCGCGCTGGCCGACGAGGTCGAGCAGGCGGCCCGGCGTGGCGACCAGGATCTCCACCCCCGCGAGCAGCTCCTTGATCTGCGGATCGAGCGGCACGCCGCCGTACACGACGGCGGACCGGAGGGGCACCTTGCGCCCGTACGTCTTGACCGACTCCGCCACCTGCATCGCGAGCTCCCGGGTGGGCGTCAGCACGAGGGCGCGGACCGGATGGCGAGCCGGCGAGAACGACGTGTTGGCATGGGGTCGGAGGATGTCGAGGATGGGCAGCGCGAAGGCAGCCGTCTTGCCAGTGCCCGTCTGGGCGGCCGCGAGCACGTCGCGTCGCGCGAGCACCTCGGGGATCGCCCGCTCCTGGACGGGCGTGGGAGTCTCGTACCCCTCCTCCTCGACAGTCTTGAGGAGGTCTGGGGAGAGCCCCAGGTCGCTGAACTGCAAGTTGTCCGAGTTCCTCTCTGCGGCCGCAGGGAGGCGACCGGCGTTCATCGTCGCGACGGGGCGCCCTCGCGTCAGGGCCCTGTGCCCTCGACCCCCGGGGCGGCCGCAGCCGTCGAACGATCCCGAGCATACCCGACAATGGGGTCATGGGCGCACAGGGGACGAGGGCGATCGAGATCGCGCGACGCGCCGGCATCCCGCATACCGTGCATGAATATGCGCACGATGCGCGGGCGAGTCTGCAGGCGGGCGGTCGGGGCTATGCGCTGGAGGCGGTCGCAGCGCTGGGGGTCGACGCTGCGCGCGTGTTCAAGACGATCGTCGTGGCGTGTGACGGGAGGCTCGGGCTGGCGGTCGTCCCGGCCGACGCGGAGGTGGACCTCAAGGCGGCAGCCGATGCCTTCGGAGGGCGCAAGGCCGCCATCGCCGATCCGGCGGAGGCCGAGCGCGCCAGCGGCTACGTGCTCGGCGGCATCTCGCCCCTTGGCACGCGTCGCCCGCTGCCGGTCGTGCTGGACGCGTCCGCGGCAGACTTCCCCACCATCCACGTGTCCGCCGGGAGGCGGGGTCTCCAGATGGAGCTCGCGGCGGGCGACCTGCTCGCGGTGACGAAGGGTCGCCTGGCGCCGGTGGCCCGCCGCGCGTAGCGGCACGGTCTGCGCCGCTCAGCCGTTGATGTCAGTCCGCTCGGTCCAGACGGCCGCGAAGCCCGCCGCGAGGATCAGCCACACCCGGGACCCGGCCGGCACAGAACGTCCCCAGGGGTATCCTTCGCGCCTGCTGCGGATGGCCGTCGGACACTGCGACGACGTCGACCTCGGGGTCGCGCTCGACGAGGTGTTCTCGCAGTGCGAGGCCGCCCTGGCCGGGTACGCGCCGAAGGCGGGCTTGCTGATGAGCGCCTGGGGGGTCGATCATCGCGCGCTGGTCAATGCGGTGCGTGCGCGCTACCCAGGGATCGAGCTGGCCGGTTCGAGCACCGCCGGGGAGATGTCCTCGGTGCTCGGCTTCCGCGAGGACTCGGTGGCGCTGACCCTGTTCGCGTCGGATTCGATCGACATTGTGACCGGACTGGGGCGCGACCTGAGCGCCGACCCGCTGGCCGCCGCACGGGAGGCGGTGGCAGACGCTTCAGCGAAGACCGCGCTGCCGCCCCGCCTGTGCCTCGCCCTGGCGGCGGTCGGTGGTGGTGGCGTGGCGGTCGTGTTGGACGGTCTTCGGATGGCGCTCGGCCCGGGCATCCCGATCATCGGCGGCGGCTCCGCGCCACAGGACCCACTGGGGCCGCCGAATGCCCCGACCAGCCGGGAGTTCGTGGCCGACGAGGTCGTCGGCGACTCGATCGCGATCCTCCTGTTCGCCGGCCCCGTGGCGTTCTCCTTCGGCGTCGAAACAGGTTGGCGGGGCGTTGGGCCCCGGGCGACCGTCACGCGTGCCTCCCTTGCTGCCGTGTTCGAGATCGACGGTCAGCCCGCGGTCGAGTTCTACCGGCGGTATCTGGGGACCGGACAGCCGCCGCTGGCCAACCCGCTGGCCGTATTCGAGGAGCCGGGCTCCACGCGCTTCTACCTCCGTACACCGATCGGCTTCGATGACGAGACCGGAGCGGTCGCCTTTGGCGGCGCCGTCCCCGTGGGAGCGACGGTTCAGATCACGATGGCCGCTACGGATCAGATCGTCGAAGGAGCGCAGGCTTCCATTGCCGAAGCGCTGGCCGCCTTTCCGGCAGGCACGCAGCCGGACGGCGCGCTGCTGTTCTCATGCTCGATCCGCAAGTTGCTGCTCGGCACGCGGGCCGGTCGCGAGGTCGAGTTGGTGCGCAGGGTGCTCGGCGATGGGGTTCCGGTCGGCGGGTTCTACTGCCTGGGCGAGATCGCGCCGATGGCCTCTCCCGACCTGACCCGCTTCCACAACGCGACGATGGTCTCCGTG
The DNA here is from genome assembly GCA_046704485.1 of Candidatus Limnocylindrales bacterium. Taxonomy (GTDB): domain Bacteria; phylum Chloroflexota; class Limnocylindria; order Limnocylindrales; family CSP1-4; genus CAIXZV01. Next base: position 14,011 of record JBJKRU010000026.1, on the reverse strand, counting down.
CTCCTCGGGTCCGCGGAGCCGGACGGGGCCGCCGTCTCTTGACGAGCGAGCCAGCTTGACGGACGAATCGTCAGGCCCCCGGACACTGGAGGAGCTCGAACGGGAGAACCGCAGGCTCACTCGAAGCCTCGGGCGGCTCGAGGCCAACACGCGGCGCCTGGAGGAGTTCCAGGACTCGAACTCGACGCTGCTCTCCAGTCTGCTCACCGAGCTCGAGGCAGAACGGGCGAAATCGCAGCGGTTGCTGCTGAACGTGCTTCCACAGCGGATAATCGACCGCCTGGCTGCCGGTGAGACGCTCATCGCCGATCGCCACGAGCAGGTCAGCGTCCTGTTCAGCGACCTCGTCGGCTTTACCGAGATCTCCGCTCGCCTCGCGCCCGCTGCGCTGATCGAGGAGCTGAACCAGCTGTTCTCGGGGTTCGACGCGATCTGCGAGCGGACCGGCGTCGAGAAGATCAAGACCGTGGGCGACGCCTATCTGGTCATCGGTGGGCTTGCCGGCGAGGCCGACCATGCGGTGGCCGTCGCCGAGACGGCGCTCCAGGTGGTCGAGCTGGTCCGGGCGTCGAGTGGCGACGCGGGCTGGCGGATCCGCATCGGTCTGCACGACGGCCCCGTCGTCGCCGGCGTGATCGGCACGAGCAAGTTCGCCTACGACGTGTGGGGCGACACGGTGAACGTGGCTGCGCGGCTCGAAGCCTCCTCGGAGCCGAACCGTATCCACGTCTCCGGGACGCTGGCCGCCCAGCTGGAAGGCCGCTACCGCCTGGAGCCTCGCGGCTCGATCGAGCTCAAAGGCAAGGGCCCCGTGGAGACCTGTTTCCTGGTCGGTCGACGCGACACGTGACGACAGCTCGCCAGGCTGGAGCGTCCGCGACCGGATGGACTCCCGCCGGCGGGCCGGTGCCGGCCACCCCGAGCAGGCTCTTGATCGGGCCCTCCTGAACCAGCCGTCCGCGCGAGATGATCCCCACGACATCGGCGACGTGCTCCACCTCGGACAGGATGTGGCTGGACACCAGCACCGTCCGGCCCTGGGCCGCCAGCGCCCGGAGGAGCGTCTCGCGCATGCCGACGATGCCCGCGGGGTCGAGGCCGTTGGCGGGCTCGTCGAGCAGGAGCAGGGTTGGGTCCAGGAGCAGGGTTGGGTCGTTGAGCAGCGCGGCCGCGATCCCGAGCCGCTGCCTGCCGCCCATACCGCTTGCTCAGCCCGCGCGTCGCGAGGGCCGCGCCCGATTCCGCCACCTGACTTCCCGAACCGACCGACGGCCGGCACATGCCTGGCGGGAGAACCTCATCCCGACCGCCAGTCGGCGGGATGCCCCCGGCGAAGACCGTCGTCGCGCGGAGGGTGGGCGTGTGGCATCTGGACTTCAGTCCCCGGCGATCCTGCAGACGTGGAATGCGCCGTCGCCAGCCGCCGACCCGAAGAACCGCTCCTGCAGGTTCTCGCCCTCCTGGGCCACGAGGTAGCCGGCCGGGTCGTACAGGCCGCCGCGACCCTGGTCCTCGCGCGCCGCATACCCGGCCGGCCAGACCACGCGGATGTCGGCGCCGCCGTCGGCGGCGATGAGCGTGAGGGCGTCGCCCACGACGAGGAGCCGGGCGGGCGGGAGCACCCCGCTCCCGCAGACGAAGCCCGCGGCGGGAGGCGGGCCCGTCGAGATGGTCAACGGCGTCCCGGGCAGAGCGCGATGCGTACCGATGTCCAGCCACAGGAAGCCGCCGGCGGCGACCAGCACCACCGCGACCAGCAGGGCGACGGCGAGGACGCGGCCCGAAACCGGCGTGCCCCCCGGAGGCTCGTCCTCGTCTGCCCCGGCCGTGACTCGGTCCGTCATCCGTGCTCCGCTGTCTCCTGCGATCCCCGCTCCGCTCGTCGACGGCGCATCATCGCAGGATGCCGCCACGCCATGCTGCCACGGACCCCGCCTGGCGGGCCGTCCGCGCCGCATCGCCGGCTGAACGTCGCGGGCCAGCGCACGGCCGCGTCACGTTCCTCGGCCACTCGACGCTGCTCCTCGAGGTCGACGACCTGCGAATCCTCACCGACCCGCTGCTCCGCGACGGCCTGGGGCCCGTCCGCCGCCAGACGAGAGCGGTGCTGCCCGAGCTGTTCGCGGACCTCGATGCTGTGTTCATCAGCCATGGCCACCACGACCACCTCGACCTGCCCTCGCTGCGGGCGATCCCGGGCCGCCCCACGGTCATCGTCCCGAGGGGGTTCGGCAGGCTCGTCGAGCGTGCGGTGGCGGGACCGGTCGAGGAGGTGGCACCCGGGGACCGACTCGCGATCGACCGGGCGCACTTCGAGGTGACGGCCGCCGAGCACTCGGGCAGGCGCGAGCCGCTGGGGCCGGAAGGGCCCGCCCTCGGGTGCGTCGTCCGGGGGTCGCGTCACATCTACTTCCCGGGCGACACGGATCTCTTCGCCGGCATGGCGGCCCTGGCCGGTTCGCTCGACGTGGCGCTCCTGCCGGTCTGGGGCTGGGGCCCGAGCATCGGACCCGGCCACATGGACCCGGAGCGGGCTGCCCTGGCGGCGGCCCTGCTCCTCCCCCGCCTCGCGGTGCCGATCCACTGGGGCACGTTCTACCCGGCCGGCCTGCGCCATGTCCGGCCGCAGCCGCTCGCCGCGCCCGGGCCGCAGTTCGCGGAGGCCATCGCCCGCCTGGCGCCCGCCGTCCCGGTGCGGATCCTCGCGCCGGGCGAGTCGACCGAGCTCGGCTTCGTCGCCGGCTGAGCGGCATCCGCGGTCGGTCCGGCATCCGCTTCCTCGGCCCTCGGCTGGAACACGGGCTCCGGCTGCCCCTTCGCTCCTCTGATGGCACAACAGAGAACTGCACTTGACAAAAGAGAAAGACGACTTTATAAAGTCAAATACCAACACCCGCAAGTGAGAGGACAACGTGGCGCACGACGTCATCGCGACCTGTCCCGTCTGCGCCCGCGAGCTGGCCGTCACTCGCCTCCGATGCGGCGAGTGCGGCACCACGATCGAGGGCGAGTTCTCTGTCGGGCGCTTCGGCCGCCTGACCCGCGACCAGATGCAGGTCCTCGAGAGCTTCCTGCGCAGCCGCGGCAACCTGCGCGACATGGAGCGGGAGCTGGGCATCAGCTACCCCACCGTCCGCGCCCGCGTCGAGGCGCTGGTCCGCGCGCTGGGCTTCGGCCCGCGCGACGAGGTTGACGCTCCGGCGCCTGCTGCGCCGGCCGCCGATCCAGCCGATGGAGTCCAGACAGGGCGACGCGAGATCCTCGAACGCCTTGCCAGCCATGAGCTGAGCGCCGAGGAGGCCGCCGAGGCCATCCGCACGCTCGGGAGGGATGCGCGATGACCGAGACCCGCAGCACTGCCGACCCCACGGTCCGCATGCTCCCCCTGAAGGCCGGCGGCGAGCTCGAGCTGCGGCTCGGGTCGAACCGCCTCCGCGTTCGCGTGACGGACGGTGATCACGTCGTGATCCGCGGCCGCACCGACCACGACCTCGAGCGCGATGTGGAGATCACGTCGGGCGGGGATTGGATCCGGGTCACCGACGGGCCGGCCGGCTCGCTCCGCGTCGGCCCAGTCACAGTCCGGAGCGGCGGCCACACGCCCGAGCTCGACATCGAGGTGCCGCGGGGTGTGCGCATCAGCGGCCGGACGCTGTCGGGCGACATCGATGCGATCGGCGTTGCCGGTCCGAGCCGCTGGCAGTCTGCCAGCGGCCGGATCCGGATCGGCGCCGAGGGCGGGCCGCTGTCGATCGAGACGATGTCAGGCGACGTCCTGGTGGACGCCGCCGCTCCGCTCGCCGTCATGGCACGGACCGTCTCCGGCTCGGTGCGCGTGCGGGCGCCGCGGCTGTCGGCCACCGACGTGGCCACGACGAGCGGCGACGTCACCCTGGACGCCGCCCTCGACGCGGGGGCTGCGCACTCGGTCACCTCCGTGTCGGGCGACCTCCTCCTGATCACCGGCAGCCCGGTGGCGGTGGACCTGCAGTCCGTCACTGGCGACATCAGGGCGTCACTGCCCCATCGCAGCGACGGCGCGCGCGGCCGCCGGAACGTCACCGTGGGCGCGGGTGCTGTTCGCGTGCACGTCAAGACGATGTCGGGTGACGTTCAGATCACGCCGGGGACGCCCGACGATGCGCCGCCCACGGCAGCCGGTGGACCGGCCGCCCGAGGCCCTCGCCCCGAGCGCACGTCGTTCTGGGCCGAGTTCGGACGTGACTGGGCGGAATGGGCGCGGGACTGGGCGCGGGACTGGGCGGCCTGGGGCGCCTCGTGGTCCGCGGGCCGCGGATGGACATCGCCCGGCCCCACCGAGCCGGGGCCGACCCGGTGGGCGTCTGGCGTTCCCGAGCCCGCGGCGTCGGGAGAGCCGTCCGCCCCGGCCGACACGTCGAGCAGCGGTGCAGGAGCGCCCGATGCCGACGCCGCGCGTCAGGACCCGACGGGACCGAGCGGCCCGACCGTTGCGGGCACAGGGGCAGATCTGCCGTCGGCGGCAGGGCAGCCCGGCCTGGACGACACGACGCCCATCCAGGCGCCCGGCGATGCCGACATCGATGCGGCCCGGCTCGAGGTCCTCCGCCTGCTCGAGCGCGGCGACCTCGACGTGAAGGCCGCCTCGGACCGCCTGGCCGCCCTCGAGCGCCTCTCCCGCCACCCCGAGGGCTGAGGCCGTGGCCACCGACCCGCTGGATATGGTTCTCCGACTCGTCGCGGAGGGCCGGCTGACCGCCGACGAGGCGGCGCCCATTCTCGCCGCGTTGGACAACGCCCCCGCCAGCGCCGCTCCCGCGTCGTCCAAGGGCTCGGCCGCGTCCGCCGCCGCCGGCGCCGCCGATGCGGAGGGCGAGCCGGGCACGGGCCGCTCCTTGCGGATCGATGTCCTCGAGGCCGGCCGTACCGTCGTCAACCTGCGCCTGCCGCTCGCGCTGGGCCGCTTCGCGCTCGACCGGATCCCGGGTCTCTCCGGTGACCAGGTGGACCGCGTCCGCGCCGCGCTGAACTCGGGCATGACCGGGCCCGTGCTCGTCGTCGACGACGACGACGGCGGCGTCCGAATCGCAATCGAGTAGACCACCCGCAGAACCAGAAAGGGCTCATCCGCCATGTTGTCCACGCTTGTCATCCTCTCCGAGCTCCGTGACCGGGAGGCTCGCGTCCGACGCCGGGCCGGACGCCTCGGACCGCCGCGGTCCTCGATCCGGGGCAGCGGCCTGCGGCGCCACGTCGGCGCCATGCTCGTCCGACTCGGCCGGGCGGTCGGCGGACAGCCGGCGCCCGCCGCCCGGATGGCCTGACCGGAAGACCGCCGAGACAGCACGATGAGCACGCCCGCCGCGCCCTCCGCCGAGACCCCTGCGATCCCGAGGGGACCCGTGGGCCGCCTGCGCGCCCTTCGGATCTGGGACGCTGCCGGGGTCCGGGACTTCCGGCTGATGTGGGCGAGCGAGGGCGTCTCGGTCCTCGGCGACCAGTTCCACGCCGTTGCACTGTCGTGGCTGGTCATCACCCTCACCGGATCCGGTCTGGCGCTCGGCACCGTCCTCATCGCCATCTCGGTTCCGAGGGCGCTGCTCCTGATGCCCATGGGCGTGCTGGCGGACCGCCGATCGCCGCGCTCACTCATGCTCTCGTCACACGTGGCGCGGGCCGCCATCGTGGCTGCCATCGCGGTGCTTGCGGCGTCCGGCAACGCCTCGATCCCGGCCCTGGCCGCGCTCGGCGTCCTGTTCGGCTGCGCGGACGCGGTCTTCCTGCCCGCGATGGAGGCGTTCGTCCCGCGCTCGGTCGGGCCGGACCGGCTGGCGTCGGCCAACTCGCTCCTCCAGGCGACGCTCCAGCTCGTCTCGGTCGTGGGGCCGCCCGTCGCCGGCGTCGTCGTCGGGGTGGCCGGCACCGGGATCGGGTTCGGCGTCGACGCGGCCTCCTTCGCGATCGCCGCGGGCATCGTGGCCCTCATCGGCGGGGCAGCCGTCAGCGCGACGGCGGCCAGCCAGGCTGGTCAGTCCCAGCCGGCACCCGCCGCGCCGCCACCGCGGGCGGCAGCGGCAGCGATGGCCGAGCCGGCGGCCGACTCGTTCCTCGTGTCGCTGCGCCGCGGCCTGCGGTATGTCCTGGACGATCCCGGCATCGCGGTCATGCTCGCCGTGTCGCTGGTCCTCAACTTCGCCCTCAATGGCCCGGCCGCCGTGGGCATGCCGTGGCTCGCCGAGCTGCGCTACCACGCCGGTGCTGCGGGGTTCGGCCTGCTGGCCGCGGGCTTCGCGGTGGGGAGCCTCGCCGGCACCCTGGTGGCGGGCGGCGCTCGGCTCGAGCGGCAGGGCAGGATCCTGCTGATCGGCATCGCGATCGCCGGCCTCGCGATGTCCGGCGTCGGGCTGGCCGGCTCCCTGGCCGTGGCGTTCCTGCTGTTCGCGGTCGCGGGCCTGTGCATCGGCTACGTGGACGTCGTGGCCATCTCGTGGCTGCAGGCCCGGGTGGAGGTCCAGATGCTCGGCCGCGTGATGAGCGTGGTGATGCTGGTCAGCTTCGGCATCTCGCCGCTCTCGATGGCCGTCGCCGGCGCGCTCATCGACACGAACGCAACGCTGCTGTTCGTCGGCGGGGGGGCGCTCGTGGTTGCCGCCACGGTGGCGGCCCTGCTGCTCGGGACCGTGGAGCTGTTCGACGCCCCGCGGCCCGCGCCGGCGGGGCGCGGGGCGCCCGGAACGCCCTGAGCGGCGCCTCAGTCCGAACGGCCCGCCTTGGCGTCCGCGGGCGGCTGCGCCGCCGGCAGGGTGACGGTGAACTTGGCTCCCGCCCCCTCAGGCGAGGCCACGCTGATCGTGCCCTGCATGGCGTCGGTGATGCGGCGGGCGATCGCGAGGCCCAGGCCGGTCCCGCCCGATCCGTGCCGGGTCGTGCCGTGGAGGCGTGTGACGGGCTCGAAGATCCGCTCACGCGCCTCGGGCGGGATGCCCGGTCGCAGGTCGTCTACCTCGATCACCGCTTGCGACCCGGCGCTCCGGACCCGGACGGTCACCGTGGTCCCCCTGGGCGAGTGGTCCACGGCGTTGTCGATCAGGATCAGCAGCAGCTGGACGAACCGGTCGCGATCGGCGCGTGCGTGGACCGCCCCCTCCGCCTCGTGGGCGATGGCCACGCCCCGCTCGGCCGCCAGCGCGGTGGCGCCGCGAACGGTGTCGGCGGCCAGCGACGCCGCGTTGAGGACCACGGGCGCCACCGCCAACGTCGTCTCGTCCCAGGCGGCCAGCTGGAGCAGGTCGCCCACGAGCAGTCCGAGGCGGTCGGCCTCGGCCACGATGTCCTCCACCAGCGGGTGCCCGTCCTCGCCGACCAGCTCCTCGCGCTCGAGCACCTCGGCGTTCGCGCGGATCAGGGCGGCGGGCGTCCGAAGCTCGTGCGACGCGTCGGCCACGAAGCGCCGCTGGACCTCGAAGCCCTCCCGGATCGGCCGCAGGGCCCGTCCGGTCACAAGCAGCGTGATGAGCGCCGCGCCGACGAGTCCCACGGCGCCGACAGCGGCGATCGCGAACAGCAGAGTCCGGGCGATCTGGTCGTGCAGGTCGAGGCGGATGCCGCCCTGGACGAAGCCGGTCGTCTGGCCGCCGCGCGTGATCGGCACGGTGTACAGGCGCAGATCGACGCCGTTGGCCCGGATGGTCCGCAGATCCTGGCCGTTCTTGGCGGCGAGGGTGATCGCGGGCCGGTCCGGGAGGCCGGTCATCGGGTAGTTGGACCGGTTCTCGACGACGTTGCCTGCCTTGTCGAGCACCAGGACGAAGGTGTCGGACTGGCCGGTCGGACGATCCGGGTCGGCTCCGGCGTCGGTGTCCACCGGCCCGCTGGGGTTCTCGCCGCCGGACTCGCCGGACGCGGCCTGGGCTCGTGTCTGCACCGCCTCGGTCAGGGCGTGGTCGACGTCGGTGTCGAGCACGCGTAGCGCCACCACGGCCGTCGCGGCGCCGACGCCCACCACGAGCAGGGTGAGCAGGGCCATCGTGACTGCGAACAGACGCCGCCGGGTGCGGCGGAGGAGGCGCTCGGTGGTCCCGATGGGCACGGGCGCTAGGCCCCCGTCTTGAGCGAGTAGCCGACGCCGCGCACGGTCTTGAGGCGGTCGGCCCGGTCAAGCTCGCCCAGCTTGCGGCGCAGGTAGGAGACGTAGAGGTCCACGACGTTGGAGTACACGTCCGGCTCGGCGCCCCAGACCTGGTCGAGGATCTGCTGGCGCGTCACCACCTGGTTGGCGTGGCGGATGAAGAACCCGAGCAGCGCGAACTCCCGCGCGGACAGGTCCACGGTGTGCTCGCCCACCTGCGCAACGTGGCGCAGCTCGTCGAGCACGATGTCGCCGGCCGCGAGTCGCGCGTCGGTGAGCGGGGCCGGACGCCGGCCGAGCGCCCGGATGCGCGCGAGGAGCTCCGAGAAGGCGAAGGGCTTCGCGAGGTAGTCGTCGGCACCCGCGTCGAGGCCGGCCACGCGATCGTCGACGGTGCCCAGCGCCGTCAGCATGAGCACCGGGGCCGTCACCCCCTTCGCCTTGAGCAGCCGCATCACGGTGACGCCGTCGATGTCCGGCAGGCCCCGGTCCAGCACGATGACGTCGTGCGGTCCCGTCTCGGCGAGGGCGAGCGCCGCCACGCCGTCCGGCGCCACGTCGACGACGTGGCGCTCAGCGACCAGCACGCGCTTGATCAGCGCGCTCATCTTGGGCTCGTCTTCCACCACCAGAACTCGCATGGCTGGGATTGTGCGGCGGATCCGGCGTCCGGTCGAGCGCCGTCTGAACGTCTGTGAGAAGTCTCACGCGGGTCTCAGCGCCCCCGATCGGCACCCGGAGGATGCTGCAGACGTTTCTGAACCGCCGGGAGTCCTCGACCGCATGCTCAAACGCGTGGCGCTGCTCGTCGCGTCGCTCGCCGCCTCGATCGTCCTGGCCGTGGGCCTCGCGCTCTTCGGCCTCGTCCCCCTGTCCCCCGTGGCCGGCCCCCTGGCGACCGTCGAGCCGGCCGTCGCCCCGGCATCCGACGGGCCGCAGCAGCCCGTGACCCAGATCGACACGGTGTACGTGGTGCCGTCCACGCCGACGCCTTCCCCGGATCCCACTCCCTCGCCCATCGTCATCCAGCGCGTGATCACCACGGGTGGTGGCGAGCACGACGGCGGGGGCGGAGACGACTGATGACGGATCCCCGCAAACCGAGCTCCCGCACCGGGCTGCAGCCGCCCGCGCAACCGCGGCCCGATCCGCACACCGCGCACCTGACGCTTCACCACCGTGCGAGCGCAGAGCTGGAGACCCGCCGGCGCGGGATTGCCCAGTCGTCGGGGATCCGGATGGTGCTCGGCTTGGCCGGCCTCGCGTCGGCGTCCGCGCTCGCCAGCGCGATGCTGCCCTCGGTCCTGCCCCAGCCCTCGGCTGTCACCACGATGGACACCTCGGCCGTCGCCGCCGACCCGACGGCCCAGCCCCAGCCGTCGGTCATCCACGTCACGCACGTGATCACGCTCGCGCCGGGGCAGACCCTGCCGCCAGACGCGGCGGCCAACATGGCGCCGACGACGCCGACGCCGACGCCGCGCGCCACGCCCAGGCCCACACCCCGGGTGATCATCCAGACGGTCACGCGCCAATCGGGCAAGCCGTGACCGACCTTGCGATTGTCGCGTCCGTCGAGGCGCGACGCGCGATGTTGGGCGGTGAGGTTGCCGTGCACGCCACGGGAGACGTGCGGCGGGAGCAGCTGACAGCGGTGCTCGACCGCCTGGCGGTCTGGGCCTCCCGGTTGACCCGCCACGACGGGTCGTCCGAGTTGATGCGCTGCAACGCCTCGGCCTCGAACCGCGTGCGCGTCGGGCCCACGCTGACGGCCGCGCTCGACTGGGCCCGCACCGCGGAGGGGCTGTCCGACGGACTGGTCGACGTCTCCATGCTCGACGCGCGACTGGCCGCCGAGGCTGGCATCGACGCCCGTCCGCCCCTCGGCGCGAGCCGCCGCTGGTCGCTCGACCGCGGGCCCCGCGGCAGCACCGTCCGACGTGAACCGGGGGTCCACTTCGACCTCGATGGCGTGGCGAAGGGGTGGCTCGCCGACCGGGCTCTCGCCATCACCCCGGGCCGCTCCGCGCTCGTCGATGCCGACGGGGACATCGCGCTGCGCCTGGAAGAGGATGACAAGTGGGGCCTCGGCGTAGCCGACCCTCGGGATGACGACGACCTGCTGGCGGTGCTCGAGTTCCGCGCCCGCGAGGCGCCGACCCTTCTCGGAGTGGCCACCTCGGGAACCAGCGTCCATCGCTGGGCGCACGCGGCCGGGGACACCCACCACATCATCGACCCGCGGACGTGGCGCTCGGCCGCCACGGACGTGATCCAGGCGACGATCGTGGCCGGGTCGGCCCGGGAGGCGGAGGTGCTGGCGAAGGCGGCCGTCATCGCCGGCACCAGCCGGGCGTTCGCGCTGCTGGACCGCCCCGGCGTCCACGGCGCGCTGCTCCTGACGGTCGAGGGGGAGCTGCATGCAACCGACGGGATGCTGCGATGGCTGGTGTGAGGCGCCGCGGCATGCACCAGCGCACCGCGGTGGCCCGGTTCGGGATGCCGGCGATCGCCGCGGGCATCGTGCTCGGCGCGACGCTGCCAGGCGTCGCGTCGGGACTGCTCGGCGTGGCTGCCTCGAACCCCTCAGCCCTGCCGTGGCTGTTCGAGCGGCTGTTCGCCTGGATGGGCTATCTCGCGATCACGCTCTCCGTGGTGTTCGGCCTGCTGCTGTCCAGCAAGGTCCTCGACGCGCTCGCGCACCGGCCGGTGAACTTCACGCTGCACCAGGAGCTCGCCGCGGTGGGCCTCGGCATGGCGGCGATCCACGGCGCGCTCCTGGGCCTCGACGCGACCATGCCCTTCTCGCTCGACCAGATCCTGGTGCCCGGCCGGGCGCCCTACGTGCCCCTCGCGGTGGGGGTGGGACAGGTGTCGCTGTACCTCATGGCGCTCGTCACGGCCAGCTTCTATGTCCGGCGTCACATCGGGCACCGCGCCTGGCGGGCGCTCCACTACCTCACGTTCATCGCGTTCGCCGGCTCAACGGCCCACGGGATCGCCGCCGGCACGGACAGCGGTCATGCCTGGGCGCAGTGGATCTACCTCGCCGCGCTGACCGTGGTGGCCTTCCTGCTCGCGTATCGGATCGGGATCTCGGCCGCCGAGCGGGTCGAGCGGCGGGCGCGATCGGCCGCCTCCACCTAGCGGCGACAACGCGCACGCGCACGGCGCGCGCTTCAGCCGGGGACCGGAGCCCGCGGCGCCAGGTGCTCGCCGAAGAATGCCAGCATCCGCGCCCAGGCATCCTCGCTCGCGTCCGGGTCGAACCCTGCCCTGGACGGGCCTCGGCGCATCACCGCGCCGAGGACGCCATCGTGCTGGTTCATGAACGAGTGCCCGGCGTCGGGGTACGTCTTGACGTCGTGGGGGATTCCCGCCGCTTCGAGCGCCGCGTCGAGCCTGGGTCCGTTGGCGCCGAGCGCGCGGTCGCGACCGCCGTACGAGGCCACCACGGGACACACCTGCGGGATGACCGACATGTCGGCGGGGAGCCGCGCGTAGAACGGAGCGACGGCTCGCAGATCGCGCCCGCCTGCGGCCGCGTACAGGATGGCGAACCCGCCGCCCGCGCAGAACCCCGCCATGCCGATCCGGTCGGCGTCCACCTGCGGGCGCTTGGCCAGCCAGTCGTGGAACGCCCGCATCTCGCGGTACGGACGCCCCGTGGCGCCCCTGCCCATGCCCTGCACGAACCGCGCGATGCACAGGGGCTTGAACCCGGCTCCGACGAGGTCCGGCGCCAGCGCCACGTAGCCGCTGTCCGCGAAGCGAGTGGCGATCCGTCGGATGTCGTCGTTGAGGCCCATGATCTCGTGGACCACGATCACCGCCGGCTGGGGCGGCAGCGGGGCGTCCGGGGTGGTGCCTGCCGGGCCCTCGGGCTCGGCGTAGAACGCCGTCAGCTCGCGGCCATTGCCGTGGAACGTGAAGTCGCGTCGGGTGGCCATGCGGGAGAGGGTAGATGACCTTGGACGGTCGGGCAGGCGAGCCGTTCAGGCCGGTCCCGCGAGCCAGTCGATCCCGTGGAGGACGACGCTCCGCGTGGCCACGTCCGCGGCGGGTGTGTCCAGCTGGACCTCCGGCAGGCCGCTCGAGGTCGGGTGGAGGTGGACGGCGTCGAAGCCGATGTAGGCCGTCCAGCCCGACAGGTCTGCCCGGAAGCGGATGCCCACGACGTCCTCGCACCGGTCCACGTAGGCGACCGGGTCGGCGAGCGGGAGGATCAGCCGGCCGAGGCGCGCCCGGCCCAGGCGGGGATGGGCGAAGGCGCGCCGCGCGGCGAGCGCGTCCGGGCCCCACTCGGCGCCCGCCATCTCGTGCTCGATCAGGAACGGCGGCTCGTCCAGGCCGAGGCGCGGGAAGGCCGTGACCCACCGGACGACCTCCCCGTCGGGGCAGACCCGCGACCCGGGGACGGGGTCGCCGATGCCCGAACCCTGGTGGCGCAGCCGGGACACCTCGACACCGCAGTCGTCGACCGCCACCGCCCATGTCGCGAGGCCCTCGCGCCGGGAGTCGAGGACGGCCAGGGCCGCCTGGCCCACCGCGAACCCCGGATAGGCCAGCAGGAGGCCGCGGTCGAAGACGCCGATCAACTCGAGGTACGCGTCGCCGAGGAACGCCAGACGGTTCCACGTGCCGACCTGCTCGTGCCGCCCACCGCCGGTGAACGCCAGGCCGAGCTCGCGCTCGAGGTCGCCCGCAGCCGCGTCCGGGTCGCGGACGGCGATGACGAGATGGTCGATGCCGAGGATCGCCATGGGCGGATCGTAGCGGGTGGCGCGGGGATTGACCGGGCGAGGGGACACGCGCGCAGGACGGCCGGCGGCCGAACTCCGGCTCCCGTCGCGCGCCGTCGCGTACGATGGGCTCATGCCCGACACCGTGACCTCCCTGCCATTCACCGGCATCGCCGAGGCCGACTCGCTGCTCGCCTCGAGCCCGCTCGCCCTGCTGATCGGTTTCGCCCTCGACCAGCAGGTCCCGGTGCAGAAGGCCTTCGCCGGGCCGTACGAGCTGGCCCGCCGATCCGGCGGCCTCGTCGCGGCGACGATCGCAGCCACGGAGCCTGACGCCCTGGTGGCGATCTTCCGGGCGCCGCCGGCGCTCCACCGCTTCCCCGGCATGATGGCCGGGCGCGTCCAGGAGCTGTGCGGCGTCGTCGCCTCGACGTACGGCAACGACGCGTCGCGGATCTGGCGCGAGTCGGGGGACGCGCGCGAGCTCCGCGCCCGCCTGAAGGCACTGCCGGGCATCGGCGAGGCGAAGTCGGCCACGATCGTCGGGGTGCTCGCGCGCCGCTTCGGGGTGCGGCCCGCGGGATGGGAGGCGCAGCTGCCCAAGGAGCCCACGCTCGCGGACGTCGATTCGGCGGCGGCGCTGGCCGCCTACCAGGAGGGCAAGCGGGCGCGCAAGGCGGAGGCGCGGGCCTCTGGAGGGCGCCCGTGAGCACCTCGGACATCCTCGCTGCCGGGGCCACGATTGCCGGCCTCTTGATGGCGCTCTCGCCGCTGCTGCAGATCCGGCGGATGCGCCGCACGCGCTCGTCCAACGACGTCTCGCTGCTGTACCTGTCGCTGCTCGACCTCGGCTTCGTGCTCTGGATCGCCTACGGGTACTCGATCAGCAACTGGGTCGTCTTCGGCACCAACAGCGCCTCGTTCACCATCATGGCCATCACGATCCTGGTGGCGCTGCGGTTCCGGCGGGCCGGGGCACGGCGCGCGGCTGCAGCGCTGGCAGCCGAGGCGGAGGCGAAGGCGGCGAAGGCGGCCGCGGCCGCGCCGCTCGCAGCGGACGGCGCGCCCCCGGACGACGCCCAGGCGCCCGAAGACCGGAGCTGACGGCCGCGCGGCGCCCCCACGCGCCCACAGCGCGCGAACAGCCTCCGGAACACGTGCG
>JBJKRU010000025.1:0-10129 GCA_046704485.1 Candidatus Limnocylindrales bacterium | reverse complement strand
GGGCCGGGCAGGCTCCGAACGACCCGTGGTTGAGGAACGAGTCCTCAGGGTCGAGGTGCCAAGGCGATCGGTCGAAGGTGCGGCGGACCACATGCCGACGATAGACCACGCGGGGCTGGCCGGTCGTGCGCGTGCGCGTGTGCGCACGCCCCGGCACCGGCACCGGGTGGCGCACTGCGGACGCCAACGGGGTGCGGCGCAGGCGTCAGCGCAGCCGCTCCGCCGGGCAACGCCGCGGCTCGCCTCAGCGGTACTCGACCGGCGGTTTGCGCCCGTGGCGCTTTGAGGCTGATTCCGGCGCCGTCTCACCTCCTTCACGGCTGCCGGGCGGCGAGACGTTGATGACCGGCCGAGTCGGGGCCGGCCCCCGCGCCCCGAACAGACGACCGGCCCGCTCGAGGCGAGCCTGGCCCGCCGCATACGGCAGGGCGAACAGGACCACGAGCACGGGCAGCAGATACCTAGCCCCGGCCTCGAGGCCGACTCCCATCACGATGAGCGCGACATAGACGACCCATGCGGTGGTCAGCGAGCCTGAGGTCCAGCCTGCCTGGTGGAGCCGGCGCACGGGCAGTGTCGCCAGCAGCGCCGAAAGGAGGAGCGTCAGGATCAGGGCGGGGCTCATCTCCGGGGCATCATAGGGCGCTCAGCCGGTCGCGAGCCGCAAACCGGCCCTCGGCACGGCCTGCCGGCTCGGATAGGATGGCCGCCCCGCCCCTCCAAGAGGTTCCTCCTGTGTCCCCTCGCCTCTCTGACTGGCTCGCGCGCTGGAGCCCGGCGCTCCCGCTGCTGGCGGCCGAGGGGGTCATTGCGCTCGGCTTCGGGGCCATCCTCCCGATCCTCTCGATCTTCTACACGCAGCACGGTGTCGACCTGCCCGAACTGGGGGTCGTCGTCGCGGCCTGGCCAGCGGCCCGCCTGTTCAGCGAGCCACTGTTCGGACGGCTTGCCGACCGCGTCTCGCGCAAGTGGATCATGGTGGTCGCCCTGGTGGTCTCCGCGGTGGCGGTGACGCTCCCGGTGGCGGTCACGGGCACGGTCGCGTTCATCCTGCTGCGCGCCATCGCCGGGCTCGCCGCCGCCGCCTACGATCCGGCCGCACGCGGCTACCTCATCGATGTCAACCCGCCGGAGCGCCACGGCGAGACGTTCGGCCTGTACGGCTCCGCCCAGATGGGCGGCTTCATGGTGGGCCCTGCCGTGGGCGGGCTCGCTGCGGCGATCACGGGCGAGCCCACGGTCGTCTTCTGGGTATTCGGCTTCGCGTACCTCGTCTCCGCCGCCGTGGTCCTTGTGCGCGTCGCCGACCTGCACGATGTCGCGTCGTGGACTGCGCTCGCCACGCCCGCCGTCGGGCCTGATGCTGGCCCGGAGCGCCACGCCGAGGCCGTCGATGACGCCGAGCCCCTCGCCGCGGGAGCGGCCGTGGTCCCCACGCCGCGGCGCCTGCTCAACCGGCTGCTCGTCGTCGCGCTTGTCGTCAACGTGGGGGCGTATCTCGCGAGCGGCACGTACGAGGTCATCTGGAGTGTGTACATGACCAGCCTGGGCGCGAGCTTCGCGCTCATCGGCGTGTCGTTCTTCACGTTCTCGCTGCCGGTCCTCGTGCTCTCGCCATTCACCGGCCGCTTCGTGGACCGGGAGGGCGGCTTCATCGCGCTTGTGGTCGGCGGAGCCGGAGTCGCCGCATGCGGCGTCGCGTACCCGCTGGTTCCCAGCGTCTGGTGGATGATCGGCTTGGGTCTCGTGGAGGGGACGGCCGCGGCGTTCTCGTCGCCCGCCCTGTACACGCTCGTGGCCCGCGCCGCGCCTTCCGGCCGGAGCTCCACCGCGCAGGGGCTGTTCGGGGCCGCGGGCACCAGCGGCACCATCGTCGCCTCGCTGGCCACGGGAATCCTCGCGTCGGTGGACCTGCGGCTGCCGTTCATCGCGATGGGCGTCGCCATGCTGCTCATGCTCGCGGCCGGCCTGGCCATCGGCGGGCGCGTGCTCTGGGACGCCCTCCAGCCGCATCTTGCGCAGGGCATCCCTCAGGTCGTCGAGGAGCCCGCCGCCTGACCTCTTGGCGGCGGCGCCGCTCTGTCTCCAGCAGGGCGAGCTTTGACTCTTCCTGCAATCGCCGCTAGGATGGATGTCCCATCGCGGGGTGGAGCAGCGGCAGCTCGTCGGGCTCATAACCCGAAGGTCAGGGGTTCGAATCCCCTCCCCGCAACCATCGCCTCCACCACGAAACCCCTGGGATCCGACCACCCCAGGGGTTTTCGTTTGCCCGGCGGCCGGCGGGGAGGCGCGGCGGCGCCACGCCATCCTGTCAGCGCCACACCGTCCGTCCTGTCAGGGCGACGCAGCCTCACACGACGTCCGGCACCCGTCTGAACCGTGTCGCGAGCGAGCCGACGACCGCGCTCGCCCCGGGCTCGACGCTGGTCTCCGGGAGCGCCCAGACGCCCGCGACCTGGAGCAGCCAGATCAGCAGGATCGCCGCGATCCCCGTGGCGGACCAGACGAGCGCGAAGAACACGACGCCCCAGGTCAGCTCGCGCGTGTTCAGCGGCCGGCGGCTCCCGGAGCCTGGGTCGCCGCGCGGGATGGGTGTTCTGTCGTTGACCACGGCGATCACCTCAGGTAGCGGATCCAGACGTAGGCCGTCGAGATGAGGAGCGAGGCGGCGACGACCGGTGCGCCTGAGCGCAGGAACTCGACGAACCCGATCCGGTGCCCCGCCCGCGCCGCCCGGTTGGCGACCACCACGTTGGCCGATGCGCCGACGATGGTGAGGTTGCCGCCGAGGCACGCCCCGAGCGCCAGCGACCACCACAGCGGAGCGGCTGGCAGGCCGTCCTCGACGAGGCGCTCCACCACCGGGATCGCGGTGGCGGTGTACGGGATGTTGTCGATGACCGCCGACGCGCCCGCCGAGAACCACAGCAGCGCGATGCTGGCGAGGGTGGCGTCGCCGCGGGTGACCTCGGCCATCCACTCAGCCACCGAGGCGACGATCCCCACGTAGACCACGGCCTCGACGATGATGAACAGGCCGACGAAGAAGAACAGCGTCGACCACTCCACATCCCGGAACGCCTCGTGCGGGTCGCGGCGCGCAACGAGCATGAGGACCGTCGCGCCCAGCAGGGCCACGGCTCCCGCCTGCATGCCGATCGCCGAGTGGAACAGGAAGGCGACCATCGTGAGGCCGGTCACCGCGAGCGCCCGGGCGAGGACGCGGCGATCGGTGATCGCCCCGGGCTCGGTCAGCTCGAGCGCGGCCTCGCGCTGGCTGTCGGGCACCTTGAGCACCGTCCGGAAGCTGAGCACCATGAGGCCGGCGAACGCGAGGAAGGCGAGGGCGGCGACGGGGCCCAGGTTGACGAGGAACGCGCCGAAGTCGAGGTGCGCTGCCGAGCCGATCAGGATATTGGGCGGGTCCCCGATCAGCGTGGCCGCGCCGCCGATGTTGGCCGCCAGGATCTGGGACACGAGGTACGGCGTCGGCGACACGTCCAGACGACGGGCGATCGACAGCGTGATCGGCGTCGTGAGGACCACCGTGGTGACGTTGTCGAGGAAGGCCGACAGCACCGCGGTCACGAGCGACAGCAGGAGCAGCAGCTGCAGGGGGTGGCCCCGGGATGCCCGCAGCGACCGGATCGCCAGCCACTCGAAGAACCCGGTGCTTGCAAGGATCGATGCGATCACCATCATCCCGGCCAGCAGGAAGATGACGTTGAGGTCGATGGCCGCGAAGGCGGTCTCCTGGTCGACGACCCCGAGGGCGATGACGCTCAGACCGGCCAGCAGCGCGACCAGCGTCCGGTCGCCCCGGTCGAGGGCGATGAAGGCGTAGGCGGCGACGAACACGCCACCGGCGATCCAGGCGTCCATCTCAGGCGCCTCGGGCGTGGCGACGCGCGCCCGTGCTGTGCGTGGCGTAGCCGCCCCCCGCGAAGCGGTGCTCGGCGGCCGGCCAGACAGCGCGACGGCTCGGGCGGCTCACGGGACCGCCTCGATGACATCGACGGGGATGCCCCAGGGGCGCAGGTCCAGCCGGCTCGTGACCGCGAACCCCGCCGCCGTGGCGAGATCGGTCGTCCGAACCGGCGGGCCGCCCACGACCGATGCGAACCGGAGGGCCAAGCCGCAGATGCGTGACGCCATGCCGCTCGGTCGGCGCGCCGAGACTGCCGCGCAGACCATCCTGCCGTCCGCGGCAAGGGTTCGGTGGCATTCCCGCAGAAGCTCGGCCCGTGCCGCCTCGGGTCGGACCGCCTCCAGGGCGAAGGTCATGTAGACGAGATCGAAGGCGTCGTCGTCGAACGGCAGCGGCGGGGCGTTGACCTGGACCGCACGGCTCCAGCCGCCCACACCCGCCTGGTCGATGCGGGCCGCGGCACGGGCAGTCATGCGCAGCGAGAGGTCGACGCCGGCCACCCGCCCCGAGGCTCCGACGGCGCGCGCGATCTCGACCAGCGTCGCCCCCGTCGCACAGCCGACCTCGAGCACGCGGTCGCCGCTGCAGGGTGCGAGGAGGCGGAGCGACACGGCCCGCGGATGCGCCTCGAACGGCACGACGAGCAGGTCGTACCAGCGAGCGAGCCGGTCGCGGCTCGCTCGCGCGGCCGCACCGGAACGAGCGCGGCCGGTGCGGCCGGCGTCCAGTCGAAGGGGGGCGCGCGAGCGGGGCCGTTGCACGTCACCGCCCTCCCGTGGTCCCCCGTGCCCTGCTGCCGGGGTCGGCCACGATCATCGGGTCGACCATGCCGGAGCGGCGTCACCCGTTCGGGCGATTCGGTGCGGCGGCGGCACCGATCGCAGGGGCCACGAGGCATCTCGGACGGGACGAACGGGCCGACGGACGGTCCTGAGCGCGGACGTATGATCGGGCTGTGGACCGCCGATCCCCTGCCGTTCTGGGCGCCAAGCGTCTCCTCGACCTCTCGGCGGCCGCTCGGTACGCGGCTGCCGCCTTGGTCGTCCTCGTGGGGACCGGGATCAGGGAGGCCCTGCTGCCCGGCGTCGGCGAGACGAGCCCGTTCCTGACCGCGATCCTGCCGGTCCTGGTCGCGTCGCTCGCGGGGGGGTTCGGGCCCGGAGTGTTCGGGATCGCCCTCACCTCCGCGCTTGCCGCGGTGCTGTACCTGCCGCCGGTGGGGCACGTGGCCGTGCACAGCTCGAGCGACCTGCTGGTCATGGGCGGCTTCGTCGTCGAGGGCGTCGCGGTCGCCGCGATCGGTGCCGTGGCCCGGCGGTCACTGCTCGGGCGCGAGCCGCTCGCCTCTGCCTCGGAGCATCTGCGGGTCCTCCTGAGGGTCCAGCGCGCCGCTGGCGGGCTGGCGTCTGACACCGCGCTGGTGGAGCCGCTGAGCGAGCGCGAGCTCGAGGTCATGCACCTGGTGGCCCTCGGGCTGCGGAACGACGAGATCGCCTCGACGCTGTTCCTCTCGAGCAACACCGTCAAGACCCACCTCGCCCACGCGTACGCCAAGCTGGGCGCCCGGAGCCGGACGGAGGCGGTGGCCCGGTGCGCGGCACTCGGCCTGCTCGACCGCTCGCCGGTGGAGCGATAGGCCGGGCTCGACGCTCCGCCACGACAAGCACGACGCGGTGAGCGGCCTCGTATACGACGAACGCCGCCGCGTGCAGCCGGAGGGGACGAAATCAGGCTGGCCTGGTGCGATTGACGGTCGAGACGCTGGCTGGAAGACGTGTCGGCAGTGTCCTCGTCGAGCCTGCGACGCCCGTCGAGCCGGCCCTCGCGCCCGACGGCGGAGGGCCGGCCTGAGCCACGGCGGACCGCCCCCGGGTGCGGACGGAGTCGATGTCAGCCCCAGCGCAGCTGGGCCAGTCGGATGTGGTTGCCCGATGGATCGCGGAAGCCGGCGTCGATGCCGTACGGCCGCTCGCTCGGCTCCTCGATGAACTCCACGCCCCGGGCCTTGAGCGCCTCGACCTCGGCGGCGCAGTCCTCGGTCGTCAGGAACAGGGTGCCGGCGTAGCCCCGCGACACGAGGCTGCGGACCTGCTCGGCGGTGGCATCGTCCATGACCGGTGCGCCGGGGATGGCCACCAGCGAGACCGCCATCTCCGGCTGCGAGGGCGGTGACACCGCCAGCCAGCGGAAGTTGCCCATCTCCGGAACGGTGATGTCGGAGGCGACCTTCCAGCCGAGCTTCTGGGTGTAGAACTCGAGCGCCTCGTCCTGGTCGTGGACCCAGAGCCCGGTGCTGCTGATGCGGATCATCGACTCTCCTTGGCTGTGCTGTTGGCAGGCCCCGATGCTCGTGCAGGGGCGGCGGCGTCGTCTTCTCGAAACGTCCGGTTGCGCGGCCGGCCGTACGCCGCGAGCACGCAGGAGGGGATGAGCGCCATGTCTGCCGCAGGCGGGTAGGCAGCCCGGTACGCCGCTGGCGTCCTGCCGAAGCAGCGCCGGAACGAGGTCGTGAACGAGCCCACGCTCGACCAGCCCACCTCCATGCAGATCCGGGCCACGGTGTAGTCGGTCGCCCGCAGCAGCGAGGCCGCCCGCTCGAGCCGTCGTGTCAGGAGGTACGCGTGGGGCGACTCGCCGAACGCCCGCCGGAACTCGGCTGAGAAGTGGGCGCGCGAGAGGCCGGCGGCGCGGGCCATGTCGTCAACCGTGATCGCCTCTGCGTAGCGCGAGTCGGCGAGATCCCGTGCGCGCAGGAGGTGGCGGGCGGGCGGGACGGGCGTCGGCAGCAGGAAGGGCGGGGACGCGCTCACGCGCGGAGTATCGCTGGTTCGCTGGACGGCCGCTGGCGGTGGTCGCCCCGATCAGCCCGCGCTCACCTGCTTGAGGATCTGGGCGATCAGCGAGCTGCCCGCCCCGTAGAAGATGTGGTTGCGCAGCATGCCCGACGCGTCCACCAGGTACACGTCGGTGGTGTGGGACATCTCGTAGTTGCCGCTGGAGTCGGCAGGCCCGGCACTGTACTGGACTCCCCACGCGGCCGCGGCGGTGGCGATCTGTGCAGCGGTGCCCGTGAGGCCGATGAACCCCGCCTTGTAGGCGTCGAGGTACGACTTCATGACGGGGGCCGTGTCGCGTGCCGGGTCGACGGTCACGAAGACCACCTTCGCGGG
Organism: Candidatus Limnocylindrales bacterium; assembly: GCA_046704485.1. Taxonomy (GTDB): domain Bacteria; phylum Chloroflexota; class Limnocylindria; order Limnocylindrales; family CSP1-4; genus CAIXZV01. The sequence goes on along the minus strand of JBJKRU010000025.1, from coordinate 3,031 downwards.
CAGTCCGGCCTGGGCGATGGCCGTCCGCAGGTCCGCGAGGGTGGCGGGGCAGATGTCGGTGCAGTGGGTGTAGCCGAAGTAGACGAACGCCGGCGTTCCCTTGAGCGACGCCAGGTCGAATGGCTGGCCGTTCTGGTCGGTGAGCTGGAGCGGCGGCTCGGGCTTCGCCGGGTTGTACTGCGTCTCACGGATGCCCATCGCCGCGTTGCCGGCCGATGCGGCCGGGTCCAGCATGATGACCGACGACGATGGGGCAGCGCCGCTCGAGCAGGCAGCGAGCGTGAACAGCAGGACCGCGGCGAGCGCGGCGGGACGGAGGGGACGGCGGGTTCGCGGAGTCACGCCTGCAGGGTAGTCCCAGCCGCCGGAAGGCGCTCCGGAGCGGGGCGCCTGGACAGCCGAGAAGAGCCCGCGGCCCGCCGAGGCGTCAGTCCCAGCGGAACTTGCGGGCGGCTAGGCCAGCCAGGACGACTGCCCAGACGGTGAGGACGACCACGGCTTCGGTGGCGTCGCCCGTCGTGCCGCCGAGGCCGACCGTGAGCACCCTCGTCAGCGCCGCCGGCGGCAGAAGACCCGATGCCGAGGCCACGGTGCCCGGCAGCCTGTCGAGCGGCATGATCACGCCGCCGATGACCAGCGACACCAGGAACAGCAGGTTGGCGAGCGCCAGCGTCGCTTCGGCGCGCAGCGTGCCCGCCATCAGGAGCCCGAAGCCCGCCATCGCCACGGTGCCCAGCACCAGCCCGGCGACCACCAGCGGCACCGACACGGCCGGGCCCGCGGACCAGCCGAGCGCGCTCGCGATCGCGACCAGCAGCACCATCTGGACCGCCTCGACCACGATCACCGCGGCCGTCTTGGACGCGACCAGCGCGGTCGTGCCGGCGGGCGAACCCCCGAGTCGCTTGATGACGCCGTACGAGCGCTCGAAGCCGGTGGCGATGGCGAGCGACACCATCGACGCAGCGAGGATCGCGAGCGACATTGACCCCGGCAGCATCCGGTCCACCGGCTTGCCCGTCGAGGTGCCGCCCGACAGGTCGAAGGCCGAGAACACGAGCAGCACGCCCGCGGGGATGACGAAGGTGACGAGCAGGCTCTCCCCGCGGCGCAGCGCGAGGCGCAGCTCGTTGCCCGTCAGCGCGAGCGCCTTCGCGGTCCATGACGCCGGCCGCGCCGGCGCGCCGGTGCCCAGGAGCCGGGACCCGCTGTCGGCGCTCACGACTCGCCTCCCGCCTCGGTCGCGGCGTTCGCGCCGACCAGCTCGAGGTAGCGCTCCTCGAGGCTCGCCGCGCCGACGCGCAACTCGGTCATGAGCAGGCCGCGATCGGCGCACCATGCGGCGAGACGCGCGACCATCGACGGGTCCGGTGCATCGGCCAGGCCCTCGAGCTCGTAGTGGTGGCCAGCGCCCGCGTCGACCACCCGGGCGGCGGGGTTGTGCCCGCCGAGCGCAGCCGCGACGAGCGCCCGGCCGTCGCCCTCGGCAAGTGCCGACGACAGCCGGAACCGGACCCGCGGGGCGCCCGCGCCCGTCAGCTCGGCAGGCGTCCCGTAGGCGACGATCCGCCCGCGGTCCAGCACGGCCACGTGGTCCGCCAGCCGCTCGACATCGCCCAGCTCGTGCGTCGTCATCAAGATCGTGGTGCCGGCTGCACGCAGCCCGGCGATCCGCTCGCGCGTTGCCTGCTTCGCGGCCGGGTCCATGCCTGCGGTGGGCTCGTCGAGGACGAGCAGCTCGGGGCGCCCGAGCAGCGCGATCGCCAGGCTCAGTCGCTGCCGCTCGCCACCCGACAGGCGGCGGTAGCGCGTGGCGGCGGCCGGCCCCAGGTCTACCGCCTCGAGCAGGTCGTCAGGATCCTCCGCATCCCTGTAGAACCTCGCGTAGAGCCGCAGGACCTCGCGCGGGGTGGAGCGGTTGTCGATGCCGCCCTCCTGGAGCATGAGCCCGATCCGCGGACGGAGCGCGCTGGCCTCCCGCGCCGGGTCGAGCCCAAGAACGCTGACCGTGCCGGCGTCAGCCTTGCGGTAGCCCTCGATGATCTCGACGGTGGTGGTCTTGCCGGCGCCGTTCGGCCCGAGCAGGCTCAGCAGCTCGCCCCGGCGGGCCTCGAACGACACGCCGGACAGGATCTGCCGCGTCCCGTACGTCTTGCGGACGTCGTTGACGCAGATGGCGGCGCCGTCAGTGGCGGGTGCGCTTGCGGGGGTCACGGCTTGATCTTCGCGTACTGCGTGTCGAACACCGCTCCGGTCAGCTCGCCGATCTGGACCGCTCGGATGACGCCGGTCTTGTCGATGAAGAACGTCTGGGGCGGGGCCGTGATGCGGTAGGCGGTCGCGATCGCCCCATCGGGATCGGTCACGGTCGGCCAGGTGGCGCCGAAGCTCGACACGAACGACTTCGCGAGGTCGGCCTCGTCCTTGTAGAGGACGCCCAGGACCACCAGGCCGTCGGATGGCCCCAGCGCTGCGAGCCTGTCCCGGAAGACCGGGAACTCGTCGCGGCAGGGGACGCACCACGAGGCCCAGAAGTTGACCACGACGGGATGGCCCTTGAAGCTCGCGAGGCTGACCGGAGACCCGTCGAGCGCGGTGCCCGAAATGGCCGGCGCCTCGTGGTCGACGGCCGGCAGCGGGCCGGACGTGTTGCCGCACGCGGCGACGAGCAGCGCGACTACCAGGATCGCGGCCGGGAAGATGCGCAGTCGGCGAATGGCTCGTTTCCTACTTGGCGGTCAGCATTTCCGTCATCGCCGGGTGGCCGTACCGATGGACGGGTCCTGCCCGTGGGAGCCGGGACGTCGTGGGTCATGATGGTGGGCCCCGAGGCGAACTCGCCCCTGAACGGCGCCCGCCGGTCGCGTCGCGGACCTCCAGATTGTCGGCAAGGTTGCCGCGGTTGTCGAACGCGACGGAGACGGGCCATCACGCCGGCCGGCCGCGCCGAGCTGACACGACCCACCAGGCAAGCCCCGCGGCCATCAGCACCGCGCCACCAGCTGCCCACGGACCCCCGGATGCCAGCCCG
>JBJKRU010000024.1:0-4001 GCA_046704485.1 Candidatus Limnocylindrales bacterium | reverse complement strand
ACCCAGACGCGAGTCTGATACCTGCTGAAGGCGGCTAACCGCGGGTTCCTCGACGTCGCGAAGTAACCCATACACCATGAGTTGCGTGGCGGCCAGTCCGGGCCCAGGGTCAGCTCACTCGTCCAGTCCGGCGCGACTCACAACTCCTCCGTTCCGAGCGCGTTGGCCCCACCAAGGAGCGCCTTCACGTCCGACGCGATGTCGCTGTACGCGCTCTTCTTCGGGCCCGATAGAGCGAAGAACAGATTGCCCGACCGACGCAGCCGGTCAGGACCGACCGGTGGCGGGCCAAGTTCCACCACCCACTCGTCTTGCTCGGCGGGCTCCCACGTCGCCTGGAAGTGGACGTCTACTCGTCCTGCTGAGGACTCGTCTTCGACCCAGAAGCGGTGCACGCGCGGCCGTCGGTTGAAGCTGGGCAACAGCGTTGCGATGCCCTCGAGGTTGTCGGCGACGAGTTGACGGAGGGCGCCCGCGGATTGCGCCTCATGGCGCCGGACGTACAGGCAAAGGTCGTCCCCGTGCAGATCGTGGAGCCTATCGGGCATCGACAGTACCGGGTCGCCACCCGACTCGGGCAGGATCCCGAGTGGGTGCAACGGCAGGTTCGAGATGCCGAGTTCGCGTGCCCGGAGGACCAACTCCACGAGGGCATAGCCGTGCACGACGAGGCCGGATCGCTGGCCCTTAGGGTCTCGCGGCGCCTGAAGCGCTGGTTGGGTGCCGAGGCCCGCGACCAGCATCCTGTCCTGAGGAACCCAGGCGATGAGCGCGGTCCGGAGCTCGTCCAGGCCTTCGGACTTGACCATCGCGGCCAGGCGCATGAGAAGCTGTTCAGGCGTCGCCTGCAACACGCTCGTTCCTGCATCGCTCAGGCGACGCCCCAGTGGATGAAGGACCCGTTCGAACTGCTGGGCGTAGCCGCACAGGCGCTCGTACGTCAGCGCCGCACCCTCCAACGGCAGATCCTCGGCGCTGGCCTGCCGATTGAGTTCTGCCGCAACGCGGTCGAAAGCAGCTAGTTGCGGAACGCGGATCGCGGGGCTGAACCCGTATGACCAGCCCATACGCAGCGCGCTGATGTTCCCTCCGCCGCCGTCCTCGTTCCGAAGCAGGACAACGTCACTCTCGGTGCCAGGTCTGAGCGGCTGGTCGTCTATCCATCCTGCGTTTTGGGCGATGACGATCTGAAGCGGACCACTCAGGGTGCCCACCGCGCGCAGCTGAGTCGAGGCTAGGGTTCGGAGCGTCTGGTGGTAGCGACGCGCGAACTCCGGCGCATCACCCAGGAAGCTGAGCGATGGCCGCGCCAGATGTCGGCAACGAGCCAGAAGCTCCAAGTCGCCGGCGGCTTCATCGAGAGTGTCGAGCACCGCAGCTGAGGCCTCCGCTTCATTGGCCACATACCGAGCAACCGCCTCTCTCAGCTCTAGCGTGCCGGCGAGGCCCTCCTTCGGCCGAGTTGCGATCGCTCGGCCCGCCAAGTGGTCCATCAGAGATCTGTGGGCTGGTCGGACGAGGTCGCCGCTCGGCACGGCCAGGCCGACGTCCGTTACGAGTTGCTCGATCTCGGATGCTTGGAACGTCATCCTTTCCCGGATTGCTACTCGATCGACGGTCGCGACTGCGATCTCGCGGAGCTGCTCACGCGTCACCACGACACGACCCTTGGACAGCCACTCGAATGACAACTCCTCAAGCACGACGAGAGTCGTCAGGGCATCTGGTCGCCGAGGGCGCTGGGCCTCGCGTTGCGCGAGAGTCGTCACGGCCCGGTCGAGGATCTCGCTCTCAGTTTCTGGGCCACGTTCGCCAGGAGTGAACCCTCGGCGCAACAGGCCCAGCAGGAGCGGACTCCGTGACAGCCCTCGGAGTCCCTGGGGCAGGTTCCATGACCCTCGGCCAAGAACTGCGCCAATCTGTTCTGCGGTGATGGGCGCCAGGTCGAAGGTTGGCCAGGCGAGGTAAGTCCAGGGCCGTAGGGTGGGCCGGGAAGTCACGATGACTTGGGCGTCCGGGTTCCGCCTTGCGAAGGCAACGACCTGGCTCTCGGCATCGCTGCGGAGCCCGACGGGCACCTCGTCGATGGAGTCGAATATGACTAGCGGCGACGGCCTTCGCAGGAGCCAAGCCAAGTCAGCCGCCGATGCAGCCCGGCCGGTGGCGGCCGATAGTTCCGCGAGCAGCAGGGAGTCAAGGCTACCGGGCCACGCTCCGAGCTTGACGAGTAGCGCCGGTCGGCCTTCGCGAAGACGATCCAGGGCCAGATGAGTCGCCAGCCAGGTCTTGCCTGCGCCGTGCCCGCCTAGTAGATGGGCACGAGCCGGCAGAGCGTCGAGGGTGACCGTGGACGAGGTCAGCGACCTTGCGAGCGCGGGAAGCTGGGCGACATCCAACTCAGCGGCGGCGGCTTCGAGGGACAGGGCGTACTGGGTCGAATCGAAGTAGGGCGCCCAGGCTCCGAAGAGCGGGGTTGTACCCGCGTCAGTGACGGTCGTCTCGACGTCCGCGCGGGTAATCGCCGTCCGCTCGTTTGCGTGGCGGCGCGCCAAGCGTTCCAGCTTGTCGATCGCGGCCGTGGCGTCGGCGACGAGCGGTGTCCATGCGACGCGCGATCGCTCGCGAACCTGATCGATGCGACCTTGGTTGTCCAAGACGTCGACGGCACCGAGAAGCCCAAACAGCTCGTCTTCGCTGGCCGCAGGTTCGGATGCGGCGATGAGTTCGCGGTCTAGCAGTCGCCGAAGGTCGGAGACGAAATCCGAATAGCCGTCCGCCAGCCGGACTTTCCATTCAGCCATCGCAGCGTTGATGTCGCTCTCGTGGTTCTTCGCAGCACTCGCAGCGCGCGTGCACGCCGCTATCAGCGGCGTCGCATCGGACGAGGTGACGAAGCGCATGCGAGCGCCATGTCCAGCCCGACGTTGACGCAGGAACTGCGAGATGACGCCTTGGCTTACCAGGGTCGCGGCGGTCCACGCCACGCCCGGAGACCGCTCCTTGACCTGCTCGAAGACGCCTGTGCCGTCGTCGAAGCGAGTCCTGATGTCGTCCGTCGGCTCGTTGGCCTCCGGGGTGACGTCGACGATCGCACTCGTCGTGACCATGTCCGCAAGGCGTTGGACGGTCACGACATCGTGGTATTCGTTTCCGGCATCTCCAGACGGCCGACCGCGCTCGTGCATGGCCTCACGTTACCCGCGAGCGTTGTGAGCGAGACGCCGGCCCGAACCGACTATGGGGCTCGCGATCAGGCAAGGCAGCGCGGGACTCACGTTCGATCGGCATGCCCGATCCCACTGCAGGTCCCGTCCGTGTTCGAGCGCGGTACCGCCTTTCGCCAGCGAGGGCTCCAATCAAGCGGAGGATGCCTGTCACGCTCGCGTGGCTCGCATCCGTACGTATGTATGTCGGTCACGTGGGCATGATCAGGCGGGTTCCAGTCAACGTCGCAACGCTGGTGGTGGCCGGAGGAGTGTAGCGAGGCGCTCGGCGGGGCTGTCCCAGCCGAGGACGCGACGGGGCCTGGCATTCAGCCCGGCCTGGACGGCGGCGACGTCCTCGGGCGCGTGGACCGACAGGTCGGTGGACTTCGGGAAGTAGTCTCGGAGCATCCCGTTCGTGTGCTCGTTGGTCGGCCGCTGCCAGGGCGAGTGCGGGTCGCAGAAGTAGACGGCGGGCATGCCCAGGGCGTCCGCGACCTCGGCGTGGCGCGCCATCTCGGCGCCCTGGTCCCACGTGAGCGTCCGGCGGAGGTGCGGCGGCAGCGCGCCGAGTGCCGTCACGACGGCGTCCCGCACCGTCGCCGAGTCGCGCCGGGCGCCGGGCAGGTGGCCCAGGAGCGTGTACCTCGTGCTGCGCTCGACCAGCGTGACGATCGCCGACACATGGTTCGCGCCCATGATCAGGTCGCCCTCCCAGTGCCCGGGCTGCTCGCGCCCCAGCGCCTCGGCCGGGCGCTCCGCGATGGGCGTCATGCCGGCGACCGGGCCGGTGCGCCT
>JBJKRU010000023.1:0-14041 GCA_046704485.1 Candidatus Limnocylindrales bacterium | reverse complement strand
GTGCGCGGGCCCGCGACGCCGCCTCGCGGGGATCTCGCCGCCGGCGAACGCCAGCAGGCCGGCTGCGAGGATGATGGCCGGCGACGCCCCGGCCAAGCCCACCCCCGCAGCGAGTGCTGCGCCGACCGCGAGCCACGCCGACCGTGGCAGCCGGTCGAGCGGCATCAGCCGCCGACCGTCACGAGATCACGGATCTTCGCCAGCGTCGCTGCGCCGACGACCTTCTTCGCCGTCAGGTCGTCGATCGAGGCGTAGGGACGCCCGCCGATGATCTTGGCTGCGGTCGCAGGCCCCACGCCCGGCAGCGTGTCGAGCTGCTCGGACGTGGCGCTGTTGAGGTCGACGAGCGCGCCAGAGGCCTGGCATCCTCCAGGCGCGGTCAGACTGGCCGTCGACGGGTCATCTCGGTCCGGCACCAGCACCTTCTCGCCGTCCTGGAGAGGTGCCGCCAGGTTGAGTGCCCGCTCCGCCGCCCGGACATCGACCCTCGGCCCGTAGCCGCCCGCCGCCTCGATGGCGTCGGCCACGCGCGAGCCCGCCGACAGCCGGTAGACGCCCGGGTGGACAACCGCGCCGCTGACCTCGATCACGAGCGGGCGCGAGGGCGGGGACGGGGCCGCGGCCGCGAGTCCCCCTTGGTCCGCGGCGCCCGCCTCCGCTCTGGCCGCTCCCTCGACGCTGATGCCCGGAACGGGCCTCGTGGCGACCAGCAGGAACCCGGCGCCCAGCGCAACCGCGATCACCGCGGCAGCGATGGCCAGCCAGGGCCGACCACGAGTCTCCGAGTCGGATGGCGCAGAAGGTTCGGCTGTGTCGATGGCGCGCCACGGGGCGCTCGAGGGCTCCACGGTGGGCAGCTCCCCGGCGGGAAAGCGGCGGCAGATCGACGGGCGGTCGGCGCGTCAGGGGCACGTCCGACGTGCCGACCGTCCTTGGCGCGGGATCCTAGCCCGGCCGACTTATCTGCTCCTTATGCGCGCCGGACCGTATGCGCGCCGGACCGTCGTTGTTCGCGCCGGACGGTGATTGCCAGACCTGGGGGCGAGGACCCGGCACGGCGGGTCACATCCCTCGAACCGGGATCAGCGTGCCTCGCCCTCGATCAGGGTCGCAGCGGTGAAGGCGGCTTCGGAGAGCGCGTGGCTGGCGTCGCTGAGGGCTCGGACGGGACGGGCCGCCAGCATGCGGAGGCGGCTCGGTCGGCGCGGGCCCCTCGGAGCCGCGGCGGCGGCCCGGGCCGCCTGGCGGCGGAGGACAAGCTGCTCGACCTCGCGCTCCCGGTCGTTGGCGATCTGGATGGCGAACGGCAAGTACATCACGAGTGGTGCTCCTGGCTGTCGATAGCGAATCCGTCGCGGCTCTCGGCCCCGGCGGCGAGCGCGACGACCCCAAGCAGGGTGAGGACGAGGATGACGGCGAGAGCGTCCATTGCACGAGCTCCGGTGTGCCGAGTCGTAACCGGCAAATACAATCTGAACGGTTACGACTGTACCCGCTTGCACGTAACCTGTCAACAGGATTATTGTGGTTACGATATGGGTCCAGAGCACACGCACACCGTTACCATCGACGTGACGGCCGACTTCCTGAACACGCTCTCGATCGACGACGGCGTGCCTGTCGAGCACCTCACGAGCGTGGACGAGGGGATCGCCTTCCTTGCCGGTCACGGGTTGGCGCACGACGACGCGCTCCGCGACCAGGCGGTCCGTGCCGGCGAGCGCGCCTGGCTCGAGCGCGTCCGCGGGACGAGGGCGGCCCTCCGGGCGCTATGGGACGCGGAGGCGGGCCATCACGGCCCGGACCCGACGGCGATCGAGGCGCTGAACACCGTGCTCCGCGAGGCGCCGCGCATCGAGCTCGTCATGGGCGACAACTGCTGCGGGGTCCGTCACCGCCACACCGCTGACGATCCCACCGGCGAGGCGCTGGCGCGACTGGTCGAGCCCTTCGTCGTCGCCGTCGCGGCCGCTACGACGGACCGCCTTCGCGTCTGCGCGAACGAGGACTGCCGCTGGGCATTCGAGGACACGTCGCGCTCGGGCCGACGTCGCTGGTGCGACATGACCACGTGCGGGAATGTCGCGAAGGCGCGCAGGCACCGGGCGCGCCAGAAGGCCGGCTCGACGATCGAGATCGTGGACGGGGCGATCGCGAATGCCGGTCAGGCGAGACCCGCCACCGCCTGACCTGGTCTACAGCTGCTCGAGCAGCGGCTTGACCTCAGCGGCGAACCGGGTCATCGATTCCTCGTCGTAGTCGGCCGGGACCCCGGCGATCAGGTGCCGATAGCCGAGCTGCACTTTGGGCGCCAGCTTCTCGACAACCTGCTCGACGGTCCCCACGGGCTGGTCGGTCCAGAGCCGCGACACCCGGTTGCGCGCGAATGCCGCCTCGAACAGACGCTTGGCCTCCTTCGGGTCGTCGCGGATGAACACCGTCCCGATACCGGTCGTTCGCTCGATCGTGGACGGGTCGCGGCCGACGGACTCGCAATGGCGCAGGAGGACCTCCTCCTTGTGGCGCATCTCGTCCGGCGTCCCGCCGATGTTGTTCATGTCGCCGTACTGGGCGACCAGCTTGAGGGTGACCTTCTCGCCGCTGCCGCCGATGCAGATCGGCAGGTGGGCCTGGACCGGCCCGGGGAGGTTGCGCACCTGCTTCGCACGGTAGTGGTCGCCGGCGGCAGTCGGCTCCGTCCCGTCGAGCATGCCGCGCATCACCGGCAGCGCCTCGCCCAGCCAGCGGAGCCGCTCCGGGAACCCGGACCCGAACTCGAGCCCGAAGGCCTCGTGCTCCTCCTCGAACCACGCGCCGCCGATCCCCAGGATGGCGCGGCCCGCGCTGATGTGGTCCAGCGTCGTCGCCATCTTCGCGATCAGCGTGGGCGCCCGGAACGTGTTGGCGCCCACCATCAGGCCCACCCGGATGCGCCGCGTCGCCGTCGCCCAGGCGGTGATCGTCAGCCAGCCCTCGAAGTTGGGCCCGTTGGAGTCGCCCACGATCGGGTAGAGGTGGTCCCAGGTCCAGAGCGAGTCGTATCCCAGGTGCTCGGCGCGGAGGCCCGCGTCGAAGAGCGACCCGAAGTCCGTGTACTGGTTCCAGCAGAGTGCGCCGATCTTGATGTCCGTCATGGAGCCACAATACCCCGGCCGGCCGGTCGACTTCGCCGCCCGGAGTCCGGACGATCCACCCAGCCAGACGCTACGGCCTGCCGGTCACTGGCGGCGCCGAAGCAAGTGGACCGCCAGTGCCATGAGCCAGCCCCATCCGATCGTGATCGTCAGGCGCTGGACCAGGCCGCCGACCCGAGCCAGGGGCTCGGCTCCCCCGAATCCGCGCCCGAACATCCCGACCCCGAGCGCGACCAGTAGCCCGCTCGCACCCGAGTAGAGGGCCCACCCCCGCCGACCTGCTGCCGCGAACTGCCGGGCGAACGCCGCGCAGGCGCCGGCGAGGGCGCCGAACACCACCAGCCCGAAGGCGTCGTGGAGCGCAGCGTGCAGTGTGGGCCGCTCGGTCGTCGTCAATGAGGCCGAGGCCGAGGGCGTCGGACCGGTGACGAAGACGCCTGCGCCGATCAGCCCGATGCCGAACGCCGCGACGAGCGACGGCCCCGTGCGGGATCTTCCCGTGGCGGCGCGTCTCAGGCCCGCGGCATACGCGACCATCAGGCAGCCCGTCGCAATGAAGTTGATTCGCTGGGTCAAGCCGCGTGGGCCGAGCGCGAGCGCGCTGACCGGCTCGCGGAGCGGGTCGTACCCGCGCCGTTTCGCGCCCTCGACAGTGAACGCGGCCACGAACGCAGGCGCGGCCACCGCGCCAGAGGCGAGGAGGAGCGCCGTCAGCCGCCGCGACGCTCCCCGCCCGCCTCCGCGTCGATTGCCCAACACCGTCACCAGACCCCGGGCAGCAGCCGCCGGGTGCGGGCCTGGTACGCGCGATAGGCCGGCAGGCGCTCAGAGAGCATCGCCTCCTCTGCCCCGATCCGCTGGGCGTAGGCGCGGCCGAGCAGTGCGGCGACGCCGAGGACGCCCAGCAACCGGCGCGACGTCAGAGCGAACCCGGTCCACGCCAGGATCGAGCCGAGGTAGCCGGGGTGGCGGACGAGCCGGTATGGACCCACCTCGACCAGCTCTTGCCCGTCGGCGACGCGCAAGGTTCGGCTGTACGCATGCCCCAGCGTCCGCATCGACCAGGCCCGCACGGCCAGGCCCGTGACCTCCAGCCCGAGCCCGGCAGCCGCCGCGGCCGATGGCAACCGGTCTCCGGGCACTGGGCTGCCCGGCAGGCGACGGGCGAGCGGCACGAGCGCGCCGGCTGCGACGTACGCCGCCGTGATCGAGCGCGTGGTGCTGCGGTCCTCGGAAGCCGCAGCCAGGCTTGACGCCTCCCCCGGCTGCCGGGCCCACGCCTCGAGGACGAGGAAGCCGCACAGCGCGGCCGTCCCGGCGAGCAGCCATCGGTCAGCCACGCGACGCGCCATCCACGCTCACGCCTGCTTCACGATGTCGACCGAGATCTCCACCGCGGGGATCGTCCCACGGTTCTCGAGCCAGTGGAGCGTGCTGCGGTCCTCGGGCCAGCAACCCCGGGCCGTAGTCCGTCGTGACCCCGTCGCGGTGGTCAGTGATGGTGCCCTGCAGGATGTAGACGGCGCCGGGCCGGTCGACGTGGTCGTGGACGGGACTGAAGACGCCCTCCGGCTCGATGGTCACCTTGCGCATTCGGAGTTGGCGCCCCGCCATGCCTCGATCTCGTCGGCGAGGTCAACCGTCGCAAGGAGCGTGACCGTGACGCCCCTCATCTCGGGCGCCGCCTCTCTATCGCCCATCCGCTCCTCCCTCTGTCGCCCAGCGCGCTCCCACGCTCGCGGAGGTTCGTCAGGTAGCGGCCGTGAGCACGTGGCTCTGCTCGGCGATCAGGTGCGCGTAGCCGGGCTTGACGACCTCGTTGATGATCCGCAGCCGCTCGTCGAACGGGGCGAACGCGCTCTTCATCGCGTTGATCGTCAGCCACTCCATCTCGCCCAGGCCGAGCCCGAAGGCCGCGTCGAGGGCCGCGAACTCGGACGACAGCGAGACGTTGCTCATCAGGCGGTTATCGGTGTTGACGGTGACCCGGAACCGGAGCCGACGGAGGAGGTCAAAGGGATGGTGCTCGATCGACGTGGCGGCGCCGGTGTGCACGTTCGAGGTCGGGCACATCTCCAGCGGGATGCGCCGATCGCGCACGTATGACGCGAGGCGACCGAGGACGATCGCGCCATCCTCGCGGGTCTCGATGTCGTCGACGATGCGCACGCCGTGGCCCAGCCGCTCCGCGCCGCAGAACTGGACGGCCTCCCAGATGGACGGCAGCCCGAAGGACTCGCCGGCGTGGATCGTGATGTGGAAGTTCTCGTGGCGGATCCGGTCGAAGGCGTCGAGGTGTCGTGTCGGCCGATAGCCCGCCTCGGGGCCGGCGATGTCGAAGCCGACCACGCCCGCGTCTCGCCAGCGGATCGCGCACTCGGCCACGGCAACCGACCGCGCCGCCTGGCGCATCGCCGTCACGAGCATTCGCATGACGATCGGCCGGCCCGCTGAGGCGGCTCGCTCTGCGCCGATCCGGAACCCAGCGAGGTTCGCCTCGACGGCCTCGTCGAGCGTCAGACCGCGCTGGGTCGACAGCTCGGGGGCATAGCGGACCTCCGCGTAGACGATGCCGTCGGCCGCCAGGTCCTCCGCGCACTCGGCGGCGACCCGCATGATCGCGTCCCGCTCCTGCATGACCCCCACGGTGTGGGCGAACGTCTCGAGGTAGAGCTCGAGGCTCTTGCGGTCGGCGCCGCGGGTGAACCACCGGGCCAGCTCGGCCGGGTCGGTCGTCGGCAGGTCGCGGTAGCCGTACTCGGACGCGAGGTCGACCACGGTGGACGGACGCAGGCCGCCGTCGAGGTGGTCGTGGAGAAGCGCCTTGGGCGCTCGGCGGATCGTGTCGTGGGTCAGCATCGCGAGCTCCAGCGTCCGGATCGTCGCCAAGAGTGACGGCCGAATCGTACCGCGCCCGTCGTGGCGCGCCCGCCAGGGCCGGCCACCACTGGTTGACGCAGAGCGCGAGTTGGAGCCGTTCGGCCTCGGCCGGACTGCGACGGGCGGGTCTGCCTCGGCCGGGCTGCGACGGGCGGGAGCACGGGCCCTGCGAGGGCGGGCACTGAGGGGCAGGACGACGAGGCGCTCGTCTCGCCCTCGGGATTCGGCTGTGGCGGGGCCGGTCCCAGGCCAGACCGGGACGCCCCCGCCTGGTGGAGCGCCAGGCCACCGCAGAGCCCGCCGCACCGCGACGGGGCCCGGCCCCACATCTGGCACCCTCTTCGGCATGGCGCGACGCACGAACCGTCTCGTACCCGCCTCGGGCGAGAGAAGCGGACACGCGTGGGCTGACCCGCCGGGATCTCCCTCTCGTGCGGCGCGCTGGAGCGCCGCCATCCTCTGCCTCACGGCGCTCCTGCTGCCCCTCCTGTTCGTCCCGACCCTCCCAGACGCCTTCGCCCTCCCGCGGCTCGTCGCGCTCTACGTCCTGGTGCCACTGGCGCTGGCCGGCCCGATCGTGGCGCTCGTGATCGGCCCACCCCCTACCCGGACATCGGTGGTATGGATGGACGGAGCGGCCGTCGTGTTCGGAATTCTGGCGGTGGCGGCCTGGCTCCTGTCTCCGGCGCTCTGGCACAACCTGCAGGGCGAGCCCCTGCAGTACCAAGGGCTGCTGCCGCTGCTGCTGTACCTCGCCGCGTACGCCTGCGCGCGCTTCGCCCTGCGGGAGGCCCGCCGAGTCCGCCGACTGCTCGTGCTGGTGGTGGTCGCCGGGGCGGTCAGTGCGGCCTACGCGCTGATGCAGCAGGCGCGTCTCGACCCGATCTGGCACGCCCTCGACAAGGGGCGCGTGTTCGGAACCTTGGGGCAGGCGAACGCATTGGGCGCCTACCTCGTGCTGGCCCTTCCGGCCGCGACGGTGTTGGCGGCAACCAGCCGGGGGGTGGCGCGCCTCGGAGCAGCGTGGGCCGGCCTCATGATCCTCGCCGCGCTCGTGCTCAGCTACAGCCGGGGCGCGTACCTTGGTGCCGCCGGCGCGGCGGTCGGCCTTGTCCTCCTGGGCGCGCGCAGCTGGCGGAGTCACGACGCTTGTGGCGGTCGGCGCCTCGGTCGGCACGCCGGGCCGACCCTCGTGGGCGCTGGGATTGTCGCCGTCGTCCTCATGGTGCTCCCCGCGACGCGAGACATGGCCATTCGCGCCACCGAGCGCGCGCTCTCCACCGCGGACTTGCAGGAGGGCTCGATCGCCGACCGGCTCGACCTGTGGACGGTCGGGGTCCGGATCAGCCTTGACCACCCCCTCCTTGGAATCGGGCCTGATTCGTACGCGCTTGAGTTTCCCGACTACCGCGACGCCGTCCTCCCGCCCGGGCGGGCCGCGTTCATGGGCCGGTTCCGCCCGGAGAGCCCCCATAACGTCTACCTCGCCCTCGCGGACGGTCTGGGACTGCCGGCCCTGGCCGCCTATCTGGCCCTGACGGCGGGCGCCCTCGCGGCGGCATGGCGGACGGCGCGTCGTGCGGAGGGCGAAGTCGCGATCCTGGCGGCGGCGGTCGGGGCGATGCTCGTGGGCCACCTCGTCACCGACGCGTTCATGACCGCCGAGCTGGCCGGCTCCTTGCTGTTCTGGGTCCTGCTCGGGGTCGCGGTCGGCCTGCCGGGCGCTGCCGAGGACCGAATGGCGACCAGGGCCCCGGTTCCGCGGCGTCCTGACCGAGCGTCCGAGCGTCTGGCCCAGCCCCCAGGCCGCAGCCGCTCACGCGGCCCATGAGTCGGTGATGGCGAGCCGCGGGCCGGCGGGGGCCGCATCCTGGCCGCCCGCCTCGCTCGGTGCGCCAGCCACAGGGCCCGAGCTGGAAGCGGGCTCACCGCGCGAGGCGCAGCCGACGCCGACGTCAGTCGACCGTGAGCGTCTTGGACAGATTTCGCGGGAAGTCGGGATCGAAGCCTCGCAGCACGCTCATGTGGTACGAGAGCAGCTGGAGCGGCAGCACCGCCAGCAGTGCGCTGACCTGCGGGTCAGCGCTCGGGATGGGGATCAAGTCGTCGCCGTTGGCGCGCAGCCGGGCGTTCTCCTGTGCGATCGTGATGGTTCGTGCGCCGCGCACCTTGACCTCGTTGATGCCGCTGATGATGAGCGGAATGTCATCCGGGCCCGCCGCGAAGATGATGGGGTAGCCCGCGCTCACTGCCGACAGCGGGCCGTGCTTGAACTCGGTCGACAGCATCCCCTCGCAGTGGGCGTAGGTGACCTCCTTGAGCTTGAGCGCGCCCTCGAGGGCGATCGGGTACGTGGCGCCGTAGCCCAGGCAGTAGAGGTCGTCATGCTCGGCCAGGTCGGCGGCCAGTGCCTCCACCTGCGGCCCGACGGCCGCGATCGTCGCCTCCATCAGGCTCGGCACGCGGGCAAGCTCACCGGTGTCCCTGCCCGCCAGCCGGTAGGCGAGGTACAGGAACGCGATGACCTGGTTGGTGAACGTCTTGGTGGCGGGGACGCTGATCTCGAACCCGCAGCCCAACGGCAGGCAGAGCTGCGTGGCCCGGGTGAGCGCGGAGCCCACCACGTTGGCCAGGCCGAAGCTGGCCATCCCGCGCCGCTCGGCGGCCTCGAGCGCGTTGAGCACGTCCTTGGTCTCGCCCGACTGGCTCACGAAGATGCCGACGTCGGCGGGCCCGATGGCGGGCGCGTACTGCGCGATGAACTGGGGCGCGAGGACCGGGATCGCGACACGGCCGGTGAGCTGCGCGAGGTAGACCGAGCCGAGCAGCGCGGCGTGGTAGCTGGTGCCGCAGCCGACGAGGTAGAGGTGCCGGGCATCGCGGAGCTGCTGGATCAGCGGCTCGACGTCCGCGCTCGCGTCGAGCAGGTGCAGCAGCTCGCGGGCGACCTGCGGCTGTTCGTGGATCTCCTTGAGCATGAAGTGCGGGTAGCCGCCCTTCTGCGCGACCTCCATCGACTCGGTGACCAGCTCGGCCGGTCGGTCGACCAGCCCGCCGTCGGCGACTGACCGCACCTCCACGCGGTCGGCCCACAGCGTCACGATCTCGCCGTCGCGGAGGCGGACTACGCGGCGGGTGAGCGGCAGGATCGACGGCAGGTCGGACGAGACGCACGTGAAGCCGTCGCCGATGCCCACGACGAGCCCCGATCCCTTCTTGAACGCGTACAGCCGGTCGTCGTCAGCCTGGCCGATGACGAAGGCGTAGTCGCCCTGCAGGTCGCCGTAGGCGTGGCGGATCGCGTCGATGGGGGCCTCGCCGCGCCGCACGTAGCGCTCCACGGCGTGGACGCAGCTCTCGCCGTCGTTCTGCGACCGGACGGTCATGCCCTCGGCGGTGAACTCGGCCATGAGCTCGACGTTGTTCACCACGTTGCCGTTGTGGGCGCCGCACATGCGGCCGCCCGAATCGAGGTGGGGCTGGGCGTTGGCCTGCGACGGCTCGCCGAAGGTCGCCCAGCGAAGCTGCGTGATGCCGCGGCTGCCGCGCATCTCGTGCAGCCCGTGGCGCTCCGCGACCTCGTCCACGCGCCCCACGTCCTTGCGCAGGTCGATGGCGCCGTCGCGGAACGTGGCGGCCCCCACCGAGTCGTAGCCGCGGTAGGTGAGCCGCCGTGCTGCCTCCACCAGGATCGGGCCGAGCGCCTCGTCCTGGTTGGTCACATAGCCGAAGACGCCGCACATGCGAGGGTACTGCTCCACTGCTGCGGGATGGCGTGGACGGGGCGCGTCCCCCTATCGTGCCCTCTCCGGCTGCCCGGCGCACGGCGCGCGACGATCGGCGGGCGCACACGACGCCAGGCTGGGAAACCTGCCACGATGCGCGCTCCGGGTGCCCGCCCGAAGCCGCCACGAAGGAGCGTCCCCCCAGATGGACAGTGCGTTCGTCGACCAGGTCATCGCTGCGGCAGGGGTCGTCCTCGCCGGCGGGGCCATCTCGCACAACGGGCATGGCAACGTGAGCCTCAGGGTCCCCGGCGGGCACGAGATGTACTTCACCTCGGCTCCGTCGTTGCGCGGGCTGACCGTGGCCGGGGTTGCCCGCGTCGGTCTGGACGGGCAGCTGCGCGAGGGGAACCTGCCACCGATCCAGGGAGCGGTGGTGGCGATGCACACCGCGATGTATGCCGCCAGCCCCGAGGTCGGCTGCGTCATCCACACGCACGCCCCGTACGCCACCGCCTACGCCGTTGCGAACCAGCCGATCGACTGCTGGATCGAGGCGCTCGCCATGTTCGGCCTCGCCGATGGCGTGCCCCTGGCGGGGTATGCGCCGCGGGGCTCCGACGAGGCGGTCGAGGAGATCCGGCGCGCTGTCCGCCCGGGCAACCCGGCCGTCCTGCTCGCCAACCACGGCGTGCTCGTCTTCCACCGCAACATCGAATTGGCGGCGATGGCCCTCGGCGTTGTCGAAGAGGCGGCGCAGGCGTCGATCAACGCGCGTGCGCTTGGAGGCGCCGTCACGATCCCGGACACGATGCGCGCCGCGGCCTTCCAGCGGGCGATGTCGTTCGAGGCGGCCGGAACAAGGACCGTGTGACGCGAGGCCGAGGCGGGCCGGCGCCAGGCGCCGCGAGGCGCCCCGGGCCGGCGCCAGGGCTTCGGCGAGGTTCGGGGTCCAGGCGGCTGGCGCTCGAGCCGACGCTGGGCCCAGGCGGCTGGCGCTCGAGCCGACGCAGGCGCTCGAGCCGACGCTAGGCCCCAGAGCCGACGCTAGGCCCCAGAGCCGACGCAGGCGCTCGAGCCGACGCAGGGCCGCAGAGCCGGCGCTGGGCCCCAGAGCCGACGCAAGGCCATCGTGGTCTTATGAGCGCCTGCCGCGCCAGACGGGCCGCGCGGCGGCCCGAATGTCTCTGATCGGAAAGCGTGGCGCGCCAGGCGGGCCGCTGGCTGGCCCTTGCGGCGCCCGCGGGATCCATAGGGCCATGACGCGGCCCGTCGTCGCCCCGGGCCATGACGCGGCCCGTCGTCGCCCCGGCCCATGGCGCGGACCCGTCCCATGGCAGGCCCGTGGCCGGGCTGGGGGACGCGGCCTGACAGGGCGCTCGAGAGATTCGGAGCGTCGGCAGCGAAACGGAACTGCGCGCGACGGTGCCCGCGCGGACGGGGACCACCCAGCGCGGCATGCGACCTGGCGGAACGACGGCCCGAGGGGCGCCGAGCGTGGGAATGAACGGAACTGCGCGCGACGGTGCCCGCGCGGACGCGGACCACCCAGCGCGGCATCCGACCTGGCGGAACGATGGCCCGAGAGGTGCCGGGCTGCTACGCCTTGACGACGATGTTGACCAGCTTGCCACCGCCAGCGTGGATGATCCGGGCCACCTGCCCGTCGCCGATCGCCGCGATCACCTTGTCGCGCGCCAGCACGACCTGCTCGAGCTCGATGTTGCTGATGCCCGCGTCCACCGTGACCCTGTCCCGCAGCTTGCCGTTGACCTGGATCGGGACCTCCCGGGTCGACTCGACGACGGCCCGCTCGTCCACATCGGGCCAGCGCTGGGTGTGGATGGACTCCCACGCGTCACCGCGAGCCTCGGCCAGCCGGGACCAGAGCTCCTCGGTCACGTGGGGCGCTGCAGGTGCCAGCATGAGGAGCAGCAGCCGGACAGCCTCGTCCCACTCCGCCAATCCCGCGACCGACGTCCCGCGATACCGGTACAGGACGTTGGACAGCTCCATCAGCTTGGCGACCATCGTGTTCCAGCGGAAGCCCTCGTAGTCCACGGTGACGTCCCGCAGGGTGCGGTGGGCGGCCGAGCGCATTCGGTCGCGGGCCTGCGCCTCCGTCTCGCCGGCCGGCAGATGCCCGGCCTGCGGGTCAGACGGCTCGCGGCCGTGCGGATCGGTGGCGATCGCCCACACGTGGCCCAGGAACCTGCTGACGCCGCCGATGCCCGTCGGGCTCCACGGCCCGCCCTGGTCCCAGGGGCCCATGAACATCAGGAACAGCCGCACCGTGTCCGCGCCATAGCGGGCCACCAAGTCGTCGGGGTCGACGACGTTGCCCCGCGATTTGCTCATCCGCTCGCCGTCGGCGCCCAGGATCTGCCCCTGGTTGAACAGCCGGCGGAAGGGCTCGCTCTGGTCGATCAGGCCAAGGTCGCGCATCGCCTTGGTGAAGAACCGGCTGTACAGCAGGTGCATCACCGCGTGCTCGGCGCCACCGGTGTACTGGTCGACGGGCGTCCACTGCTCCACGACCGTCGGGTCGACGGGGCCTGCCTCGTAGTGTGGCGAGAGGTACCGGAACCAGTACCAGGAGCTGTCGATGAACGTGTCCATCGTGTCGGTCTCGCGGCGTGCGGCTTTGCCGCACCGCGGGCAGTCGACCTGCAGGAACGCCTCGTCGCGGTTCAACGGGTTGTCACCCGAGCCCCGGTAGTCCACGGTGTCGGGCAGGAGCACCGGCAGGTCGCCCTCGGGCACCGGCACCGGCCCGCAGTCTGGGCAGTGGATGACCGGGATCGGCGTGCCCCAGTAGCGCTGGCGGCTGATCAGCCAGTCGCGCAGCCGGTAGGTGACGGCGTTGTCGCCCAGGCCGCGGTCGCGGAGCCAGGCGACGATCTCGTGCCAGGCCTCGGCCGCCGCACGGCCCGTGAACCGCCCGGAGTTGACCATGACCTCATCGGTCGTGTGCTCCGTGAACGCCTCCTCGAGGACCGCCTCCGGGTCGGCGTCGCGCGGCATGACCACGTTGACGATCGGCAGGTCGAACTTGCGGGCGAACGCGAAATCGCGCTCGTCGTGGGCGGGGACCGCCATGATCGCGCCAGTGCCGTAGCCCATGAGCACGTAGTCGGCCGCGTAGACCGGGATCCGCTCACCGTTGACCGGGTTGATCGCGTCGCCGCCCGTGTAGACGCCGGTCTTCTCGCGTTCGGTCGACAGCCGGTCGATCTCGCTCTTCGCCGTCGCGGCGGCCACGTAGGCCTCCACTTCCCCGCGGCGGTCGGGCGAGGTCAGCGACGCCACCAGCGGGTGCTCGGGCGCCAGGACCATGAACGTGGCGCCGAACAGCGTGTCGGGGCGCGTGGTGAACACGCGCAGATCCTCGCCGCCCGCGTGGTGGTCAGACGGGGCGGTCTTGAACACCACCTCGGCGCCCGACGACCGGCCGATCCAGTTGGTCTGCATGATCCGGATGGGCTCGGGCCAGTCGATGCCCGTGAAGTCGAGCAGCTCTTCCGCGTAGTCGGTGATCCGCAGGTACCACTGCGGCAGCTCGCGCTTCTCGACCTTCGCGCCGCATCGCCAGCACCGGCGCTCAGTGCCCTCGACCTGCTCTCGGGCCAGGGTTCCGTCGTTGGGGCACCAGTCCACCGCGGAGACCGAGCGGTAGGCCAGCCCGCTCTCCATGAACTTGGTGAACATCCACTGGTTCCAGCGGTAGTACTCGGGATCGCAGGTGGCGAGCTGGTTGTCCCAGGCGAACGTGGCGCCCATGCTCCGGAACTGCCGGCGCATGTTCTCCATGTTCTTCTCGGTCCAGTCGCGGGGGTTGATGCGGTTCTTGATCGCGGCGTTCTCAGCCGGCAGCCCGAAGGCGTCGAAGCCGATCGGCAGGAACACGTTGTAGCCGTGCATCCGCTTGAAGCGCGCGATGGCGTCGGTGGGCGTCACGATGTACCAGTGCCCGATGTGGAGCGCGCCCGACGGGTACGGGTACATCGTCAGCAGGTAGAAGCGCGGCCGCGACGTGTCGTCGAGGTCGGTGTCGTGCAGGCGGAGCTCGGCCCAGCGCGCCTGCCACTTGGGCTCGATCGCGGTGGGCTCATACCGCTCGGCGCGAGCGCGGGCTTCGCCTGTGGTCGTCACGTCTCGGACCCTCTCCGTCCTCTTGATATGCGAGACCCCCCGCCGGTCCCGGCGAGGGGTCAGGTTGTCGGCGTCAGCGGGGCGTTGGTGGAGCTACGGGGATTCGAACCCCGGACCTTCTGAATGCCATTCAGACGCTCTCCCAGCTGA
>JBJKRU010000022.1:0-6634 GCA_046704485.1 Candidatus Limnocylindrales bacterium | reverse complement strand
GTCCCCGACGGCACCCCGGGCAGAGGGCGCGGCGGCGCGCGGCTCCGCTGCCAGGCGTGCCACGCTGGTGTCGGGCGCGCAGCTCGGCGGTCAGAAGACCGGTCGCGCGTCCTCGATCGCGCCCTGCGGCGACGCACTGCCCGACGGCGAGGGCGACCCCGCCGACGCGGGGGGCGTGCCCAGCTTGTACGTCACTGCGGTCCCGACGGGCACCACCTGGACGAACGTCTGGCCCACCGTGAGCGTGACCTGCTTGCCGTCGGGCCCGTAGAGGAGCGTGGGCGCCGTCAACGAGGCCTTCTTCCAAGTGGCCTTGACGACCCCGCCGTTGCTGAACACGAGCGCCTGGCCGGATCCGGTGAACTGCGCTTCGAGGCGGTTCTTGTGGGATCCGTCGTTGAGGGGCCCGAAGTGCATGTAGATCACGACGACGTTCTTGGGCGCGATGCGCACCTTCGTAGCGGGGCCGACGTCGTACTCCTTGCCCTCGGAGGACACGGTCCGCGGGTACGAGTTGGTGGACTGGTCGTATGCGTACGTGATCGTGTTCTCCGGGTACGGCACCACGATCGAGCCGCCCACCGGCAGCTGGTCCGGCGACGGGTCCGGCGCGAACTGCCAGTGCGCCGGGTAGTCGACGCTCGTCGGCGCCTTGGTTGCCTTCACCAGGCTGCGCAGGTGCGCCCCGTCCGTGTAGACGTTGTGCGGCGCGTACCGCGTCTTGATCCTCCACATGTACGCCGGCCCGTACACGAACTCGTCGGCGTTCCAGACGACCGTTCCCCGGCCCTGCGACGAGTTCAGCAGGGAGAGGGCCTGCGGCGAGCCGCCGACATGGGCGTAGACGGCGTTCCACTCAGCGGCCCACGCGATGAAGTAGAGCCGTGACGAGCGGATCGGGCCGACGGCCGGCGGGTCGCCCTCGGAGAAGAGGGCCATGTAACGCGGGATCCCGCCCTCCGCCGGCGCCTGCCAGACCTGACTGGCGGCGGACAGGCCCGACTGCGGCCGCGCAGCCCACAGGTCGTCGATCATGACCGCCACCACGTGCTGCGTCGCGAGGCTGGGCGCCACCGGAACGCCGTCGAGCGGGTCGGGCACGAGGACGGGCGTGGGCACCGGCGTGGGCGTGGGGGTTGGCGTGGCCGTGGCCGTGGGCGTGGGCGTGGGGATGGGCGTTCCAGTCGCGGTCGGCGACGGAAGGTCGCCCGACGGGGCCGTGCTCACCTGGGCGACGGTGGCGGGCGACGGGGCCATCACGGCCCGGCCGGCCAGGAGTCCGATGCCCACGCCGGCGGCGAGCGACAGGACCACCAGGATCACCGCCGGCACGCGCCTCACTGGACGGATGCCTCGAGCGCGGGCTCAGGTGCAGACACGCGCCGTACTCCCATGCGGGCCGCGGATGGAGACCGGACCGGGGCGGACTATAGCCCGTTTCGAGCCTCGACTCGCCGCCGCCGCTCGTCCATGCCTCCGTTGATCAGCCCCACCGGAAGGCGACAATCGGCGGTTGGCCGGACTGGGCAGCCATCGTACGCTGTCCCTGAACCCGCAGCCCGAGGCCCTCATGACCGACCCCACGACTCCCCCCAAGCCGCGGCCCAAGCGCCGCACCAAGCCTGGCGCAGCGGCCGCTGACACGCTAGCCGCCGCCGAGGCCGATGCCGCAGCGGAGGCGGCCCGCATCGTCGCGGCCACGACGACGACACCCGCCGAACCCGGTCCCGCGGCCACTTCTCCGGCGCTGGAGCCGCCGACGCCTGCCCATGCCGAGGGGGGTCGCGGGCTCGCCCGCGTGGCCGCGAGCAGCCTCCGGCTCGAGCGGGGCAGCATCGGCGAGGCCACCGCCGACAGCGTGGAGGTCCGGATGGGGGGTGTCGGCCGCCTGGACGCGGAAGACGTCTTCGTGCAGTTCGGCGGCGTCGGGGCCGCGCGCGCGGACGTGCTCAACGTCGAGTGGGGCGGTGTCGGGCCGGTCGCCACCGGCGAGCTGCGAGTGACGCAGGGCATCGTCGGCAACGTCCTCGCCCGCGACGCCACCATCGACCAGGGCTTCGTCCGCACGATGATCGCGCAGCGCGTCACCGTCACCCGGCCCTCGGCCGCGCTCGTGGTGCTCGCCGCCCGCGTTGACGGCGAGGTGCGGGCGCTGCTCGACTGGCGCGGCGCGCTGGCGCTCGGCCTCGGCTTCGGGGTCATCGCGGCGATCTCGAAGGCGCTGCGCAAGGCCCGCTGACCCCCAGTCGGAGAACCGGGGACCACCGGGTCGGCCGGTATACTGCTGCGGGTCGCGGGACCGGCCGCGGGTCGGCCGCCCCCGTCGCAGCGGCCAGCGCCGGCTGCGCAAGGCCTACGTCACGCAGGAGCACGCCCGCCTTGATCGACCCGACCGCCCGGATCCACCCGACTGCCGACCTCGAGGCAGACGTGACGGTGGGGCCACGGAGCAGCATCTGGCATCGTGCACAGGTGAGGATCGGGGCCACGATCGGCGCCGAGTGCATCATCGGCCGCGACGCGTTCATCGACGAGGGCGTCTCTCTCGGCGACCGCGTCAAGATCCAGAACCTCGCCCTTGTCTACCACGGCGTCACCGTGGAGGACGGCGTGTTCATCGGGCCCAACGCCATCCTGACCAACGACCGCTACCCCAGGGCGATCACCGCGGACGGCGCCCTCGCCCGCGCGGACGACTGGACGGTCTCGCCGATCACCCTCCGCACCGGGTGCTCGATCGGCGCCGGGGCGGTTGTGGTGGCCGGCGTCGACGTGGGCCGCTTCGCCACGGTCGGAGCCGGCTCGGTCGTGACTCGCACGGTTCCGGACCACGCGCTCGTGGCCGGCAGTCCGGCCCGCCGGATCGGGTGGGTGTGCGGCTGCGGCCAGCGGCTCGTCGATGCCGCCGCCGCGATGGTCCGGGGCGACTACGAAGGGGCGGCGACGTGCCCGCGCTGCCAGTCCAACTACAGCATCACGGGCGACGCCTGCGTCGCCGGCTGAGGGGAACGCAACGATGATCCCGATCTCGAAGCCCGACATCGGCCCCGCCGAGGAGGCGGCCGTTCTCGAGGTGCTGCGCTCCGGCATGCTCGCGATGGGCGCCAAGACCAAGGCGTTCGAGCAGGCGTGGGCCGAGTACTGCGGCGTGAAGCACGCGATCCTGATGGCGAACGGGACCGTCGCCCAGGAGGCCGTGCTCCACGGCGTCGGCATCGGCGAGGGCGACGAGGTCATCACCGTCTCGTTCTCGTTCAACGCGACGGTCTCGGTGATCCTCCGCGTCGGCGCGCGGCCCGTGTTCGTGGACATCCGCGAGGACGACTTCTGCATGGACCCCGACCAGGTGGAGGCGGCGATCACCCCCCGCACCAAGGCGATCATGCCGGTCCACCTGTACGGGCTGATGGCCGACATGGCGCCGCTCGAGGAGATCGCGAGGCGGCACAACCTGGTGATCATCGAGGACGCGGCCCAGGCGCACGGCGCAGCGTACCGCGGCCGCAAGGCGGGCCAGTTCGGCCCCACGATGTTCAGCCTGTACGCCACCAAGAACCTCATGACCGGCGAGGGCGGCTTCGCCACCACCGACGACGACGAGATCGCCGACCGAATCCGGCTGTTCCGCAACCACGGCATGCGCGTCCGCTACTACCACGAGAGCCTGGGCACCAACTACAAGCCCGGCGACATCGCGGCGGCGATCGGCCTGGCGCAGCTGACGCGCCTCGACGAGCGGACGGAGCAGCGTCGTCGGAACGCAGCATTCCTCACCGCGCAGCTGTCGAGCGACTACCTCACCCCGTCGGTGCCCGAGGGCCGCGACCACGTCTGGCACCAGTACGTCATGCGGTTCCCCGGCGAGCGCCAGCAGGTCATCGACGGCCTCACCGAGCGCGGCGTGGGCACGCTGATCTACTACCCGGTGCCCATCCACAAGCAGGAGTACCTCCAGTCCTTCGTGCCGGGGGCGGCGGAGCTGGACCTGCCGGTCACGAACCAGCTGTCGGACGAAGTGCTGGCGATCCCGGTCCACCCGAGGCTCTCGCAGGACGACCTGGCGACGATCGTGCGGTCGATCCGCGAAGTCGCCACCCCGGTGCGCCGATGAGCGCGGTGCCGCGGCTGCGGGTCGGCCTGGTCGGCCTGGGGATGATGGGCCGCAACCACCTGCGGGTCGTCTCGAGCCACCAGGAGACGGCGCTCGCGGCCGTCGCGGACGTGGACGCCGCCGCGCTGGATGCGGCCGTGGCGCAGACGGGCGCGGCAGGGTACGCCGATCCGCTCGCCATGATCCGCGAGGCCGGCATCGAGGCCGTGGTCATCGCCGCGCCCACCACGGCGCACGTGCCGCTGGCGCTGGCCGCGATCGAGCGAGGGCTGCCGCTGCTGGTGGAGAAGCCGCTGGCCGCGACCCACGCCGAGGCCCTCGAGATCGTCGCCGCCGGTCGGGCGAAGGGCGTGCCCGTCCAGGTCGGCCACGTCGAGCGCTACAACCCTGCCGTGCTCAAGCTGGGCGAGCTGCTCCGAGCCGGCTGGCTGACGAAGATCTACGCGATCGTGTCCCGTCGGGCCGGCCCGTTCCCAGCCCGCATCCGCGACGTCGGCGTCACCGTGGACCTGGCGACGCACGACGCGGACATGCTCAGCTGGGTCGCCCGCGAGCGCCCCGTCCGCGCGTACGCGGAGCTGGCGCAGCGCAAGCACGCCACCCACGAGGACCTGCTCTTCGGGCTGCTCCACTTCCCGTCGGGTGCCACCGGCATGCTGGACGTCAACTGGCTCACGCCCGCCAAGCGCCGCCAACTGGTGGTGATCGGCGAGGAGGGCATGTTCGAGCTCGACTATCTGACCCAGAAGCTCACCTTCACCAAGTCCGACCTCGCCAGCCAGCAGCTGATCGCGGGCTACGCCCCCACGTTCGCCGGCGACGTGCTGGAGGTGGAGGTCGCCACCCACGAGCCGCTCAAGGCGCAGCTCGACGCGTTCGTCCAGGCTGCACGCACCGGCGAGCGGCCGTACGTGGACGGCGAGGACGGCGCCTGGGCTGTGCGCATCGCCAATGCGCTGCTGGAGTCGGCATCGACGGTCCGCCCGGTCGACTTGGCAGGGGAGGCCGCGCCGGCATGAGCAGCATCGTCACCCGCCCGTCAGTCGGCGCCTCCATGCTCGGCGGGTCGATCAAGGTCCCGCCCCAGCCGTGCACCCATGCGCCGGCGCGCCAAGTCTCGCCGTGGATCGGCGAGGAGGGGACTGCCGGCACGGTCGCCGTTGTCGGCGCCGGGAAGATGGGGCTGCCGCTGGCCGCGCAGTTCGCCACCCACGGCTGGAGCGTGATCGCGGTGGACGTGAACCCCTCGGTCGTGGACGCGATCAACGCCGGCCGGTCGCACGTCGGCGAGGAGCCGGGCCTGGCCGAGATGGTCGCCCGGGTGCACGCTCAGGGCCGCCTCCGGGCGACGCTGGACGCGGCGGCCGCGGCGCGCGACGCCGACGTGGTGGTGTTGATCGTGCCGGTGATGATCGACGAGCAGCACCGGCCCGACTACCGGTACATGGACCCGGCGGTGGACTCCATCGCCCCGGGCGTCCATGCCGGCTCCACGGTCATCTTCGAGACCACGCTGCCCATCGGCGACACCCGCAAGCGGTTCGCGCCCCGCCTCGAGCGCGCCTCCGGCCTCGTCGCCGGTCGCGACTTCCACGTCGCGTTCTCGCCCGAACGGCTCTTCAGCGGCGCCGTGCTGGCGAACCTGGCGGCGTACCCGAAGCTGGTCGGTGGGACCGCGCCTGCCTCCACTGACCGCGCGGCCGCGTTCTACGCCTCGGTCCTCGACGCCGAGGTCGTCGCGATGTCCAGCGCTGAGGCGGCCGAGTTCAGCAAGCTCGCCGACACCACCTACCGCGACGTCAACATCGGCCTCGCCAACGAGTTCGCCCGCGTGGCCGATCTGCACGGCATCGACGTCACCGAGGTCATCGCGGCCGCCAACAGCCAGCCCTACAGCCACATCCACATGCCGGGCATCGGCGTGGGCGGGCACTGCATCCCGGTGTATCCGCACCTGCTGCTCTCCCGGGCGCCGGGGCTGCGGATCGTCGAGACAGCCCGCGAGGTGAACGACGGCCAGACGGGCATGGCGCTGGGCGAGATCGCCGACCGGCTCGACGGCCTCGAGGGCGCGCCCGTGCTCGTCCTGGGCATCACCTACCGCGAGGGCGTGAAGGAGCTCGCGTACAGCCGTGCGATCCCGCTGATCCGGGACCTGGCCGCGGCGGGCGCCGACGTGGCTGCGTACGACCCGCTCATGACCTCAGCGGAGGTCGAGGCGCTGGGCGCGCGTGCGTGGGCATGGGGCGAGTCCGGCCCGTTCCGAGCGCTGGTCACCCAGACCGCCGACCCGCAGTTCGCCTCGCTCGACCCCGCCTGGTTCCCGGAGCTGGCCGTGGTCTACGACGGGCGCAACAGCCTCCGGTCGCTCGCCCTGCCCGAGGGCGTCGCGTACCTCGGCGTCGGCGTCCAGCCCGGAACCCGCGTCCGCGCGCGCGGCTGAACGCCAGCCGAGCAGGACGCGCCGCGATCCGCCCGTGCCAATCGTCAGCGTCGTCGGCACCCGACAGCAGCTCATCAAGG
>JBJKRU010000021.1:0-7708 GCA_046704485.1 Candidatus Limnocylindrales bacterium | reverse complement strand
GGCTGACGATGAGCAGGTCCTCGCCGTCGACCTTGAACTCGGTTCCGGCGTACTTCGCGTAGAGGACCTTGTTGCCGACGGCCACGTCCATGGCCTCGCGAGACCCGTCGTCGAGCGTCTTGCCCGGGCCGACGGCGAGGACCAGGCCCTCCTGGGGCTTCTCCTTCGCCGTGTCCGGCAGGACGATGCCCGACTTCGTCATCTCCTCACGCGGGGTGGGCTGGATGACGAGGCGGTCGCCCAGCGGGCGGAGCTTCGTCGAAGAGGCGCTAGCCAAGGTGCATTCCTCCTCTGGCGGCAAGGGGTGCCGCCAATGGCCTGGATGACGGTTGTTCGTCCGGAGCGGGTTGGGCCGACCGGACCTGCCTTGAGGCGGGTGCCGCCACGGGCCGCTTTCCTCAGCCGGCCTTGCCTCCGGCGCCCCGCGGGGCTGCTCCGGAAGTCGTCGTGGCTGCGTCACCGCCTGCTTTAGCACTCTCGCATCGAGAGTGCCAGAAATGTAGTCGAGACCCAGCCGGGCTGTCAACCGGGCCGTCTCTGGCAACACCGCCGGAGGTGCTCGGGCAGCGGCCGGGCTGGTGTGGCACGATCCGGCGGATGCCTCACAGCACAGGGCTCTCAGCGCGCGACGCCCGCCTGCGGCTCGAGGCCGGGCGCGCGGCGGTCGAGATCGCGCCGGGCGTGGGCGGCCGCATCTCCGCGCTCGAGCTGGACGGATGGGACCTCCTCCGTCGCCACGGCTGGACTGACCGCGAGTGGGGCGCCTTCGTGATGGCGCCGTGGGTCGGCCGGCTCCGCCTCGGCCGCGTGCGCTGGGCCGGTCGCACGTGGCAGATGCCACCCGACGATGGCCCGCACGCGCTGCACGGCTCCGTCGACGCCGAGTCGTTCACCGTCGTCGAGAGCTCGCTTGCGGGCGCGCGGCTCGAGGCCGGTCTGGGGCCCGACTGGCCGATCCCCGGACGTCTCGTGCACATCGTCGAGCTGGACCCCAGACACCTCCGACTGCGCCTCGAGCTCCACGCCGCGGAGCACCCGATGCCGGGGATCCTCGGCTGGCACCCGTGGTTCCACCGGCGCGCCGGGCGCGTCGACGGCCAGGGCGCGATGTCCGGCGAGGTGGAGGTGGTCGTGCATTCCGCCTATGCCGTAGGGCTGGACGCCCACGGCCTGCCGACCGGCGAAGTGGGCCCGCCCCCTTCCGCTCCCGCGGACGACGTCCTGCTCAACCTGATCGCGCCGCCGGTCGTGCGATGGCCGGACGGGCCTACCCTCTCGCTGCACGCGCCGGAGGCGAGGGCGTGGGTCGTCTACACGACGCACCCCGACGGCGTCTGCGTCGAGCCGGTGACCGGCCTCCCCGACGGGCTCAACGGCGGGCTGCTGGGCGATCCGCCGGTGGCTCGACCGGGCAAGCCCCTCACGGCGACGTTCGAGATCGCCTGGGGCTGACGCGTTGGCCGTCTCGCCCGCCGGCGCCACCGATGCCTGCCGTGGCTCGGGGCCGGAAGCCGGACCCAGGCCGTGGCACGGCCTGGCAGTACGTCGCCCGCCGGGGCCGTGATCGCACCGGCGCGCCACTGCCGCTAGAGCGTGCCATGACGCGTGGACGACCCTTCCGCCGCCAAGGTCGAAGTCGGCGCTCAGACCCGGCGCGGAGACGTGCGGTGGAACGTGGCGTCGTAGGCGGCCACAAGGGCGTCGCCGAAGGCCTCGAGGCCGTCCTCTCCCACCCCGCGGCATTCGGCTGCCCAGCGGGCGGAGATCGCCACGAACCCCGGCGCGTTCCGGCCTCGCGGGGCGCCTGGCGGCGAGAGGAATGGCGCGTCGGTCTCAACCAGCAGGCGCTCCGGCGGCACCAGCGCGACCGCCTCGGCCGACACCTCCTCCCCGCGCCGGAAGACGAGCCCGCCGAACGCGACGGCCAACCCCATCCCGATCACTTCTCGGGCGTAATCCAATGGACCGCTGAACGAATGGATCACGGCTGGTGGACGGGCGCCGAATGCCCGGCGGGCCGACTCGCCGTCGAACCCCGCCGCCCGCAGCTCCCGCACCAGCGCGTCCTGCGCGTCGCGCTCGCCCGGCTTCGACCGGCAGTGCAGGACCGCGGGCTTGCCCGTCGCGAGGGCGAGCGCGAGGTTCGCCCGCAGGTTGTCGAGCTGCGCCCCCCAGGGCGAGAACATGCGATCGGAGTCGAGGCCCGTCTCGCCGATGCCCAGCACCCGGTCGTCGCGGGCCCACGCTTCGATGTCCGCCCAGTCGGCCGGGGAGACCCGGGCCGCGTCGTGCGGGTGGATCCCCACCGCTGTGTCGAGGAAGGGACGCGTGGCCACCAACTCGAGAGCGCGCTCGGAGGAGCGGCGGTTCCAGCCGGGGACCAGGATCCGCTCAACGCCCGCCTGCCGGGCGCTGCCGATCACCGCATCGACGTCGTCGTCGAAGCGGTCGGCGTTGAGGTGCCCATGGGAGTCGACGAGGCGCATGGGCCTAGGGTACGTGCGCGCCCAGCGCCCTGCCGCAGGACCGCCAGTCCAGAGTCCAGATGCTCAGGCGTCGCTGGCTGGACCGCCAGTCCACGCAGCGACAGAATCAGCGGGCACGCGGCTCCTCTGTCGTCGGCATCTGGACTGCGAGTCCAGATGCAAGGGCGCGACCGCCGGCAGTCTGGACCCGTGGTCCGGGCAGCCGCGGGGCCGAGGCACCCACCCCGGCGCAGTGGCGCCCGCGCGCCGGCAGTCTGGACCGTGGTCCGGGCAGCTGCGGGGCCGAGGCACGCACCCCGGCGCCAAGGCGCCCGCGCGCCGCGAGGAGGCCTGCGCCGGCTATGCCCGGCCGAGCGCGCGAGAGATCTGGTCGATATGGTCGCGTCGGTGATGGAATCGCTCGAACCAGCGGGAGCCGCCCCGCTCGAGGGCCGCCTCGATCGAGGCGTCCGAGAGGTCGGCCGTGTACTCATCGGCCGCCACAGCGGCGTCGAGCATCAGCTGCACGGCCGCCCGCGCCGGGAGTGCGCGCCATGTCGACTCCAGCGCCTCGTTCGCCCGGTTGGTGACGACCGCGTCGACGGCCGGCGGCGCCAGTTCCCCCTCCTGGGCTGCGTACACCCAGCGAGCCACGTGCCACTCGTCCCAGAAGGCAAGGTGCGCGAGTGCCGTCGCCACCGTCCATCCACCCCCGAGGTCGACCGACAGCTCAGCGTCGGTGAGGTGCTCGACGAGCGCCCGCAGGTCCGCGGAGGCGGAGCGGTTGGCCTCGACATATGCCCGATCGGTCATGCCTTCGCCTCCTCGGCAACCTCGACCTCGGCGCGCGGGAACAGCGGGCTGGGCACCGGCGTCACGCGCCCCGGGCCTGCGGCCGCACCCCACGCGAGCCGATCGAGCAGCGCCGGGCCGCTGTTGCCGTCGGCGTCGTACTCGTACCCGTACCCGAGCTGCTCGAGGACGCGCGGCGACATGCCGGGCATGAAGGGTGCGACGGCCAGGCCGACGACCCGGCACGCCTCGACCAGGTCGCCCAGGACGAGGCGGAGCTTCGCCTCCGCATCGCCGTCGCCGGCCTTCGCCTGCTTCGCGAGCGCCCACGGCTGGGCCTCGTCCACCGCCTTGTTCGACGCGCCCACGAATTCCCACAGCGCGGTCAGCGCCTCGTGGAGCAGGTAGGCGTCCAGCTTGTCGCGGTATGCGGGCAGGGCACGCGCCCACGCGGCGGCCAGCGGGGCGTCCCCGACGGCCCTCGGCTCCGGTCGCTCCCCGCCCAGATACCGGTTGACCATCGACACGGTGCGGTTGACCAGGTTCCCGAAGTCGTTGGCCAGGTCCGCGTTGTAGCGGCGGACGAACGAGTCCCACGACACGTCGGTGTCCTTGTCGAAGGCCACCTCGGCCAGGGTCACGTAGCGCGCCGCGTCGGCGCCGAACGCCCGCACCACCGCGTGCGGGTCGAGGAAGTTGCCGCGGCTCTTGCTCATCCGCTCGCCGGCGACCAGCAGCCAGCCGTGGACCCACACGTGCTCGGGGGCCTCGAGGCCCGCCGACCACAGCATCGCGGGCCAGTAGATCGTGTGGAAGCGGGCGATGTCCTTGCCGATCACGTGCAGGTCGGCAGGCCACCACTTGGCGAACGACACGGGGTCGTCGGGGAAGCCGGCGCCGGTGATGTAGTTGATCAGCGCGTCGTACCAGACGTAGATGGTGCCCGCCTCCGGGTCCCACGAGCCGTCCTCGCGGAGGCTGGACTGGCCGTCCTCGCCGATCGGGAACGGGATGCCCCAGCTGGCGCCCGCACGGCTGATCGAGAAGTCCTGGAGTCCCTGGCGGATGAACCCCAGCATCTCGTTGCGCCGGTAGTCGGGCTGGACGAAGTCGGGATGCGCCTCGTACCAGTCGAGCAGGCGCTGCTGGTACGCCGACAGGCGGAAGAACCAGTTGCGCTCGGTGAGGTACTGGAGCGGCACGTCGGGGTGGTTGGGGCACTGCATCCCCTTGGCCGTCTCGAACAGGTCGGACGGCGCCTTGAAGCCCTCGTTGGGGCAGTACCAGCCCTCGTACGTGTCGAGGTAGATGTCGCCATTCGCGTGCGCGCGCCTGACCATCTCCTGCGCCGAGCGGTAGTGGTCCGGGTCCGTGGTCCGGATGAACCGGTCCGGGCTGATGAGCAGCGCGTCCTCGGCCGCGTGGAACAGCCCGACCTTCTCGTCCACGAACTCGCGCGGGGTCCGGCCCTGGGCCGCCGCCGATTGCGCGATGTTGACCGAGTGCTCGTCGGTGCCGGTGAGGAACTTGGTGTCGTCACCCAGCATCCGGTGCCACCGCGCGACCACGTCGGCGCCGATGACCTCGTACACGGTGTGGAGGCCGGGTGCGTTGTTCGCGTACGCGATGGCCGTGGTCAGGTAGAAGCGACGGCGTTCGGACATGGTCCGGCGATGGTAGCAGTGGGATCGCGCCTCCCGTGCCGGTCGCCGCGCCGCGGGTGGGTGCCGCCGCGTCTCGGCGCCGTGTCGCCCGCCAGGCGACGGTCTCGGGGCCGCCCGGTCGTATCGTCGCCCCCGGAGGCGACGGCCGAACCGAAAGCAGCGGGAATCGGGGGCCGAACCCGTCACCCCGTCGCCTCCCGGGCGACGGGGTGACGGCCGAGCGGCGAATCCGCCGCACCTGAGGCGACAGGGCGACTGGCCGCGGGTATCAGCTCGCGCGCCAGGCGGGTTGCCGCCCGCGGTACGCTGCCCCGCGTGACCGTCCGCGACGAGGCGCCCAGCATCCAGTGCGACGACCGGGCGTCGTGGCGCGCCTGGCTCGAGGCGAACCATGCCACCGCGCGCGGCGTGCACGTGGTCTCCTGGCGGCCGCGGACCGGGAGGCCGCGCCTCGAGTACGAGGACGCGATCTCCGAAGCGCTCTGCTTCGGCTGGGTGGACAGCTCGGGCGGCGTGATCGACGAGGAGCGCTCGCAGCTCTACTTCGCGCCGCGGCGGCCGCGCAGCGTCTGGGCCGCGAGCAACAAGGGACGCGTGGAGCGGCTGCGCGCCGCGGGGCTGATGACCGCGTCCGGCGAGGCGGTCATCACGCGGGCGCTGGCCGACGGCTCGTGGACGGTGCTCGACACGGCTGAGCGCATGGAGGTGCCGGCCGACCTCGCCGACGCGCTCGCCGATCGGCCGTCCGCCGCCGCCAACTTCGCGGCCTTCCCGACCGGCGCCCGGAAGATGGCCCTGGCCTGGATCCCCACGGCGAAGCGCGCCGAGACGCGCGAACGCCGGATCGCCGACGTGGCCGACGGCGCGGCCCGCAACGAGCGCCGGCCGACCTGACCGGCCGCCCCGCCAGGCACCGTGAAAAGCCGCTGATCGTGATCGTGCGGCTCGGTGCGCCGCCCACGCCCACGAACCTTGACCGGGCAGCCGAGGACGTCGTCGCACGTGGCGTCAGTGGCGGAAGTGCCGCCTCCCCGTGATGAGCATCGCGGCGCCCGCGCCCTCGACCAGTGCCAGGACCTCTGCGTCGCGGATCGAGCCGCCCGGCTGGACGATGGCCGTGACGCCGCCGTCGAGCAACGCCTGCGGGCCGTCCGCGAACGGGAAGAACGCGTCCGAGGCGGCGACGGCGCCCTTGGCCCCAGCCTCCCCCTGGAACAGCCGCGCCTTGTCGACGGCCTGTCGGCAGGCGTCAACCCTGGAGACCTGCCCCGAGCCGAGCCCGACCACCATCCCGTCGCGGACGAGCAGGATGGCGTTGGACACCACGCCCCGGCACAGGCGCCAGGCGAGGTCCATGTCGGCCCACTCGCGATCCGTTGGCTGGCGCGACGTCACGCACGTCCAATCGGCCGGGTCGTCGGGCTGGCTGTCCGGCGCCGTCACCAGCACCGACCCGCCAGCGGTGCGCAGGGAGCCCAGGTAGTCGACCGTAGTCGGGGCCGGACGTGCCACCGAGGCGTCGAGCGACGGGTCCACGACCAGGCGCAGGTTGGGCTTGGCGGCCAGCACCACTCGGGCACCCTCGTCGAACGCCGGCGCCACCACGACCTCGAGGAAGATCGACACCAGGTTCTGTGCGAGCGCCCGGTCCACCGTCCCGGTGACGGACACGACGCCCCCGTACGCTGACACCGGATCGCCCGCGAGCGCCGCGTCCCACGCCTCGAGCAGGCTGGGGCGCTCGGCCGCGCCGCACGGGTTGGTGTGCTTCATGATCACCACGGCTGGGCCGCGCATGAGCCGCCCGAGCGCGGCCGCTGCCGACGCGTCGAGCACGTTGTTGTAGCTGAGCGCCTTGCCCTGCAGCGGAGGCTCGCCGGTGGCGAACGGCCCCTCGCCGGAGCGCGGCTCGCGGTCGGTCCGGCGGTAGCGCGCGGCCGGCTGGTGCGGGTTCTCGCCGTAGCGCAGCGTCTCCACCTTGTCCATCGAGACGGTGAGCGAGGGCGGGTAGGGGTCGGCCGCGCCGGGCAGGCCGGGCTCGTCGGGCAGCGGGACGCCCGCGTCGTGCATCCGGACCGGAAGCTCGTTCGAGATCCGGGCGTCGTAGGCCGCCGTGTGGCGGAATGCCTCCACGGCCAGCGCGGACCGCAGACCGAGCGGGATCTCCCCGTGCTCGTCGAGCGCCGCCAGGACGCTGGCGTACCGCGCCGGCGAGGTGACGATCGCCACCGAAGCGTGGTTCTTGGCGGCGGCGCGGACCATCGACGGCCCGCCGATGTCGATCTCCTCGACCAGCTCGTCGAAGGTGATGCCCGGACGCCGTGACGCCTCGGTGAACGGGTACAGGTTGACGACGACGAGATCGAAGGGCGCGATGCCGAAGGCGGCCAGCGTCTCGCGGTGGTCGGCGCGGCGCCGGTCCGCGAGCAGCCCGGCATGCACGCGCGGGTGGAGGGTCTTCACGCGCCCGTCGAGCATCTCCGGGGAGCCGGTCACGGCCGCCACGTCGGTCACCGGCAGGCCCGCCGCGCGGAGGGTCCGGGCCGAGCCCCCCGTCGACACGAGCTCCCAGCCGCGCGCCACGAGGCCGCGCCCCAGCTCTGCCAGGCCCGACTTGTCGTACACGGACAGCAGCGCTCGCCTCGGCTTCGGCACGCCCACGTCCACGGCGGCCGCGTCGACGGCGGCCCGCCGAGCCCCCGGGGTCACCGCGACGGCCCCCGCCAGGAGCGCCGCCACGGCCATCGGCAGCAGCCGGTGCTCGACGGGGTGGATCCGCGCCAGCAG
>JBJKRU010000020.1:0-4084 GCA_046704485.1 Candidatus Limnocylindrales bacterium | reverse complement strand
GCGGCGTTGCGGGGGGTGATCCCGGCCGAGCTCGATGTCGATGTGGCGGTGGCTTGCGAGTTCGGCGGCGTCCTGGGTAGCTGTGCCGAGACCCCGCCCGAGGCCGCCGGCCCGGCGATCCCGCCGCGCATTCGCGAGCGGCTGCGCGAGCTGGCCGCCGAGTCCAGGTTCAGCGCCCTGCTCGAATGGGACGCGACCAAGGTGTGCATCGCCTGCGTCGAGGTCCGCCACGACGCCGCCCGTCTGGTCGGCGGGCCGGCCACGGAGGCCGCCCTGCGTGACTATGCGCGCGCGGCCGGGGACCTTGTCGCCGGCGCCGGATGCACTGTGCGGGAGACCACCTTCGCCGTCGACATCGCACCCGCCGACCTAAGCAAGCACGACGGCACGAGAGTGGTGCTCGGGCACTCGGCGATGCGGCCGACGATGGCGATGGCCATCGGCGACAGTGCGGGCGACGCCGAGATCGCGGAGGAGTTGGTGGCCGCACTGGACGTCCCGGTTCTCTTCGCGTGGGTTGGGCCAACGGCGCCGCCGCGCCTCCACCGCGCAGTGGAGGTGGTGCGCACCGCGCTGCCGTTCGCCCAGGGCGCGCTGCAGGCGCTCGACGCGTTCGAGGAGCGCGTCTCCACGTCCTGAGACGGCGCCCCGTCCTCGCGCCTTCCGGCACCGTGCGCAGGCAGCGACGCGTGGCCGCCGCGAAAGCCGCTGCCAGCGCGGCGGTCAGGCGTCCGGTGCCGTCGCCCAGCGGTGGCCGCAGAAGCCGCAGAAGTCCTTCCCGGGCGCCTGCTTCAGGCCGCAGTACGCGCAAGGGAGCCAGTCCCCCTGGGGGTCGGGGAGGCAACGGCAGGGCGCGCCGGCCAGCACGTCGAGCTGCGACAGCGTGCGGGATCCGCTCGAAGCCGCGGCGGGGTCGTCCAGGCGGGCCGCCGCTCCGCTCTTCGTGCTGCCTGCCATGAGCTGGCCTCCTGGTCGTGGCCCGCGGGTTGGCGCCATGCGCGGGGTCGCTGGCCAGCATAGCCGTGATCACCACGGCTGCGCCGCGACGGTCACGGAGCGAGGGCCACGGCGCCGCCCGCTCGCGGGCAGTCCGACGTGCGGTACCTTCGTGGGGTCTCCGTTCAATCGAGGTCAATGTGATGGCTCCTCTATTCGACCTCAGCGGGCAGGTCGCCCTCGTCACGGGCACGTCGCGCGGCCTCGGCGTGGAACTCGCGCGCTCGCTCGCCCGCGCTGGTGCGACGGTGCTGGCCGGCATGCGCGACGTCGAGTCCGGGGCGGGCGTGTTCAGGGACACCCCCGACCAGATCCTTCCGATCGCGCTCGACGTCGCCGATGTCGCGGCCACTCGCCGGGCCGTCGACGCAGCCGCGGAGTCGCTCGGCCGCATCGACATCCTCGTGAACAACGCCGGCTACGGCGCGGAGCACGACCCGCTCGACGTCACCGAGGCTGACTGGGACGAGCTCGTGACCCCGAACCTCAAGGGCGCGTTCTTCACCACCCAGGCCGTGGCACGGCACATGGTCGGCGTCGGCTACGGGCGCATCGTGATGATCAGCTCGCAGGCGAGCCTGGTCGGCCTGTCGCGGTCAGCGGTCTACTGCGGGACCAAGGCCGGCCTCAACGGGCTGATGCGCTCGCTGGCCGTGGACTGGGCGCCATTCGGGGTGACGGTGAACTCGGTTGCCCCCACGTGGATCTACACGCCCGGAACGGCGGAACGGCTCGACGACCCCGTCTTCCGGGCTGGCGTGCTCGCGCAGATCCCGGCGGGCCGGACCGGAGACCCGGCCGACGTCGCGGCCGCCGTGCTGTTCCTCGCCTCGCGCGAGGCAGGGCTGATCACCGGAACCGTCCTGCCGGTCGACGGGGGCTGGACCGCCAGGTAGCGAACGTGGACCGGCGGCGGCGCCGACGGCCCCCGGGCGCCGACGGACGGGCGCCCCCCCGCCTTTCGTGAGCGACGACGCCCCCGGCAAGGAGTGTGGACAGCGGCCGCGCCGACTCCTCGGCGCCGCCCCGGCTGACCCGCGACGACGCTCACGGGGCCGCCCCGCCCGTCGCCTACTCGCTGAACGCGGCCCGGAAGGCCTCCATGGCGGCGACCGGGTCGCCCGACGCCCTGGCCTCGAGGCCCACGACGCCCGTGTAGCCCTGCTGCTTGAGGGCGACGGCCACCGCGTGCCAGTCGACCTCGCCCGTGCCCGGCTCCATGCGCCCGGGGACGTCGGCCACCTGGACCTCGCCGATGTACGGCCCGGCCGTGGCGCACAGCTCGATGAGGTTCCCCTCGCCGATCTGGGCGTGGTACAGGTCGAGCATCATCCGCACGCCGGGCCGGTCGAGCGCGGACACCAGCGCGAGCGTGTCCTCCGCCTTCCCGAAGGGGGTGCCGGGGTGGTCGACGAGCAGGTTGAGGTTCTCGAGGCAGAACACCACGCCGCTGTCCTCGCCCAGCGTCGCCAGCCTCTCGAGCGTCCGGTACGCGTCGAGCCACATCCGGCCCGTCACCTTCTCCTGGGGCCGGAAGGGGAGGCCGCCGCGGCTGCCGTCGAGCTCGGCGCCGTGGACCACCAGGCGCGGGCAGCCGATGACCTTCGACGCCTCCACCGCCCGCCTCGCCGTCGCGAGCAGCTCCTTTCCGCCCTCGGCGTCGTACAGGTCGCCGTGGACGTAGCCGGTCATGGTGGACCAGGTGGCGCCCAGCGCCGCGACCGCGGGCAGGTCCTTCGCGGTCCAGTCCCACATCTCGACCTGGAAGCCGAGGTCGCTGATCCGCTTCACCCGCTCGAGGTACGGGAGCTCGAGCCAGAACATCTCGGTGGTGACCGCGAGCGGGAACATGGGCGTGGCCATGGCTGGGGTCCTTTCGGGGCGCGGTGCGCTCGCTGGAGGCGCGGACAAATGGGGTCTGCGCTGACGCTTGACGGTCGTCGGCGCAGCGCGTTCGGTGGCGATGGAAGCGCGTCGGGCGCGGCTCGTCCAGCGGACGCCCCGTTGTCCCCACCCGGATGTCAGCTGGCCTGCGGTGCCGCCTCGGCGGATTCGATGTCCGCTCCCTCGGCCCGCAGCTGCTCGAGCTCCTTGGACAGCTCGACGAGCTCCGCACCGCCGCCCATGAGGGCGAGCAGCTGGTCGAGGCCCACCTCGCCCCGCTTGAACTCGCCGGCACTCCGGCCGTGGGAGAGGATCGTGAACTTGTCGCCGACCGGCAGCGCGTGCTGCACGTTGTGGGTGATGAAGATGACGGCAAGGCCGCGCTGGCGGGCCCGGACGATGTGCCGGAGCACGATCGCCGACTGCTTGACGCCGAGCGCCGATGTGGGCTCGTCGAGGATGAGGACGCGGGCGCCGAAGTACTCGGCGCGGGCGATGGCGAGGGTCTGCCGCTCGCCCCCCGACATCGTGCCCACCAGCTGGCTCGTCTCGCGGACCTCGATGCCGATCTCATGCATCTGCTGTCTGGCGAGGCGGTCGGCGGTGGCGATGTCAAGCCGACGGAACGGCCCGACACCCCTGGTGGGCTCGTTGCCCAGGAAGAAGTTGCGGCTGACCGACATCAGCGGCAGAACCGCAAGATCCTGGAACACCGTGGCGATGCCGCGGGCCTGCGCGTCGTGGGGCGATGCGAGGGTGATCGGCTCGCCGTCCATCGCGAGGGTCCCCTCATCGGGACGGTGGACCCCCGAGAGCATCTTGATGAGGGTCGACTTGCCGGCGCCGTTGTCGCCCAGGATCCCCAGGATCTCCCCTTCGTGAAGCGCCAGCGAGACGCCGCGCAACGCCGCCACCGGACCGAAGGTCTTGACGATGGCTTCCGCCCGCAGGGTTTCCCGCGGCTCGCTCATTGCGAGGCCCCGCCGCGGCTGAAGCGCGCGATGTGGATGTTGAAGACCATCGCCGCCAGGATCGCGGCGCCCAGGATGATGTTGAAGGTGAAGGCGTTGATGCCGATAAGGGTGAAGCCGTCGCTGAGGACGCCCAGAACCGTGGCCCCGATGAGGCCGCCGATGATGGTGCCGGAACCACCGGCAAGCGGCGTGCCCCCGATGACGGCGGCGGCCACGGCCAGGAACATGAT
>JBJKRU010000019.1:0-36356 GCA_046704485.1 Candidatus Limnocylindrales bacterium | reverse complement strand
CCGTCGGCCTGATCGAGCTCGCCACGGCCATCGGCACACTCCTGTGGGTCCAGGAGGGCCGCCGGCCGAAGGCCCGCGAAGGGCGGCCTTGGCGGGCGATCGCCGCCGAGGCGTGGGGCACTGACATCCTGCGCGAGCGCAGCTACGTCTGGCTGGTCGCGTCGCGGCTGTGCATCCTCGCGGGCGTCGGGATGATCTACAACCTCAACGTCTTCTACATGGACCGCTCGATGGGCCTGGCGTCCACCGACAAGGCGATGTGGGGGTACGTCGCGAGCATCTGCATCGCGGTGACGATCCTCGTCGTCTCGATCCCCGCGGCCCGGCTGGGAGACCGGCACGGCCGCAAGGCGGTGATCTACGGAGCGTGCGGCGTCGGCGCAGCCGGCATGGGTGTGCTCGTGCTAGCTCCGGTCATGTGGATCGGGATCGTCGGCATTGTGGGCGCCGCGGCTGCCGCGGGCTCATTCCTGGCCGTCGACTGGGCACTCATGACCGACATCATCCCGAAGGCGTCGTCCGGACGGTACATGGGCATGAGCAACGTCGCGACCGCCTCCGCAGGCCAGGTCGCCCTGATCGTTGGCGGGCCGCTCCTGACGCTGCTCCCGGGCGGGGCCGGGCCGAGGGCAGCAATGCTCGCCGGCGCCCTGTTCTTCCTCGCCGGCGCCGCGCTGCTCCGCCCGGTGGACCCGCGCCGCCGGGAGGACGCGGAGGCCGAGGCGACGCTGGCTGCTGCCGCCTGAACTGCAGACGAGGGGCCCCGGCCATTCGCCAGGGCCCCTCGCGACGCGTGGACGACGCCCGCCGCAAGCATGGCGCGTCGTTTGGCGTCAGGCGCCTCCACCCGAACGTTGCGGCTCCGGAGCGGCCTGTCCGCTGGGGATCGATCCGGGCGCCCATGGCGTGCCGAGCACCGGCAGCAGCACGCGGTCGAGCCCGTAGTAGCCGGCGACCTTCCAGGCCATGACGAGGCCGATCGCCAGCGTGAACAGGACCGGGTTCGTGGAGGCGCTGCCTGCCAGCAGGTACGACATGTTCATGAACGCGCCGAAGAACGCGGCGACGCCCGTCAAGGCGCCGAAGAACAGCCCGAGGCCCACGAGGATCTCGCCATACGAGATCAGCGGCGCGAACCAGGTGTAGTGGCCGCCGTTGAGCAGCGTCGTGATGAAGTCGCGGTACCAGTCGTAGGTGATGGGGCCCTTGCCCGTGTCGGACACCGCGATCGCCGCGGTCCAGTAGCCCTTCAGCGCAGCACCGCCGTCGAGCCAGCCGGTTCCGGTGGCCTTGTGGATGCCCGCCTCGAGCCAGGTGAACCCCAGGAACAGGCGGATCGGCAGCCAGACGAGCGCTGCTCTCGAGTTGCCGAACAGGAACCGCGCGAACGCTGGCCCCTCGGTCTCCACCGTGCCCGACCGGGGGTCGTGGCGGGCGTCGAGGTAGAGGAGCACGACGAGCACGATCGACAGGATCCAGAACGCCCAGGTGACGATCGCTGACAAGCTGTCTGGAACCGCGACCCAGGGGTTCACCATCCAGACGAGCAGGATGGTGGCGACGACGCCGACGGCGGCCGCCGACCTACGAGACTGGGACATGGGCCTTCCCTCCGCGTCCCATCGCGAAACGACACCCGCGCCGGCGGGACGCTTCCGGCATGGGCGTTCGCGGCGGCGGGAGGTCCCGCACGGTGCCGTGCACGTCTTTGTAGCGCCGCGTCGCCGTCGGGGCAAACCGGTGCCGACGGCGACGTCCCGGATTCCCGGCGAATCTCGGCCCGGGATGGCGTCCGCCGGCGAGCGCGTCGGCGGGCGGAGTGCGTCCGCCGGGGATGGCGTCCGCTCAGTTGGGGCGCTGGTGCTCCGTCGGGAGCTCCTCTCCGGGCGCGGCCGTGGCCCCGTCGTCTGCCCCCGCATCGCGCGGGGCCCGCCGCTCAGCGGTCCGCCGGTCGAGCGCCAGGGCCGCCGTCGCGTCGGGATGGCGGCGCAGCGCGTGCACGGTGAAGACGGACGCAGCCGCGAGGACCGCGGCCACGAGCAGCATCGACCACTCCATCTCCAAACTCCCGAGGGCGTCTACGCCCTTGGCGGACCGTCAGCGCTCAGCTGACGCTCGGCCGTGAGCCGGTGAACCCGAGGGCCCAGCGCATGCACTTGTGCCCGAAGTCAGCCCGATCCCCGTACATCAGGGGGCAGGCGCCCGCGATCACCGTCAGACCCGCCGCCCTTCCGGATGACGCGGCGGCGGCGTCAACGCTGCCGCCGCCGAACGAGCGGTGCATCCAGACCCGTCGAATGCCCAGCCGAACGCAATCGTCCACCACGCTCGCGGCTGCGGCCGGGTTGGTGGCGATCACGACGCCGTCCACGCCGCCCGGGATGTCGGCCAGCGTGCGGTAGCAGGGGTCTCCCTCCACGGTGTCGGCGTTCGGATTGACCGCGAACACCTCGTAGCCGCGCTTCTTGAGTGTGGTGTAGACGTAGTTCCCCCCGTGGCCCGCTGCTTGGCGCGAGACGCCGGCGACGGCGATGCGCCGCTGGGCGAGGAAGTCGGTCGCGGCCTCGACGACGGTCGTCATCTGCTGGTTCCCTCCCGGTCTCAATGGGTGTCTGCCGGACAAGGTAGGCGCCAGTCACGGGCCGTGACAGGGCCGAGGGGCCCGGTCGAGCGAGCCTAGCGAGGCCAGCCGGCTCTGCCCCCACCGCTCCATCCTCGCGACCGTCACCCGGCGCCACCCTCGCACGCCTCCGGTGGGCGGATGCGCGGCGGCTATGCCAGCGCTGGCTCGACGGGTTCGACTCCCGCGCCCCTGCGCGGCGTCGTCCTTCGCGTGGCCAGGACGCAACCCACGAGGACCAGCGCGAACCCCACGCCCATGGCCGGCGTGAAGGGCTCCGAGAGGACCACCACGCCGAGCACCGCGGCGACCGCAGGGTTGATGTACGTGATCACGGTGGCCCGGACTGGGCCCACGGCGGTGATCAGCTCCGCGAACAGGATGAAGGCGAGCGCGGTGCAGACGAGGCCGAGGATGGCCATCGATGCCAGCGCCTGAGGGCTTGGCACGGCCGCCGGCCACGTGGCGACCGCCACGGGCAGGTACAGCAGGGCCGACAGCGCGAGCGAGGGCGCCATCACGCCCAGCGAGGGCACGCCGACCAGCTTGTGGGCCAGGATCCACGGTCCCGTCGCGTAGCCGACGACCACGATGGCGATCGCCCCGATGGCGGCGGCGTTCTCCGCATCGAGGTCCGTGCCGGCAATCGCGGCCACGCCCACCAGGCCGAGGAGCAGGCCGCCGAGGCTCGTTGCGCTGATGTGATGGTCGCGCCCGGTCAAGACCGCGATGACGGTCCCCACGAGCGGCACGCCAGCGACGAGGAGCCCCGCGAGCGAGCTCGTGACGTGCTGCTCGGCCCAGCCGAGGAGGACCCAGGGTCCGGCGATTTCGATCAGGGCGAAGGCGACCACCCAGCGCCAGCGCCTGAGCGTCGGGCGCAGGTCCACGCGGCCGATGGCGAGCGGCAGGAGCACCGCAGCGCCGATGCCCGTGCGCGCGAACACCAGGACCGGCGGCGAAACCTCCTCGACGGCTACGCGGATCAGCAGGTACGGGATGCCCCAGATCAGCGCCATCGCGGCGAACAGGGCGACGGCCCGGCGGCTCATCAGCGGTCGGCGCGGGCTGCAGGAGCGGAGTGGCGGCGCACGACGCGATTGTCGGGCAGGCCGGGGCCGCTGTCAGGCCAGCCAGCTTCCTTCGCGCATGATGGTTGCCCCGGGTCGCTCCCCGTAGCCTCGGTATGCCTGGACGCGGCGCGGCGAGACCAGGAAGTAGTCCCACCCGCCGGGCTCGTCGGCGGGGTCCCAGCCCATGGCTGCGGTGAAGGCCTCGCCGAGGTCAAGGGCCTCGGGCCCCGACGCTCGGCGCTCGATGACCTCGACGTCGAGCAGGACTGCATCGTCTGGGGCGCCCAGGGCGATGCGGGCCCTGCCGGTCACGGCCAGGTTCCGCGCGGTGACGCTGTCGCGTCGCGTGGCGACGAGCCCGTGCGCGCCCGTCCAGCAGACGGAGACGGCGATCAGGTGGGGGCGGCCGTCAAGAGACGCGGTGGCAAGCCAGCCGTCGCCATTGCGGGCGAGCAGCCTGAGGGAGTCGGCGATCCGCTGAGCCGTGGTTCGCTGTTCGTTCATGATGGAAGTGTCCTCGGTGAGATGGCCCATGAGAAGATCCACTTACCAGGAAGTCGAATGGGCCACTTCTGGTAGGCTCGGGCCGTGGACCTCCACCTCGTCATCGGCCGCGGGAACGTCGCCGCTGGCCTCTACCGGAGCCTCCGAGACGCGATCGAGGACGGTCGCCTGGCGCATGGGGATCGCCTGCCGTCCACTCGCGGGTTCGCCCGCGACCTCGGGATCGCAAGGAACACGGTTGCTGCAGCGTATGACGCGCTCGTGGCAGAGGGCTACGCGGACGCCAGGCGCGGATCCGGGACCTACATCGCGGCAGAAACGCGTGTCGTTCCCGCC
The DNA here is from genome assembly GCA_046704485.1 of Candidatus Limnocylindrales bacterium. GTDB lineage: Bacteria > Chloroflexota > Limnocylindria > Limnocylindrales > CSP1-4 > CAIXZV01. The sequence continues at coordinate 31,823 of JBJKRU010000019.1, read as the reverse complement.
CCGCTCCAGCACCGGGTTCCCGCACAGCCCGCCGATTCGACTGCGATCGAGGCGGTTCCCGAATTCGACCTGCGCTTGGGGATGCCCGACGCCCGAGTCTTCCCTGCGGTGGCATGGCGTCGGGCGCTGGCCGGTGCGGTCGACGAGGCGGTGCGCACCGCACCCGGGTATGGCGACCCGTTCGGCGACGCGAGCCTGCGCGCGTCGATCGCGCGACACGTCGCCGTGTCGCGTGGCGTCCGGGCGGACGGCGAAGCGGTGGTGGTGACGGCGGGCGCCCAGGGCGCCTTCGACCTGCTGGCGCGACGGCTTGTCCGACCCGGCGACTGGGTCGTGGCGGAGGACCCGGGCTACTGGCCCGGGCGCGAGGCGTTCCGGGCAGCGGGCGCCAGGGTGGTCGGCGTGCGCGTCGACGACCAGGGCCTGGTGACCGATGCGCTGCCGCCACGTGCACGGGTCGCAGTCGTCACGCCTGCCCACCAGATGCCCATGGGCGTGACCCTGTCGGCGTCGCGGCGGGCGGCGCTGCTCGCGTGGGCCGAGCGGACGGGCGCCGTGATCGTCGAGGACGACTACGACAGCGAGTTCCGCTATGCGGCACGGCCCCTCGAGCCGCTGCAGCGCCTCGACCGCTCCGGCCGCGTCGTGTACGTGGGCTCTCTCTCGAAGACCCTGCTGCCGATGCTCCGACTGGGCTTCCTCGTGGCACCCGAGTGGCTGCTCCCAGGCTTGCGCGACCTGCGCCGCATGACCGGCTGGCACACGGACGTGACGACGCAGCTCGCCCTCCGCGGCCTCATCGACGAAGGGGCGTTCGGGCGACACCTGCGGCATGCGCGGCGCCTGTACCGCGCCCGCCACGAGCGGCTGATGGCAGCGGCCTCCCGGGACTTGGCGCCCTGGGTCCAGCCCAACCCCGCGGCGGCCGGGCTGCACGTGGCGGCCGTGGCCGTTGCCAGTGTGGACCGACGACGGCTCCGCCGGGCCGTGGCGCTCGCCCGGGCCCGCGGCGTGGCCGTCGAACTGCTCGACGACTACGCGGTCGGGGCGCGTCCGGTCAGCGCCGGGATCGCGCTCGGCTTCGGCGCCATCGACGAGGTGGCGATCGACGAGGCAGTCCGGCGCCTCGCCGGCGCGTTCGCGGAGGCGTGATCGCCGTTCAGCGCAACCAGCCTGGCGATGCCTCCTCGAGCCCCGGGAGGGCCGCCAGATAGCGCATGACCGGCAGTGACGCCGCGAGCTCGCTTGCGATCCGCCTCGGCAGGTCGGGGGCGAGCACCTCGGCGTCGCTCAGCCGGTGGCCGAAGACGACGTCCTTCAGCTTCAGCAGCTCGATGTCCGGGTCCGCCTGATCGAAGCCGGTGGGGGCACGCTTGAGCGCCGACTCGCCGTACACCTTGCCGTAGGCCTTCACGAACCTCTTGTCGTCGAGCACCGCGTGCACGCCATCGCGGTCCGCGACCACGGCTGAGCGCCATGCCGCCAGGCGGGCGGAGGACGGGTGGTACAGGCCGCCGCCCGTGAACGACTCGCCGGGCGCCAGGTGGAGATAGCCGCCCACGCCCCCGCCCTCCCCGGTCCACGGGAAGCTCGCGCCGAGGTTGGTCTTGTAGGGCGCCTTGTCCCGGGAGAACCGCACGTCCCGGTAGATGCGGAACGGCGAGCGCTCGTCCGCGCGCAGCGGGATGCCGCGCTGGGCGAACTCCTCGCCGAGCGCCACGCAGAAGGCCTCGAGCGGCGCCTTGAGCAGCGCCTCGTACTCGGCCTTGCGCGGCTGGAACCACGCCCGCTCGTTGTTCAGGCCCAGCGCGATCAGGAAGTCGAGCGCCTCCTGCCGGAAGCCAGCAAACGCGGAAGCCATCGACACCTCCCATCATGCCCGGCCGACACCTGCCTGCGGCCCCAGACGATACCGCGCAGCACTTATCCGGGCCTCACGCGCGTCTTGTGCCCAGGCCGAGCCCGGCGCACGTGCAATGCCACTTCTCGGCGCAACTCGACGCTTGTTCACCGCGGTCGGCCAGTCGCACGGCTGGAGGACCGCAGTCACAGGATCGCGGCATCCGCGTCTGGGGCCGCCACGTCGCAGCGCGGGGGCACTCGAGCCAGGAGCGAGCCATCTGCCTCAACCGCGGATGCCGCGACCACCCCAGGGGACCGACATGCGCCCCTGTGCGGACATGCGCCCCGTTCGCCGCCCCGCCTCTCAGACGAACCGAAGTCGCGGTGCTCAAGGTCGACTTGTCACGTCTCACGCAATGGGGCAGTTGCCCAGCCGATGTCCGCGTCCCACAGCCCGGGCGGGCGATCCCGCCTCCTCATCGTCACCGTCGTCGCCGTCGCTGCCGTGCTCGTGCTCGGCGCGGCCGGTGTCGCGTACATGTTCAGCGGGTCCACGCCGGCGGCCGTCTCGATCTCATCCTCGGCGCCGGGGTCGTCCAGCGCTCGCCCGGGGACGGCGTCCGGCGTTCCTGGATCGGCATCGTCGGCGCCGTCCTTCGCCGGTTCGCCGCCCGCCGGCTCGTCGGGCGTGGCCGCCAGCGGATCGATGAACGGGACGTGGAGCGTCAACACCTCGATCGGCTCGTTCTCGGACTTCAGCGACAGCTTCGTCGGCTACCGCGTCAACGAGAACCTGGCGCAGGTGGGATCCACGACGGCGGTCGGGCGCACGCCGAAGGTCTCGGGATCACTCGCGTTCGCGGGCGATGCCGTCACCGCCGCGACGATCACGGCGGATCTCACAGCGCTGCAGAGCGACAAGCCGATGCGCGATGCCCAGCTTCGGCAGCAGGCGCTCCAGACCGACCAGTACCCGACCGCTACGTTCACGCTGACCTCGCCGATCCAGCTGCAGGGCCTCCTGACCGATGGCCAGACGATCACCGCCACCGCGCAGGGGAAGCTGACCCTCCACGGTGTGACCAAGGACGTGTCAATCCCAGTGCAGGCGAAGCTGTCAAGCGGAGTCGTGACGGTGGTGGGCTCGCTGCGGATCGCATTCGCCGACTACAACATCACGCCGCCGCGCGCGGTGGTGGTCCTCTCGGTGGACAGCCAGGGGACCATGGAGCTCCAGCTGCACTTCACCAAGAGCTGAGCGGAGCACGCCACCCGCACGACCGACTGGCCGCGGCGCGCGGTGCTGCTCGCCGGCGCTGGTGCTGCCCGGCGGTTCTGCCAGCGCTGGTGGGTTGGTGCTGCTCGCCGGCGCTGGTGCGTCGCCCAGCGACTCAACGGTGCGCTCCCCGCACGAACGCGTCGCCCTCGGAGGTAATCGTGCGCCGCAGACCGGCTCACGGGCCGTGGAGCGCACGAACGCATCCGCCGGCGTGGCAGACGTGCTGTCGGCGCACGTTCGAGTCGCTGGGCGACGCGCGCGCGGACCCGGAAGCGATGGACCGGGCGACGCGCGCGCGGACCCAGACTGGGCGACACGCGCGGACCCGGAAGCGGTGGACCGGGCGACGCGCGTGCACCCGGAAGCGGTGGACCGGAGGCGGTGGACGGGGCGGATGGACCCGGGCGGGTGAACGCCCACGGGTGAGCGGGTGGACGCCGCACGCGGAGATTCGTGCGAGGGAACCGTGCGCGGGAACCCGGACGGGGAGAACCCGCGGCGGACCCGTGCCGGGCGAACCGTGCGCGGAGGGCTGACCTGGGTCAGTCGAGCTTCTTGTAGGCGACGGCCACGCCGCCGATCCTGGCCTCGAGTCTGCGGAGCTGCTCTACCTGCGCGTCCGTCAGCGGGAACGGCATGAGGGGCAGCGAGGCGGGCAGGTCTCGGCGGGGATCTCCCGGGGCGTACACGACCACGAAGTCGGCGCCGATGGCGCGCTCCGTCTCCTCGACGAGCGCCAGGTTGACGGGGTCGAGCCGCGCCCACGTCCAGGTCTCTCCGGTCATGGGATCCTCCATCGTGTGGTGCCGCCATCGTACGCCGCGGTCTCCGGACCGGTCGGATCACCCGTAGGATCAACGCGTGGACGTCACGCCGATCCAGGCCGTCGCGCTGTTCGGCGCGGGTGTCGTGGGCGGGGTGGTCAGCATCCTCGTCAGCCTCGCGTCGCTGGTGACGTACCCGGTGCTCCTCGCCCTGGGCCTCCCGCCGGTCTCCGCCAACGTCACCAACACCGTCTCGCTCGTGTTCAACGCGGCCGGCGCCGCGGTCGGGGCGCGCAGCGAGCTGCACGGCCAGCGTCCCACGCTGGCGCGGCTGGCGGTGGTTGCGGTGGCCGGCGGCGCGACCGGCGCGATGCTCCTGCTCGTCCTGCCGTCGCGCTGGTTCGAGCTGGTGGCGCCGCTGCTCATCGCCGGCGCGTCGGGGTTGATCCTGATCCAGCCCTGGCTGGCCCGGCACGCTCGGTTCCGCCCGCGCGGGATCACGCCGGCGACCGCGGCCGCCTACTTCGCGAGCTGCGTCTACACGGGGTACTTCGGCGCCGCCGGCGGGATCATCGCGATCGTGGTGCTGTCGGCGATCATCGCCCGGCCGCTGGTCCACGTGAACGCGGCCAAGGCGATCCTCGCCGGCGCGGCCAACGGGGCCGCGGCGATGGGTTTCGTGCTGTTCGGCCCTGTGCACTGGGCGTTCGTCCTGCCGTTGGCGAGCGGCCTTTTCCTGGGCGGCCTCATCGGGCCGTGGCTGGCCCGCCGGCTGCCGCCCATGCTGTTCCGCGGGCTGATCGGCGTCTGCGGGCTGGGGGTTGCTGGGCTGCTGGCGTGGCAGACGTACGCGGGCGGTTGAGCGACGCCGTCACGCGCGAGAGCGCCGCACGCTGGCGGCTGAGGGACGCCGTAACCCGCGAGCGGGCCGCGCGCTGGCGACCGATCGCCCGCTGCCTGCGCCTACAGCCACGGATCGTGCCACTGGCCCTGCCCGTTCGGGATGTGCGCGCCCGCCTCCGGCCCCCACGAGCCCGGCTTGTACGACAGCACCTCCGACGGGTGCTCCAGCAGCGGCCCGAAGATGCGCCACGACTCCTCGACCTGGTCCTGGCGGGTGAACCGGAGGCTGTCGCCCTCAAGGGCGGCCTGCAGGAGAACCTCGTAGGGCGTCGGGCCTTCCCCGCCCTGCTCGGCGAACAGCGCGTCGAGGCTGACCAGGCCGGTCTGGCGAGTGTCCGCCCGCCACGCGTCGAGCTCTACGCGAACGCCGGTGCCCGGGTCCAGCCGGATGACGATCTGGTCCGGCGACGACTGGCGGTTGAAGCGGGGCAGGCCGAGATGCGGCGCCTCCTTCATGACCACCCGGAGCTCGGTCTGCGTGGCGGCCAGCCGCTTGCCGGCCCGGATGAAGAAGGGCACGCCCGACCAGCGCCAGCTGTCGATCTCGAGGCGCAGGGCCACGTACGTCTCGGTCGTGGAGTCGGACGCGACGCCCTGGATATCGCGGTAGCCGTCGTACTGGCCCCGGACGTAGTGGCCCGGGTCCGCGTCGCGGGTGGCCCGGAACACGTTGACCAGCGCGTCCTTCAGCGCGTCGGGGTGGGGGCCAGCCGGCGGCTCCATCGCCGCCGCGCCGACGACCTGGAGCAGGTGGTTGACCACAACGTCGCGCAGGGCGCCGACCGGGTCGTAGAAGCGGCCGCGGTCCTCGACGCCGAAGGACTCGGCCATCGTGATCTGCACGCTCGAGACGAAGTTGCGGTTCCAGACTGGCTCGAGGAGCGTGTTCGCGAAGCGCAGGTAGAGGATCTCGGAGACCCCCAGCTTGCCCAGGTAGTGGTCGACGCGATACAGCCGGTTCTCGTCGATCCAGCGGTGCAGCGCGGCCGCCAGGGCGCGTGCGCTCGCGAGGTCGGAGCCGAACGGCTTCTCCACGACGACTCGGCCGGTGTGCGTCAGACCGGCGGCCCCCAGCCCGGCGACCACCGTCTCGAACAGGCCCGGCGGGATCTCGAGGTAGAACACCGGGCACTGCGCCGAGCCGAGCTTGGCGCCCAGGGCCTGGAACGTCGCGGGCTCGGTCAGGTCGCCCACCACCACCGACAGGCGCTCGGCGAACCGCCCGAAGACCTGCTCGTCGATGGTCTCGCCGGTCCCGGTGATGGACTCGCGGGCCCGGGCGATCAACTTGTCGCGCGTCCAGGCGCCGCGGACGATCCCGATCACCGGGACGTCCAGCGCGCCGCGCCGCTCGAGGCGGTACAGCGAGCGGAAGGTCATCACCTTGGCGAGGTCGCCGGTGATGCCGAAGATGACGAGCGCGTCGCCCTGCTCCGGCGTGTTGCCAGCGGTCCGGCTGTCCATGCGGTGCCTCCATGCGTTGATGGTGCGCAGCCGCCCGATCGCCGCGACAACGCGATGTCTGTAACCCGTCTACCGTTGCCTCACAGGATGCTCCACGTTGGCGAAAGCGGCAGGCGTGAGGCATCGTCGCGCTGTGGCCCTGTCGGAAGGGTGCTGTGGGAGGGCGCATGACCGGGACGCGACGGACGGCAGGGACGCGACGGACGGCGGCGACGGCGCACAGGACGGCGAGCGCTGCGGGGCAGGGGACCGCGCCGCACGGGACGGCGAGCCATGCGGAGCATGCGAGGCTGGAGGCGGCGCGGGACGGCACGACGCCGTGGCGCGCATGGGGCCCGTACCTGTCGGAGCGCCAGTGGGGGACCGTCCGCGAGGACTACAGCGCCGACGGCGACGCGTGGGCGTCCTTCAGCCACGACCAGGCCCGCTCGCGCGCGTACCGTTGGGGTGAGGACGGTCTGGCCGGCATCAGCGACGACCAGCAGCGGCTGTGCTTCGCCCTGACCCTCTGGAACGGGCGGGACCCCATCCTCAAGGAACGGCTGTTCGGGCTGACCAACCGCGAGGGCAACCACGGCGAGGACGTCAAGGAGTACTACTTCTACCTCGACGCGACGCCAACGAGCTCGTACCTGCGCTACCTGTACAAGTACCCGCAGGCCGCCTACCCGTACGACGACATCGTGTCGACGAACGCGGCCCGCACGCGAGAGGACCGCGAGTACGAGCTGATCGACACCGGCGTGTTCGACGACAACCGCTACTTCGATGTCGAGGTGGAGTACGCGAAGGCGTCGCCGACGGACATCGCCGTCCGGATCACCGCCCGCAACCGTGGTGACCAGGCTGCCCCGCTCCACCTCCTGCCGACCCTGTGGTTCCGGAACACGTGGTCGTCGGACGACGGCGGGTCCCGGCCGTCGCTCGGCCGAACGCCGAGCGGGGACGCGGTCGAGACGCAGCACCCCGACCTGGGCACCTGGCGGCTGGTGCCCGAAGCTGGCGCCGAGCTGCTGTTCACCGAGAACGAGACGAACCTCGCCCGGGTCTCCGGGACCTCGAACCGCACGAGGTACGTGAAGGACGCGTTCCACGACTGGCTGGTCGGTGGCAGGGCCGACGCGGTGAACCCTGCCGGTACCGGCACCAAGGCCGCCGCGCACTACCTCTTCACCGTGCCCGCCGGGGGCGCCAAGTCGGTCCGCCTCCGCCTGAGCGCCGTCGGAGGTGACCACGAGACCGGGGCGGAGCCCGCCGGCGACCTCGCGGCTGCCGTCGACGAGCTGATCAACGAGCGGCGTGCCGAGACGGACGCCTTCTTCGCCCGCGTCGTCCCGCCCGCGCTGACCGACGACGAGGCGCTCGTCATGCGCCAGGCGCTGGCAGGGATGCTGTGGACCAAGCAGGTCTACCACTACGACGTCCACCGCTGGCTCGACGAGCGCGGCGCCGATCCCGCTCGGCCAGGCTCAGCGAACAGCCGCAACAAGCACTGGCAGCACATGGTCGGCGCCGACGTCATCTCCATGCCGGACAAGTGGGAGTACCCGTGGTTCGCGGCCTGGGACCTCGCCTTCCACGTCATGGCGCTGACCCTGGTGGACGAAGACTTCGCCAAGGGCCAGCTGGAGCTGCTCCTCCGCGAGCGGTATCTCCACCCCAACGGCCAGCTGCCCGCCTACGAGTGGAACTTCGGCGACGTCAACCCGCCCGTCCACGCCTGGGCGACGATCTTCACCTACCGGCTCGAGGAGGCGGCACGGGGACGGGGGGATGTCGACTGGCTGGAGCGCATCTTCCACAAGCTGCTGCTCAACTTCACCTGGTGGGTCAACCGCAAGGACGAGGAGGGGAACAATCTGTTCGAGGGCGGCTTCCTCGGCCTCGACAACATCGGCGTGTTCGACCGCAGCGCGGCGCTGCCCACCGGCGGCGTCCTCGAGCAGGCCGACGGCACCGCGTGGATGGCCCTCTTCTGCCAGAACATGCTCGAGATCGCCGGAGTGCTCGCCCTCCACCGGCCCGCCTACACGGACCTCGCGCTCAAGTTCGTGGAGCACTTCCTCTGGATCGCCAACTCCATGATGCGAAGCGGTCCTGCTGGCATGTGGGACGAGGAGGACGGCTTCTTCTATGACGTCCTGCAACGGCCCGACGGCACCAGCGAGCGCCTGAAGGTCCGGTCCTTCGTGGGCCTGCTGCCGCTCTGCGCGGTGACCAGCTTCGATGGGGCGCTGCTGGAGAAGTACCCCGAGTACGGGCAGCGGATGGCCGAGTTCCTCGAGCACCGCCCGGACCTGCTGGCGACCATCCACGACCCGCTTGCCACCGGCACGGACGGGCGGCGCCTCGCCGCGATGGTGTCGGAGGACAAGCTCCGGCGCGTGCTCGCGCGGATGCTCGACGAGGCGGAGTTCCTGGGGCCATACGGGATCCGCTCCCTGTCCAAGTACCACGAGGGCCATCCGTACGTGTTCACGGCCGACGGCCAAGACCACGCCGTGAGCTACCAGCCAGCCGAGAGCGACAGCGCCATGTTCGGCGGCAACTCCAACTGGCGTGGCCCCGTGTGGATGCCGGTGCAGGCGCTGATCGTGCGGGCCTTGCTCCAGTACCACGCGTTCTACGGCGACGGCTTCACCGTCGAGTGCCCGACCGGCTCCGGGCGGCGGATGAACCTGTACGAGGTGGCCGAGGAGATCGGGCGGCGCACAGCGTCCATCTTCCTGCGCGGCGCTGAAGGTCGACGGCCCGTGTTCGGCGGGACGGCCAAGTTCCAGGATGACCCGCACTGGCGAGACCTGCTCCTGTTCTACGAGTACTTCCACGGCGACAACGGGGCCGGGCTGGGCGCTGGCCACCAGACGGGCTGGACAGGCGTGGTGGCGCGTCTCCTGCACCTGTTCGCGCCCAGGCCCACCGAGGCAGAAGCGGAGGCCGCGGCCGAAGCGGAGTTCGGCGCCTGATGGCCGTAGGCCCCGGTTCTGCGTCGCTCTACCAGCTGGACACGCGCGCCCACCTGACCGCGCGCTCGCGCGCCCTGGGCCGCCCGGCCACACTGGACGACATCAGCGACGCAGAACTCGACTGGTTCGCCTCCCAGGGCTTCGACTGGGTCTGGCTCCTCTCGATCTGGCGGACCGGACCGGCGTCGCGGGCGGTGTCGCTGGCGGACCCGGCCCTGCGCCGTGCGTTCCGGGCGAGCCTGCCCGACCTCACCGATGACGACATCGGCGGCTCGGGCTTCGCGGTCGCCGGATATGAGGTGTCGCCGGCGCTCGGCGGCGACGCGGCTCTGGCGCGCCTCCGAGAGCGCATGGCGGCCCGCGGGCTGCGCCTGATGCTCGACTTCGTGCCCAACCACACGGGCCTCGACCACCCCTGGGCGGCATCCCACCTGGAGCGGTTCGTCCGGGGCACGGAGGCGGACCTCGAGGCATCGCCCCGCAACTGGACGGCCGTCCCCACGTCGACTCGCGGCCGGGTCGTCCTCGCCCACGGCCGCGACCCGTACTTCCCGGGCTGGACCGACACCCTGCAGCTCGACTACGGCAGCGCAGACACCGTTGAGGCGATGACAGCCGAGCTGGCCTCGATCGCCGCGCGCTGCGACGGCGTCCGCTGCGACATGGCGATGCTGCTGCTGCCCGAGGTCTTCGAGCGCACGTGGGGCCACCTCGCCCTGCCGTTCTGGCCGCGGGCGATCTCCCGCGCCCGTGCCGTGCACCCGGGCTTCACGCTCCTCGCCGAGGTCTACTGGGACCTAGAGGCGGCCATGCTCGGCCTCGGGTTCGACCTCGCCTACGACAAGCGGCTGTACGACCGGCTGGTCGCCGGTGCCGCCGGTCCGGTCCGCGACCATCTTCGTGCCGACGTCGGCTACCAGGCGCACCTCGCCCGGTTCCTTGAGAACCACGACGAGCCGCGCGCGGCGGCCACCTTCGCGCCGGACCGCCACGAGGCTGTCGCGCTGGTCGCCTTCCTGGCCCCGGGTCTGCGGTTCCTCCACGAGGGCCAGCTCGAGGGGCACCGCGTCCGGGTCCCGCCGCACCTGGTCCGGGAACCGGACGAGCCGGTGGACAGCCGGCTCGCCCGCTTCTACGGCGCGCTGCTCGCCCTGCTCCGCGATCCGCTGGTCCGGGAGGGGACGTGGCGGCTGCTCGAGGTCGTGCCCGCGTGGGAGGCGAATCCGACCTCGGACGGGTTCGTGGCGTTCGGCTGGCAGCTGGGCGACCGACGGCTCCTGGTCGTCGTGAACCTGGGTCCCACCCAGGGCCAGGGCTACGTTCGCGCGCCGCTGGACGACCTGAGGGATGCCGACTTGCGCCTTGCCGACCGCCTGGATGGCAGGGTCTTCGAGCGCGATGCCGACGACCTCGCCGAGCGCGGTCTCTACGTCGACCTGCCCCCGTTCGGGCACCACGTCCTGGAGGCGACATCGCGGGCAGAGCCGCCCGGCTGAGCCGTGTCGGGCATGGCGTGGGGCCGGACGGCCCTGTCCGCCGGCCCGCCCCGCACCTGACGATCGCGCGGTCCGCCGGCGCCGCCGGCGACTCGAGGAGGCTGCAGATGTCGCCCTTGGTGGGACGGGTCGTGCTCGTCGCGAGCGGCCTCGGGTTCCCGATGACGCAGGTCGCGATCCGGTGGCTGGGCTTGCCCGGCGCGTGTCTGGTCGAGGGTGTTGCAGCAGGGCTGCTCGCGCGCGACGTCGCGCTGATCGCGTCGGGCGCCCCCGGACGTCTCCAGCCCGTCCCGGCCGCGCTCCTGTACACCGAGACCGCCACGGCGGTCCTCGCGGCCGCGGCGTGCCTGCCGCTGATCACTGATCCATCGGCGCGCGAGCGGGCATCGCAGCCGAGCTGGGCCATGCCGGAGGCGGCGCGCCGGATCGCCGTCGGCGCCCTGTTCGGGTTCCACACCTGGCGCTACAGCATCTACCTGCGACCTGATCGCGGCCGGCGCGCGACACCGGCCGCAGTGTGACGAGGACGCCGTGGCCACAGCCAACCCGCCCCGCAAGTTCATCCCGTCGGGCCTCGTCATGCGGCGGATCGTCAACCCGATCACCGTCCGCCTCGGCGGCCCGACGCTGGTGGTCCGCGGCCGCAGGACGGGGCGCATGCGGTCGGTGCCGCTCCCGGCGTTCCACCACGCTGGCGCCAGCTACCTCGTCGGTGGGCGTGGCGAGGCCCACTGGGTGCGGAACCTGCGTGCCGCTGGCGAGGCGGAGTACCGAGAGCGCGGACGGCGGCAGCGGTTCCAGCCGCTCGAGGTCTCAGGCGAGGAGCGTGACAGCGTGCTGGCGGCATATCGGGCGCACTACGGCCGCCGAGTCGCGGCCATGTTCACCGAGCTGCCCGATGCCGACCAGCACCCGGTGTTCCGGATCGAGCCGCTGCCGGGTGGCCCCGCCCGCCCCTCGTGACAGGCGAGCGCCGCGTGGCGATGGCGAGCGCCGCGTGAATAGGGCTAGCGCCGCGTAAGAGGCGAGCGCCGCGCAAGAGGCGAGCGCCGCTGGTCAGGCGCGCCGGCCCGCCCCGAGCGTGCGCGCCAGTCCGAGCCACGCCACGGCGGTCCACAGCACGAGGCCGAAGGCCACCAGCCCCCCGACGATGGCGGGCGGGTCCGCCTGCGACGCCCAGAGACCGACCGCGACCGGCAGCAGCAGCACCCACACCGCGAACCCGACGACGTCCGGCAGGCTCGTGAGCCAGGTCCAGGAGTCGGTGGCGAGGTGCCCGCCACCGGCAAGGTTCGCAGCTGCGCCGACCCAGAGCACCAGGAACGCCAGCGACGCCCACAGACCCAGGGCCAGCCGCAGTCCCCGGTCGTGTGACGTGCTCACGCTCACCGCGCCCCGGCCGCCACCGGGAGGGCCGATGCGATCTCGTCGGCCCAGGCGTCGATCGCCGGCCAGTCTCGGAAGTCGCCCCGGGGCAGGGCGTCGCGTCCGGCGGGCATGATCTGCATGAAGCGCTCGGCCATGCCGATGGGCTTGGCGTCCGGATTGCTCGCACCGAAGAAGACCTTCTCGCCGCGCGGCCGGATCACCCCGCGCAGACGCGGGAACTCCTTCGGAATCGTGGTCTCGAACACGTCGCGACCCTCCTTGTCGACCAGGTCCGTGCCCAGCGGGCCGCTCGAGAACAGCCATGTCGGCCGGCCCGCCAGCAGATCGCGGTTCCGCTCAACGAACTTGGTCGCGTCGCCGAGCCAGTGGAACATGTAGGCGGCGGCACCCACGACGAACGCCTCGTAGCGGTCGGCGTCGCGGATCTCGGCCGCCGGGCGCACCTCGGCATCCAGCCCGTGCACCCGCAGGCGCTCGGCGATGCGCTCCGCGATTCCCTGTGTGGCCCCGTGGCGCGTGGCATAGGCCACCAGCACCCGCATTTCGGCCTCCTCGGGACGCCGTGTGGATCGTGATGGATGGCGGTCGGTCGACCAGAAGGGCGGACCGGCCTGGATCAGCCCGCCTCGGCGGGCGTGGGAACGTCGTCGAGCCCGGCTGGGCGGAGCTCCTCGACCCGGAACACCGGGATGTCGGCGGCGATGGCGTCGAACTCGCCGAGCGGCGCGTCCTTGTCCACCGGGATGTGCGGGCGCCCTCCCGCTGCCCGGCCCAGGTACGCCTTGAGGATCGGCGCCCGCTCCGCGACGGGCACCTCCACGAGGCGCACCTCTCTCGCGTCGCCATGGCGCAGGACGGCCCTCCCTTCGGCCGCCCGCACGTTGTGGACCCACGGCGACCGCTCACCGAACATCGATACGGCGTACCGCTTGCCCTCCCAGTCGGCGAGGACCAGCGGGATCGAGCTGCGCCGGCCGCTCTTGTGGCCCATCGTCTCGAGCGAGACCATCCACTCGGGACCCAGCCCGCGGCCGTTGACCGCGACCCAGAAGTCGCCGAAGGCTCGGCCAGCACGGTTGGGCCGCCCGTTCGCGTAGAAGAGCTGGTTGCCCTCGTGATACCAGTGGGTGCGGTGGTACAGCGCGTACGCGACGATGCCCGCGCCGAGGATCCCGACGAGGGTCGTCGGGATCCAGCTGGCGCTCGGCTTGGGGGTCATGGCGTCCTGACGGTAGCGCAGCGGCGTCGTCCAGGGGCCTGCCATCGGTCAGCCCGCCGTCGGGTACGGCTCGGTCCAGCCCGTGGGGCCGGCAGGATTGACGGGCGCCGGGACGGGCGTCTCGGGGCGGAACCCGCCCCAAACCGCCAGGACGACGGCGCCGACCCCGAACAGGGTGGCGATCACGGACACGAAGGGAAGGATTCCGACGATCGCGAGGACCACCACGCCCAGGACCGCGGCCCGGTACGGGTGGACGGGCTCGAGCGTGCCGCGCCGGCCCAGCAGCCAGTCGCCCACCCACACTGCCGCGACCAGCCAGCCGACGAAGGCCAGCAGCGGCAGGCCGACCAGCAGCATGGCGAGCCCGATCGGCGCGCCGATCACCGTCAGCGTCACGATGCCGAAGAAGATCGGCAGGGCGATGGTCGCGATGAGGCCGGCCGCGAGGGTCTGGCCCGGCTTCCGGGTGATGAGGGCTTCGGCCGTGCGGGTCTGCCGGGCGCCGAACGCGGCGAGCGCCAGCCCGGCCACCACCATGGCGACGTAGAAGCCGACAGTGAGGACGATCAGGACCGGGATGATCGCCAGCGCCAGGGCGGCGAGGTTGGCGTCGAGCGCCGTGGTCCGTCCGGTCACCACCGCGGAGGCGTCGCGCAGGATGTCGCCGCGGAGCGTGGAGATGTCACCGTTGACAGTGGTGCCCGGGCCGAGGTTCGCGGTGCCGTCCACCACCAGCAGGTGGTTGGCCGTCGCACCGGTGAGCGTGGCCGTGCCGTGGATCACCACGATCGAGTTGACGCTGCCCTCGATGGTCGCGGTGCCGTTGACGACGACGACAGCGTCGACCGTCTGGCCGGCGGGCACATCGACCGTCCCGTCGACGCTGAGGATCGCCCCCCGACCGGTCCAGGTGACCGTGTCGGCTGCGAGCGCGGCGGGCGCAAGGGCGAGGATGAGGATCGCGACCGTGGCCGCGACCGTGAACAGGCGACGCATCGTGGGCTCCTTCCCTCCCGGGCAGGTGCGGTTGTTGACGGTCCCCACGCTAGGCGCGCGACCCTGCCGTTCCCAGCCGGGCAGCGGGCATCTTGTGGGTGGGGCTATCCCCACCCTGCGGGACCGTGCTGACGGCGCGCGGGGTCGCGGCGGGGTCGCCCCGGGGGCATGATGTGGTCGCCGTCCCGCCAGACCCGCACCAGGGAGTCCTCCGTGCGCCGCCCGCTCCGCTTCGGCCTCTTCGTGCCCCAGGGCTGGATCCTGGACCTCGTCGCGATCAAGGACCCGGTCGACCAGTTCGAGACCCTCGTCCGCGTCACCCGGCGCGCGGAGGCCCTCGGCTTCGATTCCGTCTGGCTGTTCGACCACTTCCACACCTACTTCACGCCGGTCCTCGAGACCACGTTCGAGGCGTGGACCACCACAGCCGCCCTGGCGCGCGAGACGAGCCGCATCCGGATCGGCCAGATGGTCACCGGCAACGGGTACCGCAACCCGGCCCTGCTGGCGAAGATGGCGTCGACCGTGGACGTCATGAGCCACGGCCGGCTGGACTTCGGCATGGGTGCCGGCTGGTACGAGCAGGAGTACCGCGCCTACGGCTACGAGTTCCCCGACACGCCCACGCGCCTCCAGATGCTGGACGAGGCGCTCGAGGTCATCCACGGGATGTGGCGCGACCCGTATGCCACCTTCGAGGGCCGCTTCTACCGGGTGGACGGCGCGATCAACGAGCCCAAGGGAGTCCAGCGGCCGCACCCGCCGGTTTGGGTGGGGGGTGCCGGAGAGCGGGTCACGCTCAAGCTGGCCGCGAAATACGGCGACGCCACCAACTTCGGCGGCCACCTCGCAGAGCCTGCATGGTATGCGCACAAGTTCGACGTCATCCGGCGCCACTGTGACGACGTCGGACGCGACCCGGACGACCTCATCCGCTCCACCGACGTGGAGACCACGCTCGTGCGGGCGGGTGACGACCCTGAGGTCCTCACGCGGACCTACCGCCGCGACCAGACCCTCGAGCAGTACCGTGAGCACGCGGTCGTTGGCGGGCCGCAGGAGGTCATCGACACCTACGGCCGGCTGATTGACGTTGGCGTCGACTACATCATCGTCTCGGACGTGCCTGGACTGGCGACCAACGACGTCCTCGAATCGCTGGCGGCCGATGTGCTTCCGGCGTTCGCGGGGCTTCGGGCCGGGGCCTGACCTCCCGGGCGGCTGGCCAGCGAGGACGGTGGTGCCGCATCGCGGTCCACGCGGGACTGGAAAGGGAGGCTGCGCATGGCGCGATGGAGGACGATGGCCGTCCTGGCCGGGGCGGGGGCGCTCGTGGCCGCGGTCACGCGCGGACGTCTCCACGG
Source organism: Candidatus Limnocylindrales bacterium (assembly GCA_046704485.1). Classification (GTDB taxonomy): domain Bacteria; phylum Chloroflexota; class Limnocylindria; order Limnocylindrales; family CSP1-4; genus CAIXZV01. Next base: position 16,138 of record JBJKRU010000019.1, on the reverse strand, counting down.
CGAGCGGCAGGCGCACGAGGCTGCGGGCGGGGTCGTCATGGGAGACGCCGCACGGTATGACATCCTGTCGGGCCGCATCCTCGGCGGCTTCTACGGGTCGGTGGCGAGGGATGTCGCGGCGGCGGTCCCGATCGGCGCCCGAGTCCTGGAGCTCGGCTGCGGCCCCGGCCACTTGGCTATGCGCCTCGTCCGCGACCACGGCCTCGATGTCGTGGCCCTGGACCTCGACCCGGCCATGGTTGAGCGTGCCTCGCTCGGCGCCCAGCGGCTCGTGGGCGTCCCGCGGCCTGCGTTCGTGGTGGGCGACGCCGCGGCTCTGCCGTTCGCCGATTCCGAGTTCGACGTCGTCTTGAGCACGCTGTCCCTCCACCACTGGACAGACCCGGCGGGCGCCATCGCCGAGATCGCCCGAGTGCTCCGGCCTGGCGGCCGCGTCCTGGTGTGGGACATCCTGCCGGGCCGGCTGCCGATGCACCGCCATGCGCCCGACCCCGGACGCTCCCTGGACCACGCCATGCTCGAGCCCATCTCAGCAGCGCCGTGGCGCTGGCCGTGGCGAGTTGCCGTGACACAGCGGATGGAGCTGGTGAAGACATAGCCCGCCGGCTGACGCTCGGAAGCGTCCGCGCCGGCTGACGGCTCGAAGCGGCAGCGCCTTCGACCCCGCGCCCCGGTGGGCCGGGCCATCCCGCATGGGCCGCCCAGTCGTTGTCCCATCGTTGTGGGTGACGCTGCGCCCGTCGCGATCGGGCCGACGGGACGGCGACTCGGCACCGTCCGACGGCGTTCCCTACGCACTGGACGACACAGGATCGGGAGGGAAGTGGTGCACGTGGAAGTCAGGCCCGCGTCGGGCCGCGTCGAGCGCCCGGCGTACGTTTGGGCCGCCGTCATCTTCGAGCTGTTCACCGCGGTCGGTGCCATCCCGGTCGGGATCATGTTCCTGGCCGACTCGAGCGGCGCCCTCGTGGGGATGCAGCCCGGCTGGATCGAGGGAACGATGTTCGGCTCGTATCTCCTGCCCGGCATCTACCTGCTGTTCGTGAACGGTCTGGCTATGCTCTCCCTGGCGCTCCTGACCGTCCGAAGGCACCCCGTGGCGCCGTGGCTTACCGGCGCCCTGGGAGTGGGGCTGATCATCTGGATCCTCGTGGAGGTCCTGGTTCTCCCCCTGACGTCCTTCCTGACGTGGGTCTTCCTCGCGATCGGGCTGGCGATGGGCTTCGTGTCCCTCTTCTGGCTGCGGCGGACGGGGCAGCTGCGCCTCTGGTGACCGGCCAGGCGCGGGCCGGTGCGGCGCTGCCCGCCGGCCTGCGTCAGACGACGAGCGGGGCCGCGGATCACGCTCGCGGCCCCGCTCACGCTGCGCCTCCATGCACGCCCCACGCGCCGCGTCCCCGCTCACGCTGCGCCTCCATGCACGCTCCTCTGCACGGAGCGGCGCCATGGTCGGGCGAAGGGGTCGGTCAGCGCACGGGGCGGGTAGGCCGTCGGGCGAGGATGACCGTTAGCGCATGAGGCGGCTTGCCGGGTGGGCGGGCCGTCGATCGAGCCGCTGGGTGCACGGCTCAGCCGGCGCTGGCCACCTGCGCGGCCTTCTCCTCGATCCGCCCGATGAGCGAGTTCCAGGATGCGACGAACGCCTCGGCGCCCTTGGCCTGGAGCTCGCGCCCGAGCGCGTCGACATCCACTCCTGCGGCCGCGTACTCGGCGAGCCGCGCATCGGCCGCTGCGGGGTCGGCCGACAGTGCCCCGGGAACGGTCCCATGGTCGGCGAATGCGAGGAGCGTCGCCTCCGGCATCGTGTTGACCGTGTGCGGGGCCGCGAGGCCGCTGATGTACAGGACGTCCGAAGCCGCCGGGTCCTTGGTCCCCGTGGACGCGAACAACAGCCGCTGCGGGCGAGCGCCCTCGTTCAGCAGGCGGCCCCATCGGTCCGAGGCGAAGTACGCTCGGAAGTCGGCGTACGCCTTGGCGCCGATCGCCAGCCCGAGGCCGTTCTTGAGCCCGGCCGGGATGGTGGACGCGATGGCTGCATCCCAGCGCGACACGAAGAACGACGCCACCGACGCCACGTAGGGCGGCAGCCCAGCCGCGACCCGCCGCTCGACGCCGCGCGTGTACGCCTCCATGCAGGCCGCGTACTGGACCGGGCTGAACAGCAGCGTCACGTTGACCGGCACGCCGTTCGCGATCGAGTCCTCGATCGCCGGCAGCCCCTCGGGGGTGCCCGGGATCTTGATGAACAGGTTCGGCCGCCCGCCGGACGCGTGGAGCCGCGCCGCCTCGGCCGCGGTGGCCGCAGCGTCATACGCGAGCAGCGGGGACACCTCGAGCGACACGAAGCCGTCCACGCCCAGGGTCCGGTCGTGGATCGGGCGGAACAGGTCGGCGGCGCGCGTGAGGTCGTCCAGCGCGAGCTCGAAGAAGGTCGCCTCGGCGGGCAGGCCACGGTCGTGGGCCGCCCGGACCGCGTCATCGTACGCGGACGAGCCGCCGATCGCCTTGTCGTAGATCGTGGGGTTGGACGTCAGGCCCGTGACCGAGAGCTCCGCGATGTAGCGGGCCAGCGTGCCGGACTCGAGCAGGTCGCGCGTGATGTTGTCGAGCCAGAGGCTCTGGCCGAGGTCGTGCAGGGCTGCCGGGGCGTTCATCGGTCGGTGGTCCTCCTTGATTCCACTAAGCGTCGGCCACACAGGCGATCCGCGCAACCGTGCCGCCAGCACCTCGCCCGCTGGGCATGTCAGGCATTCCTGCATGACTCCTTCAAGCTGCCTTGACGCTCTGCAGCAAAGGTGCCTACACTGCGGCTCCCGAGCTGCCCGTCCCACCGCAACCCCGAGGCGTCCCCCCGCATGATCCCCACCTTCGTCATCGGCCTCCGCGAGGGCATCGAAGCCGCCCTCATCATCGGCATCATCGCGGCGTTCCTCCGGCAGCGGGGCCGCGCCGACGCCCTGCGCTCCGTGGCGCTCGGCATCTCTCTGGCCGGCGTGGTGTGTGCGGCGTGGGCGGTTGCGCTGCAGCTCTGGTCGTCCAGCCTGCCGACGATCCAGCAGGAGGCGCTCGAGACCGTCGTGGGTCTCGCGGCCGTGGCGATGGTCAGCTACATGATCCTGTGGATGCGGACCAACTCCCGCGGCCTCAAGCGGGATCTGGAGGATGCTGCAGAGTCGGCCCTCGCCGCTGGCACTGCATGGGCGCTGGTGGCGATGGCCGTGCTCGCGGTGCTGCGCGAGGGCTTCGAGACGTCTGTGTTCCTGCTCGCGGCGTTCACCGCGTCAGGGTCCCCGCTCGCGGCCGGGGGCGGCGCGCTCCTGGGGGTGGCGACCGCCGCCGCGCTCGGCTACGGCATCTACCGCGGCGGCGTGCGCATCAACCTCGCTCGCTTCTTCCGGCTGACCGGCGTGGTGCTCGTGTTCGTCGCGGCCGGCCTGGTCGCCACCGCGGCGCACACCGCGCACGAGGCCGGCTGGCTCAGCATCGGCCAGGCGCAGCTCATCGACCTCGGCTGGCTGGTGCAGCCCGGCTCGCTCACCGCGGCGCTGGTCACGGGCGTCCTCGGAGTCCAGCCCCAGCCCACGGTGATCGAAGCCGTCGTGTGGCTGGTCTACCTGGTCCCAATGCTGGCACTCGTCCTGCGCCCGCCGGCGCGTCCCTCGCGGGTGGCGCGGCCCGCCCCTGCCGCGTAGACGCGCGCGAGGCGCCTGCGTCGCCGATCAAGGGATCCGGTCGAGAGCGTCCGGACCGTGTCGCTGGCGGCGGCCGGTCAGTCGAGGTGCCGGATGCCGGGCCAGGCCACCTGCCACGGCTCGGCGATCTGGGGGCACACCCAGACGCCCACGCCCTGTTCTTGGTTCGCCAGGCCAACCTCGTTGTCCACGGCAGTCGCGCGCTCGCAGTCGCCCAGGTCCCAGTAGATGCCGAACACGGCGGTGCTCGCGTGTGTCACGACGATGGCGGCCGAGAGGCTGTCGGGCGGCGGTCCCCACCGGTAGTAGGCGTTGTGGCCAGAGTAGACGCGTGGCAGCATCGTCCCGAGGAGCTCAAGCGCGCCGGCCTCGCCGTAATTGTCGGTCAGGATCGCCGTCCGGGCGCGCTGCTCGGGGGGCAGTGTGTCGGCGACCGCCGTCACGGTGGCCACGAGCTCCGGCCAGCCAACCTGCTCCGCCGACTCGGCGTAGATGCCCGGCACTGGCGACGCCGCGAGGGCAGCGACCGGGAGGATCGGCAGGACGAGGACCGCGGTCACCGCGAACGACAGCCCGCCCGCCGTGACGGCGAGGGCCGGGCGAACCCGTGAGGTGGCGCCGCGCGCCAGCCACCGGTCGACCATGATGGCGCCGCCGGCCATCAGCGGCGGGAAGATCCCCGCCGCGTAGTAGCTCTTGCCGCCGGTCGCCAGCACGAGTGCGAGCAGGATCGGGACGGCGAACCCCATCGCCCGCCACCGCCGGGACGACGGATCCCGCAGCAGCCACCACCAGCCGGCGATCGTGACGGGGAACAGGAGCGGGCCCGCCAGCAGCAGGAGCTCCGGGATCACCTTGACCCGGTTGTCGGCCGTGCCGCCGATCTGGCGCGCCATCTGGAGCTGCGGGAACTCGTTGGCGGCCTGCCAGACGAGGTTCGGCGCCCACAGCGCCAGGGCGACGGCGAGGCCGGCCCACGCCCACGGCGAGCGCAGGACGTCCCAGCGCCGCAAGAGCACCAGGCCGCCGATCAGCGACGCTCCGAGGAACAGGAGGATGAACTTGTTCTCGAGGCCCACGCCCACGGTGGCGCCAACGACGAGCCACAGTCGCGGGTCGGCGCCGGCCAGGAGGCGCGCCGTCAGCCACAGCACGATCGCCCAGGCGAGGATGTCGTACGTCGTGGTGGAGTCGAGGTGGCCGGCGGCGAGGTAGCCCGACGACGCCACCACGGCCGCCGCAATCGCCTGGGGCCGGCGCGAGCCGCCGAACTCGCGCGCGAGCAGCGCCGTGATCACCACACAGGCGCCGACGGCGAGCGCCGGCAGTACCCGTACTGCGGTGGGCGAGAGGCCGAGCAGCGCGACCGAGACCGCCGAGAGGATGGGGGTGAGGGGACCCTGGTCGTCGTAGCCCCACGCCGGATGCTGCCCGGCGACGATGAAGTACAGCTCGTCCCGGTGGAACCCGTACAGCGGCGAGAGGAGCAGCAGGCCGAGCACGACGAGGCCGGCGATCAGGAGCACGGGCGTTCGGGCGAAGGCGATCTCCCCGTCCCCCCGACCGCTCGCGACTGGCGCGGCGGCACCCTGCGCGGTCACCTCGCCGCTCGCGATGTCGTGGACATCGGCCAGCTGACGCGCCCGGGCAGGCCACGATGACTTGGCCTCGGGTCGTCCCCGTGGCGATGGGCGGGGGTGACGGGTGCCATCAATTCGTCCTCTCGCATGGGCTTCCGGACGCAGGACGGATCATCGGGGGTGCCCTCGTCCGCCGGGCAAGGGTCGGTGGTCGCGTCCGTCCCGGCTGAACGACCCGGCGCCGGGGCGCTGGGCGCCCATCGGGGGTCGCAGAAGCCGGGCCGGTGGCGTAGAGTCCGGGCCCATGGGTTTCGGGGCGGGTGCCGACGAGTACGACCGGTACATGGGCCGCTACTCGCGCCGCCTTGCGCCCAAGTTCGTCGAGTTTGCCGGGATCGCAGATGGCTCGCGGGTCCTCGACGTGGGCTGCGGCTCGGGCGCGCTCACAGCCGAGCTGGCCGACCGGCTGGGGCCGCGGAACGTCTGGGCCGTCGACCCGCAGGAGCGCTTCGTGTCCGCCGTCCGCAGCCGCCCACCCGGCGTGCAGGCGCAGGTGGCCTCGGCCGAGGCGCTCCCCTTCGAGGACCGGCGGTTCGATGCCGCCCTCGCGCAGCTCGTCGTCCACTTCATGGCCGATCCGGTGGCCGGCCTGCGCGAGATGGCGCGCGTGGTCCGGCCCGGTGGCGTCGTGGCGGCCTGCGTCTGGGACCATGCGAGTCACCTGGGCCCGCTCAGTGTGTTCTGGGAGGCGGCCCGCGAGCTCGACCCGGAGATCGAGGACGAGTCACGGCTCCCCGGGACGCGCGACGGCCACCTGGCCGAGCTGCTCGGGATGGCCGGCCTCCGCGAGCCCCGGTCCACCAGCCTGCCCGTCGAGCTCGAGCACTCGAGCTTCGATGAGTGGTGGGAGCCGTTCGAGCTCGGCGTCGGGCCGGCGGGCGCGTACGTCTCGCATCTGAGCCCCTCGGATCGGACGCGACTGCGGGAGGCGTGCAGGGCGAGGCTGCCGGCGGGGAGCTTCGCCATCTCGGCCCGGGCCTGGGCGGCGCTCGGCATGGTCTGAAGCGTGCCCTCGCCGGGCAAGACACTCGCCGGGCAAGGCGCTTGCACCTCCCGATCACAATCACGCGGGAGGTCGGCACGTTGCCTGTGGTCGTTGGCCGGGATGAGGAGCTCGCCTCGATCGCCGCGTTCGTCGAGGGGCCGATCGACGGGCCGGCGGCGCTTGTGCTCGAGGGCGAGCCCGGCATCGGCAAGTCCGCACTCTGGCGCGCCGGCGTGGACCTGGCTCGGGAGGCCGGCATGCGGGTCCTGACGGCCCTGCCGGCCGAGGCCGAGACTGGTCTTGCCTTCGCCGGGCTCGGCGACCTCCTCGACGGCGTCCTCGATGAGGTCCTGCCAGCGCTAACGCCGCCCCGACGGCAGGCCCTCAGGGTCGCGATGCTGCGGGACGACGCCTCCGACGACCCGGTCGACCACCGTGCTCTGGCGGTCGCCGTCCGTGACGCGCTGCAGCGGCTCAGCCGCCTTCAGCCGGTGCTGATCGCGGTCGACGACGCCCCGTGGCTCGACGCTGCGTCGGCCAGCGCCCTCGCGTTCGCCATCCGTCGCCTGCCTGGCCAGCCCGTGCTCCTGATGCTCACCGAGCGGCTGAGCCGCGGATTCGACGCGGCTGCGCTGGAGGCGGCGCTGGACCCAGAGCGAGTCCGCAGGCTGGCTGTGGGCCCGCTCAGCGTTGGCGCGCTCCACCAGCTCCTGCGCGATCGCGTGGGTGGAACATTCGCCCGGCAGACGCTGCTCCGCATCCACGACCAGTCGGGCGGGAACCCGTTCTATGCCCTCGAGCTTGCCCAGGTACTCGATCGGAACGCGGGTCCATCCCAGGCCATCCGCGTCCCGGAGACGCTCGATGAGCTCCTGCAGTCGAGGCTTGCCGGTCTGCCGGCCGCCGCCGGCGAGGCGTTGGCGTTCGTGTCTGCATTCGGCGCGACGCCGGAGGCCCTGCTGGAGCGGGCGGGCATCGCACACGAGTCGCTTGACTCGGCCGTCGCGGCGCACGTCATCGAACGCGAGAATGGCATCGTCAGGTTCACGCACCCGCTCTTGCCGTCAGCGATCTACCAGCACCTCGGCGGGCAGCGTCGTCAACTCCACGCGGAGATCGCGCGACTCGTCGACGACCCGCTCGCCCGCGCTCGGCACCGAGCCCTGTCGCAAGACCTGCCAGACGCCGCGATTGCTGCCGAACTCGATCAGGCGGCACGGCGGGCGTCGGATCTTGGTGCCCTCGAAGTTGCCGCCGAGTTGAGCGAGCACGCCGCCCGCCTGACACCACCGGAGACGCCGGGGCTTCGCCATGGGCGGTCGCTCGCGGCAGCCCGGGCCCACCAAGCCGCCGGGGAGTGGACGCGCGCCCGGGCGATCGTGACGGGACTGCTGGCCGAGCCCGTGGACGGCTCGTGGCGCGCCGAGGCGCTGATCCAGCTCGCCGAGCTCGAGAGCGTCGACCGCGCCGCCGAGCTGCTCGAGGAGGCGCTCCACGCCGCGGCAACAAGGCCGGATCTCCAGTCGGTGATCGAGTGCCGTCTCGCCTGGGTGAGGCGCTTCCACGCGGGGTTCGAGCACGCACGCGCCGCCCTCGTGCTCGCCGACCGGCTCGGCGACGACGAGCTCCGCGCCCGCGCCCGCGCCGTGGCGACGGTGCTGCGCTGGTTCACTGGCGACCCGACCTCGCCACAGGACCTGCCGGGCCTGGTTCGGCACCTCCCGGGCGCGCTCGGCGGGGAGCGGCTGATCCAGGAGGCCACGCAGGCCATCGCGAACACCTTCGCACCGGGGCCGGTGCGCGACAGGGCGCGCGACCTGTTCGAGGCCGAGTACCGCGAGTGGCACGAGCGCGACGAGCCCCGGACGGCCCGGGCGCTGTGGGGCCTCGCCTGGGTGGAGTTCTGGGCCGGCAACTGGGCACTAGCCGCCGAGCACGCGGCCAAGGCGCACGACGTGGCCATCCAGTACGGGATCGAGGTCCCGCAGGACCACCTCCCGATCACGGTGATCGCCGTGCACCGCGGCCAGCTCGAGCTCGCCCGGGAGCATGCGGAGCGGGGGCTCGACCTCGCCCGCGAGCAGTTCGGGTTCCACCCGCCGCAGCACCTGGCAGTGCTGGGGCTCGTCGCTGCGGGGAGCGGCAACGAGCCGGAGGCGCTCGAGTGGTACGAGCGGGCGCAGAAGCGGGCCGCATCCCTGGGCTGGGGGGAGCCAAGCGTCCGGTGGTGGACCGCCGACCATGTGGAGCTGCTGCTCGCGTCGGGTCGCATCGACGACGCCCTTCTGATGCTCGACATATGGGAGCAGGATGCCCGGCGCGTTGACCGCCCGTGGGTCCTGGCCGACGCGACCCGCTCCCGGGGTCTCGCCGCTGCCGCATGCGGCGACGTCGAGGAGGCCATCCGCCTGCTGGCGCAGGCGGTCGGGGACCACGAGGCCGTCGACGACCCGTTCGGCCGGGCGCGGGCGCTGCTCGCCCTCGGCACAGTCCGGCGCCGCGCTCGTCAGAAGCGTGCTGCGCGGGACGCCATCACTGCGGCCCTGGTCGGCTTCGAGCGAGTGGGGGCGGTCATCTGGGCGGCAAAGGCGCGCGCCGAGCTTGGTCGTATCGGCGGGCGGCAGCCGGTCGAGGGGCTGACCCCGGCCGAGCGTCGGGTCGCCGTCCTGGTCGCGGCGGGCCGGACGAACCGCGAGATCGCGGCCGCGCTGTTCCTCGGCGAGCGGACCGTCGCCAGCCACCTCACCCACGTCTACGCCAAGCTCGGCGTGCGATCCCGCACGGAGCTCGCCGCCAAAGTTCAGCAGTTCTGACGTTTCCTCGGCGGCATCTCGCCCCTAGCGTCAGGCCCATGCCGAGCTACCTCGTCGAGACGTTCCTGCCGCGTGGCGCCGCCGGCGAGCGCCAGGCGCGCGAGCGGAGGGCGAGGTCGGCAGTCGACGCGATGGCGCGATCGGGAGCGCGCGTCCGCTTCGTCGGCTCGATCCACGTTCCCGAGGACGAGGTCTGCTTCTACACCTTCGAGGCGGCATCCGGTGCTGAGGTCGTTGTCGCGGCCAAGCGCGCGGGGCTGGAGCCCCTCCGGGTGGTCGAGGCGGTCACGTCGGAGGCGGAGGAACCATGAGGCGAGTTCTTGCACTGATCGCAGCGTTCGCAGTGCTGGCAGTCACAGCCGGCCCAGCCTTCGCAGATGGCGACTCGGGGCGCACGATCCAGGGCAGCTTCTGCCTGGGCGACCACCTGTTCTGCATCGCGGCCAGCGTGGACGGGCAGACGGCGGTCGAGGGGTACGGCGTCAACGGCAACGGCGGCACCTGCGCCAAGCCGCCGGCGACGACGGAACCCCCGGCCGGCCCGCAGTACTGCGTCCCGAGCGGCACCGGGCTGCTCACGATCCGGCCCGGGACCTACTGGATCACCGTCAACGACCCGCTCAACAGCCACAACTTCGAGCTCAGGAGCTGCCCGGGCTCGACCGCGGCATGCGGCCCAGGCCGGGGACCTTCGATCCAACTCACGCCCGTCTGCAACGACGACCCGTTGAACCCGGACGTGTTCAAGTGCAGCACCGCAAGCCCGGCCCCCGAAATGGCGGTGAACGACATCGTGGCGACGCTGAAGATCAACCTTCAGCCGGGGACGTACCGGCTGTACTGCGACGCAACCAAGCCCGTCGTCCACGAGAACGCGGGGATGTACATCGACATCTTCGTCGGTGGCGTCGGCCAGGTCGGCGCCTGAGAGACGTCGAGAGGGCGCCTGCCCAAGCAGGCTCCGCGCCAGAGACCACGAAGCCGCCCGCGTCCACGCGGGCGGCTTCCCGCGTCCGACTGGCCCCCGCCCGTCCGCGTCAGGCGCAGGTCGGGACCGAGTCGATGGCCGCCAGTCGCCCACGCGTCGCCCGTCCTTTGCCAGACGAGCATCGTGGAGGACACGGCCCACCAGGTTGAGTCGTCCGACAGACCTCCGCCGCCAGGCGTGGCAGGATGTCTGGAGTGCGGGCTGGCGCCGGGCCGGCCTCGCCTCCAGGCACCGGATCGGAGGGCTGCGTCGTGACCTATTCCATCGTGGCCCGCGACGCCGCGACCGGCGATCTCGGCGTCGCCGTGCAGTCACGGTTCCTGTCAGTGGGGTCGGTGGTGCCGTGGGCGCGAGCTGGCATCGGCGCAATCGCCACGCAGTCCTACGCGAACGTCGCCTACGGCCCGGGCGGCCTCGACCTCCTCGCGGGGGGCGCAGACGCTGCCACTGCCGTGGCCTCGCTCACGGAGGCCGACGCGCTGCGGTCGCAGCGTCAGCTGGGCATCGTTGACGCCAGCGGCGGATCGGCCAGCTACACGGGCCGCTCCTGCTTCGCGTGGGCCGGCGGCAGGACGGGTCCCGGCTACGCCGCCCAGGGGAACATCCTCGCGGGCCCCGGCGTGGTGGACGGCCTCGCGGACACCTTCGAGCGCGGCGGGCTCGCCTTCCCCGAGCTGCTGGTCGCATGCCTCGCGGCGGCAGAGGCCGCGGGCGGCGACCGTCGCGGGAGCGAGTCGGCGGCGCTGCTCGTGGTGCACGCGGGCGGCGGCTACGGGGGCGGCAACGACCGCTGGATCGACCTCCGCGTCGACGACCACCCGGACCCGGTCGGAGAGCTCGGACGCCTGCTGTCGCTGACACGCCTGTACATGGAGCGCCCCTCGGCCGCCGAGCTGGTGCCGGTGGACGCGGCGTTGGGCGCGGAGCTGCGCGACCGCCTCGATCGGCTGGGGTGGGGACGAGCGTCGAGCCGGACGGGAGCGCCGGTGTTCGCGCCGATGTGGCCCGACGAGGCGGAGCCGGGCGAGGACCGGCCTGCCGTGGGCGAGCCGCGCCCGCTCCCGGACGGCTGGGATGCCGCGTGGCAGGAACGGCTGCTGGCCTGGATGTCGGTGGAGAACCTCGAGGAGCGGACAGCGGCGGCCGGCTGGATCGATCCACGCGTGCTCGACTACCTGCGTGCCGCCTCGGCCGGCGATGGTTGACAGCGCCGCGCCCTGGACGCTGCGCCGCGCGACCGGCGCCGACGCGATGGCCATGGCGGCGATGCACATCCGCGCCTGGCGGGTGGCGTATCGCGGCCTCGTCCCGGACGCCCACCTCGACGGCCTCGACCTCGAGGCGCGCGCCGCACGGTACCGCCTGGACTCCGCCGGTCCTGGCGACCCGGAGACCTGGCTCGCGGTCACGGCGGCGGGGGAGGTCATCGGTTTCGTCGTCACCGGGCCCTGCCGCGACGAGGGCCTCTCGGGCGTCGGCGAGGTGCGGTCCATCTACGTCGATCCGGCGCGCTGGCGGGGAGGCGTCGGGGCGGCGCTGTTGGCCGACGCCGTCGCCCGTCTGGAGGGCGCCGGGTTCTCCGAGGCCGTCCTGTGGGTCCTCACCGACAATGTGCGCGCCCGGCGCTTCTACGAGGCGAACGGCTGGCACGTCGACGGCGCCACCAAGGCCATCCAGATCGGCGGCCAGGCGACCGACGAGACCCGGTACCGCCGCGCGCTCGGCGGAGCGGGGTGACCGGTATCCTCGCCGCGATGCCCGACCCATCGAGCGATCCCCTCGTCATCCCGACCGAGCGCCTCCAGCTCGTGTCGATGTCGCTCGCCTTCATGCAGGCGCTCGCGGCGGGCGACCCCGCCGAAGCGTCGCGCCTCATGGACGCGCAGCTGCCGGCCGACATGGCCGAGGACCTTGCCAACTTCCTGCGCTACCGGATCCCCGAGCTCGAGCGCGACCCGTCGATTCGGCCGTGGCTGGGCCGCTCGATGGTCTGGACCCACCCCGACGGGCGGCGCGAGGTCATCGGCACGATCGGATTCCACGCCCCGCCAGACGCCGATGGCCGCGTCGAGATCGGCTACCGCGTGGAGCCGGGCTGGCGCAGGAAGGGCATCGCCACCGAGTGCGTCCGGGCGCTCCTCGCCTGGGCCGAGAGGCAGGGCGTCCACCGCTTCCGCGCCTCCGTGGCCCCCGACAACGCCGCCTCGCTGGCTGTCATCGGCTCGTTCGGCTTCCGGCGGGTCGGGGAGCAGATGGACGAGGTGGACGGCCTGGAGCTCGTGTTCCAGCTGGACCGGCCGGCGGCCGGGGACGGCGAAACCGGAGCCTGCTGACGGCTGCCGGCGAGGCACCAGGGCCAGTCCCTGGCCGGCCCGCAGCCCATCCGCACCGGCCATGGGTGCCGCCCGCACGGGCTTCGCCGGCCATCGCGTGAGGGGGCAGGACGATGGGTTGCCCTGGGCGGGCGATCGTACCGTGGCGATCAGTCCAGGCCCGTGCCATCGTGGGCCCGGTGCGGTCCTGCACCACGGTCGCTGGATGCGCGGGCTCCGCCCCTTGACTCTCGTTTCGGGCTGGACACCGCTGGGGGAAGACTGGGAGACAGAAGGAGTGACAGCGAAGCCGCGTCCCCGGCATTCGCCGACCCGACTGACCGCCACGGATCAGCTTGGCACGGGCGCCCCGCCGCGGGCTCCGGGCCGTCGACGCCGCGTCCCCAATCCGCTCGGCCCTCTCCCCGGAGCGATCGTGGACCGCGCGCTCGAGGCGGTCTTGATCGCCGAGCGTGGGAGCCTTCACTTCCGGTACGCCAACGCCGCCGCGAGCGCCCTGCTGGGCTATACGCGCGACGACCTCATGAGCATGACCGTCCGCGACATCCATCCGCCCGACGTGCTGCCGAGGGTGCTGCGCGAGTTCGAGGCCCGCACGAGCGGGGCCGGCGTCTCACGAGCGGTCCCATGTCTCCGCCGGGACGGCGGCATCGTGCTCGCGGACATCAAGGCGGCGCCCATCGTGGTCGACGGCGTGCCGTGCCTGGCTGGATTCTTCGCCGACGTGACCGAGCGCGTGGCGGCGGAGACCGCGCTCGCCGATCGCGAGGCGAGGCTGCGCCTCATCCTCGACCAGCTGCCGGGCATGGTCTGGTCCACCGACGCCGACCTCCGCTGCACCTCCTCCCTCGGCGCCGGGCTGGCCAGCCTCGGGCTCCAGCCGGACCAGATCGTCGGCGTCCCATTGGAGGAGTTCGCCGGGACGGACGACCCGGCGAACCCGGCGATCGTGGCCCATCACCAGGCGCTCGCCGGCGCCGGCTCCGGCTACGAGGCCGTGTTCGCGGGCCGAGACTTCGTCGTCCGCGTGGAACCGCTGCGGGCCATGGACGGCACGATCCAGGGCACCATCGGCATCTCGTTCGACGTGACCGAGCGCAAGCGCGCCGAGACGGCGGTACGCCAGAGCGAGGCGAGCTACCGCGCGCTGGTGGAGCAGTCGGCCGACGGGATCCTCGTGTCCGACCGCAGCGGCCGGTACGTGGAGGCGAACCCGGCGATCTGCCGGATGCTGGGCTACACGCGCGAGGAGATCCTCAGCCGGTTCACGCCGGGGCTGCGGGCGGACGACGATCCGGTGACCCCGGACGACATGGACGAGCTGCTGGCGGCGACGCGCCGGGGCGACGGGCTGGTCGTCGAGCGGCGGTACCGGCGCAAGGACGGCACCAGCCTGCCGGCCGAGGTCAGTTTCGTCGAGCTGCCCGACGGTCGCCTCCTGCGGATGGTCCGCGACATCACAAGCCGCCTGGAGGCCGAGGACGCCCTGCGCCGGAGCGAGCGGAACCTCGCCGAGGCCCAGCGGATCGCCCACATCGGAAGCTGGGAGTGGGACCTCGCGTCCGGCGCCGCCCTCCGCTCTGACGAGCTCCACCGCATCTACGGGGTGGAGCCGGGAGCCATTCCCAGCACGGCAGAGGCGTTCCTGGCGTTCGTGCATCCCGACGACCGGGCGCGCGTCGAGTCGATGGAGCGGGCAGCCGCAGCCGGCAGCGGCCGCTACGCGATGGACTACCGGGCCGTCTGGCCGGACGGCAGCGTGCGGTTCATCCACGACGAGGGCGAAGTCGTGCGGGACGCGGCCGGCGCGCCGGTCCGGATGGTCGGGACCGTCCACGACGTGACCGAGCGGCTGGCGGCCGAGGGGGAGCGGACCCGCCTCGTCGAGGCCGTCGAGCAGACCTCCGACTCGGTGGTGATCGCCGACCTCGCGGGAGACATCGAGTACGCCAACCCCGCCTTCGAGCGGATGTCCGGCTACAGCCGTGCCGAGGCCGTCGGCCGGAACCCCCGGATCCTCAAGAGCGGTCGTCAGTCCGCGGGCTTCTACCGGGCTCTGTGGCGACGCCTGACACGCGGACAGGCCTGGTCCGGGACGCTGATGAACCGGCGCAAGGACGGCTCGCTCTACGAGGTGGAGGCGACGATCTCGCCCATCCGCGACCCGGGCGGCGAGGTGACCGGCTACGTCGGGGTCGAGCGCGACGTGACGGCGGTCCGGGCCTCCGAGTCCGCCCTGGCGTCCGAGGTTCGCGAGCGGGCGCAGGTCGCCGCCGCCTTGGCGCGCCTCCAGCCGAGCCCGACCGCCGAGGAGACGGCGGCGGAGATCTGCGGCGAGCTGCTCGCGCTGCCGGGGATCGACATTGCGGCCGTGTTCGACTTCGCCGCGCCCTCACGAGCGCTGACCATCGCCTCGGGCGGGCCGGCCGGCCTGCCGTTCCGCCCGGGCGAGGCGATCCCCGCGCCCCGCGCGGCGTACCTCTACGAGCGCGCACTCCGCGGACCGTGGTCCGAGGAGTGGCGAGCGCGTCCCGAGGACGGCGAATACGGCGTGGCGATGCTGCGGCTCGGGACCAAGGCGTCGGCGTTCGCGCCGATCCGCAATGGCGACGGGCTGTTGGGCCTGGTCGCCGTGGGGACAACCGACGCGGCCTACGCCCGCCACCTGGTGGACCACCTGCCCATCGTCTCGGAGTTCGCCGCAACCGCGAGTGCGCTGTTGAGCCCGCGGCTCGAGTTCGGGCACCGCGCCGAGGTGGCGAGGGCCCGGATCGCGCAGATCCTCGCGGACGGGGCATTCCGGCCGGTGTTCCAGCCGGTCCTGGCGCTCGCCACGGGTCGGGGCGTGGGGTACGAGGCGCTGACCCGGTTCGCCGACGGAACGCCGCCCGACCGGATGATCCGCGAGGCGCGGGCCGTCGGCCTCGGCCCGGACATCGAACTCGTGACCCTCAAGGCGGCGATCGAGGCCTCCCGGTCGCTGCCGCGCGGCCGCTGGCTGAGCCTCAACATCTCGCCCGACGTCCTGATGATGACGGAGCGGCTGGGGGGACTCCTGGAGGCCTCGCCGCGACGCCTCGTGCTCGAGGTCACCGAGCACGAGGGGATCGACGAGTACGCCGCCCTCCGCTCCGCGATGACGCGCCTCGGCCCCACGGTCAGGTTGGCGGTCGACGACGCGGGCGCCGGCTTCGCGAGCCTCCGCCACGTCGTGGAGCTTCGGCCGCAGTTCCTCAAGGTGGACATCAGCCTCGTCCGCGACGTGGACCGGGACCTCACGCGGCAGGCGATGGTCGCCGGGCTGACGCAGTTCGCGCAGCGCGCACGGTGCGCCGTGATCGCCGAGGGGATCGAGACGCGCGCCGAGGCCGACATGCTGCGGGAGCTCGGCGTGCGTTACGGGCAGGGGTACTTCCTGGGGCGGCCGGGACCGGCTCCGAGTGGCGAGGCCGCGCGGCCGTAGGCACATCCGCCGCCGCGCGGCGATCGACGGGTGGGCGACGCCGTCGCCCCTCAGCGGACGGGCGCTGGCCCCGTGGAGCGCCGGATCACCAGCTCCACCGGGAGGTCCAGTTCGTCGGGCCGCTGCGGGGCGCCGTCGGAAGCGCCTCCACGCGGTGCGTCGAGGAGCAGCCGCGCCGCCGCGTACCCCTTCAGGCGCAGCTCCTGTCGAACGGTCGTCAGGGC
>JBJKRU010000018.1:0-11297 GCA_046704485.1 Candidatus Limnocylindrales bacterium | reverse complement strand
GGCGAGGCCGAGCGCCTCGGACTCGGCCGCGATCACGCCGCCCCCAGCAGCGCGTCGAGCCGGTCGGCGGCGTCGCGCCCGAGCCCGGGGAGCACGTGGCTGTAGGTGTTGAGGGTGAGGCTGATCTCGGAGTGCCCGAGCGTCTCCATCACCACCCGCGCCGGCACCCCCGCGGCGAGCAGGTAGGACGCGCAGGCGTGCCGCAGGTCGTGGAACCGCTGGCGGGGGAGCCCGTTGGCCTTGAGCACCCGCTGGAACCGCCGGGTCACGCTGATCCCGTCGAGCG
Organism: Candidatus Limnocylindrales bacterium; assembly: GCA_046704485.1. Classification (GTDB taxonomy): domain Bacteria; phylum Chloroflexota; class Limnocylindria; order Limnocylindrales; family CSP1-4; genus CAIXZV01. Next base: position 11,011 of record JBJKRU010000018.1, on the reverse strand, counting down.
GGGTGCCCAGGGCGGTCGTGAACACGAGGTCGCAGAACGGGTCGGGCGGCGCGGGCCACCCGACGGTCCGGGGCGCGAGGCCCGACGCCGCCTGGCGTTGAGCAGCGCCTGCACGTCCTGCGCGGTCAGCGCGGCGAGCGGCACCTCCCCGAGCGCCGGCCGCAGGTGGACCCGCACCACGTACCGGTACGAGGCGAGCGTCCGCGGGCGGACCGAGAGGGCGACCGCGTCCTCGAGCCAGCGGTCGAGGAGCTGCCCGACGGTGAGGTCCTCTGCGGTGGGTGGGGTCGTCGGCGGGGGTTCGGGCATGTGGGGAGCCTCCTGGGCGTGCGTCAGTCGACGCCGTAGTAGTCGCTCTGGTAGGGCCGGAAAGCAAGTCCAGACCGCCGCCCTCGGGCGTGGGGACGCGCCCGCCTTTGCCCCGATAGGGCGGGTTCTAGCACAGTCACCGCTGACGAGCCTCCACACCGGCTGCGGCCGACCGGACAGGAATGTCGGAGTTCGTGCGGCTGGCGCCGATCGCGGGTCCTAGCCTCGCACTGGTGGCCGCGCGTGGGCGAGCACCATCGGATTGACGACGTTCGTTGGCCGGCCGGCCGCGTACGCGTTGACCTGGTCGAACACGTCGGCGAACTGGACTTCCCACTCATCCTCGGTCACGTACCCGATGTGGGGCGTCGCGACCACGTTGTCGAGGTTGAGGAGGGGGTGGCCGGGATCCCGCAGGGGCTCGTCCTCGTAGACGTCGACGGCGGCCATCCCCGGCCGTCCGGCTTGGAGGGCCGCGACGAGGGCCCCGGGCTCGATCAGACCAGCTCGGCTCGTGTTGACGAGCAGCGCCGTCGGCTTCATCAGCGCCAGGTCTGCCGCCGCGACGACGCCCCGAGTCGCCTCGACCAGGCGCATGTGCAGGGACAGGACGTCGACCGCCTCGAGGAACTCGGGTTTCGAGGCGGCGGTCTCGTATGCGTCTTCGCGCGCGCGGATCATTGAGGCCGGCCGTGCCCATACGAGGACGCGCATCCCGAACTCCCGGCCGTACCCGGCCACCACGCGCCCAATCCGCCCGTAGCCGTACACGCCGAGGGTCCTGCCGCGCAGGCTCCGGCCGACGCCCATCTGCCAGGCCCCCGACTTGAGCGAGGCCACCTGCTGCGGGAGTTGCCGCATCGCCGCGAGCACCAGCGCCCAGGTGAGCTCGGCGGCGGCGTACGACGGCGTTCCGGCGTGCTGGTCCGACGACACGATGATGCCCAGCCGGGTACACGCCTCGACGTCGATGTGCGGGTACACGCTGCGTTGGCTGATCAGCCGCAGGTTGGGCAGGCGTTCCAGGAGCGCTGTCCCGATCTGCGTCCGCTCGCGGATCAAGATCAGGGCCTCGGCGTCCCCGAGGCGCTCGGCGAGGGTGTCGACGCTCTCGACGTGGTCGGTCCAGTCGGTAACCTCGTGCCGATTCAGGCGGTCGAAGCAGGGCAGGGTCGGAAGGGTCCCGAACCAGTCATCGAGGATCGCGACCTTCATGGCCTTCTCCACTGCGGCACCGAAGGCCACCAGCGCCCCGCGGCAATCATGGCTCATTGCGACTTGCGGGGCGCATCGGCCGCCTCGGCTGGGTCCCACCGCGGGCCCCGCCCCCTTGGCCCGTGCGAGGTTCCAGTTCGGTCGAGATGGCACGAGCGGCTGCCAGCACATGCTGCACGAGTTGCGGCTCATCAAGTGGGGCGAATCGCTGCTCGGGCATCGTGATGCCGACAACGCCGACGAGTCGTCCTCCAGGCGTGCGGATCGGGGACGCGATGCCGACGCCGCCCGCGACGCGTTCGCCGTGGCTGACCGCATAGCCCAGGCTGCGGACGCTCTCCAGGTTGCGCTCGAGGGCGCCGCGGTCCGTGATGGTCTCGCTGGTGACGGCCGGGAGTGGACCGGCGAGGATGGCCTCGCGCTCCGACGCCGGCATGTACGCCATCAGCGCCCGACCCGTCGCCCCGCCGTGCACGGGCATCCAGGTGTGGAGCGGACGGATGTTCCGCACGGCATGCTGCGACTCGGCGGACGCGATGAGCATCATCGCCCGCTGTGCCGTGTCGTACACCCCGAGGAGTGCGGTCTCACCAGTTGCATCGCGCAGCTCGCGGAGAGCTGGCAAGGCGATCTCGGCGAGCGACTCGCTGGTCGCGGTCCTCCAGGCCAAGCGCAGGAAGGCCATGCCGAGCGCATAGCGGCCGGTCTCGGGGTCGTGCCGCACGAAGCCCTCGGCCTCGAGCATCCCGAGCAGCCGGTGAAGCGTGCTGGCGTGCATCGACACCTCTGCGGCGAGTTGCCGCACGCCCCATGAGGCCTGCGGCTGATCCGCCATGAAGGAGAGGACGTGCAGCGCGCGGGAGACGGGATGGCGTTGACGATTCGGTTCGGGCAAGACTATTGTTCCCTATAAGGAGTGTGCTGTTCTGTTGAAAGAAACATACGACACTCGAGTGCTCGTTGTCGACCCTGACCCCGTGGTCGCGTCGCTGCACGCCGCCTTCGTGGAGGCCATCGAGGGCCTGGCCCCGTGCGGCGTCGCGTCGACCGCCGGGGTGGCGCTCGCGCTCGCGCGGCTGCGGCGTCCCGATCTGGTTCTCATCGACCTCAGCCTCCCTGGGCCGGAAGGCCTGCTTCGCGAGCTTCGGCCCCTGCCCGTTGTCGGCCTCTCGTCGGGCACACTCCTGGATGACGTCGCCCCGGTCTACCGCGACGTCAGCTCGTTCCTGCTGAAGCCGTTTCTCTTCGGCACGTTCCGCGATCACATCGAGGCCCACGTCCGAGTCGGCGACGCATGCCACTGACGCGAGCCGTGTCCCTGGACACCGTGAGAGACGGCGTTGGGCCGGTACGGATCCACGCGGTGCGCGACGTGGTGCCGGACGCGGGGCGGCTGCCGTACACGCTCCGCGTCCTGCTCGAGACCACGATCCGGGCGGGCGCGGCCGACGAGGCCGGCGCGATCGCGCGTTGGGCGCCGGACGCCGCCCCCACGTCGGAGATCCACTTCCGTCCCTCGCGCGCGCTGCTCCACGACACGACCGGGATCCCCGCTCTCGTGGACCTCGCCGCCGTGCGGGACGCCGTGGCGGAGGCCGGCAGCGATCCGCGCCGCGTCGCCCCGACCATCCCCGCGGTGCTGGTGGTCGACCACTCCCTGCAGGTCGACGCATTCGCGCGGCCCGATGCCATGGAGCGGAACGTCGCGCTCGAGTACGCGCGCAACGGCGAGCGCTACCGGTTCCTGCGGTGGGCGCAGCAGTCCTTCGACCAGCTCAAGGTCGTGCCGCCCGGCAGCGGGATCATGCACCAGGTCAACCTCGAGCTCCTGGCCGAGGTCGTGAGCCTGCGTGGAGGCACGGCCTTTCCCGACACGATCGTCGGCAGCGACTCCCACACCACCATGGTAAACGGACTCGGCGTGCTGGGCTGGGGCGTGGGCGGCATCGAGGTCGTCGCCGCGATGCTGGGCGAGCCGGTGCCGATGCTGCTGCCGCGCGTGGTCGGCGTCCGCCTCAGCGGCCGCTTGGAGGAGGGCGCAACCGCGACCGACCTCGTGCTGCGGGTGACCGAGCTGCTGCGCGGCGTGGGCGTGGTCGGCGCCTTCGTCGAGTTCACGGGGTCTGCGCTCGACAGACTTTCGGTCGCGGATCGGGCGACTGTCGCGAACATGGCGCCGGAGTACGGGGCCACCTGCGGCTTCTTCCCGGTCGATGCGCGCACGGTCGAGTACTTGCGGCTCACCGGGCGGAGCATGGAGCACGTCGCCCTCGTCGAGGCGTACTGCAAGGCGAACCTGCTGTGGCACGATCCGGCCGCGGAGCCGGGCTACTCGCGGGTTGTCGACCTCGACCTCGGCACGGTCGAGCCGAGCATCGCAGGCCCGCGACGCCCGCAGGAGCGCATCCCGCTCCGCGAGGCCTCAATGCGGTTCCTGCAGAGCGTCGAGCCGCGCTCACGCGCACGCGACCGGCTGCGTGACGGATCGATCGTGATCGCCGCCATCACGAGCTGCACCAACACGTCGAACCCGGTCGGCATGGTCACGGCGGGGCTCGTGGCGCGGAAGGCGGCCGCCCTCGGGCTGCATCCGCCGGCGTGGGTCAAGACGAGCTTGGCTCCGGGATCGAGGGTCGTCACCGACTACCTCAAGCGTGCGGGCCTCGATGCGCCGCTCGACGCGCTGGGCTTCCACACGGTGGGCTACGGGTGCACCACCTGCATCGGCGCTTCAGGGCCGCTGCCCGAGACCGTCGCGGCGGCGATCGACGCCGAGCAGCTCCTGACGTGCGCCGTGCTCTCCGGCAACCGCAACTTCGAGGCGCGGATCCACCCAGCCGTCCACGCCAACTACCTCATGTCGCCGGCGCTCGTGGTCGCCTATTCGCTCGCCGGCGCGATCGACGTCGATCTCGTGCGCGAACCCCTGGGGACCAGCCGCGACGGGAATCCGGTCCACCTGCGCGACGTGTGGCCGGATCCGGCCGAGGTCGAAGCCCTCGTGGCGTCGACGATCGACCGCGAGCTCTTCGCACGCGCCTACTACGACGTCTTCCGGGGCGATGAACGCTGGCAGGGCGTCCGCGCTCCGAGCGCCACGCAGTTCCCTTGGGACCCGTCATCGGCGTACCTCCGGCGGCCTCCCTTCGTAGACGGAGCGGCGGATGCGCCCTCGCCATTGGAGGAGATCGTCGCCGCGCGCTGTCTGGTCGTCCTCGGGGACGGCGTGACGACGGACCACATCTCGCCCGCCGGGGCGATCGGCGCGCACACGCCCGCGGGCCGCCACCTCGTCCGACTCGGGCTCCCCCCGGCCGACTTCAACACGCACGCGACCCGCCGGGGCAACTGGGAGGTGATGGCGCGGGCAACCTTCGCCAACGTCCGGCTGCGCAACGCACTTGCCCCGGAGCGGATCGGCGGCTGGACGACCCACCTGCCGTCGGGCGACCAGCTCCCGGTCTACGACGCGGCCGAGCGCTACCGCGGCGAAGGCGTCCCGCTCATCGTGCTCGCCGGCGCCGCGTACGGGACCGGCTCCTCCCGCGACTGGGCCGCGAAGGGCCCGAAGCTGCTCGGTGTGCGGGCGGTGCTGGCGGAGGGCTACGAGCGGATCCACCGCTCCAACCTCCTGATGATGGGCGTGCTGCCGCTCGAGTTCGAGCCTGGTCAGAGCCGCGCGTCGCTGGGGCTCGGCGGGCGCGAGGTGTACTCGGTCACGGGCATCGCCGGCGGGGGCGCCCCGACCGTCGAGGTCCGAGCTGACGAGAGGGCGTTCACGGCCCGCGTGCGCCTGGACACGCCGCGCGAGCGCGAGTACTTCCGCGCCGGCGGGATCCTGCCCTACATCGTGCGCAAGCTGGTCGACGCGTGAGCGCCGGGCTGCAGTCGGGCGACGACCGCCTCCGCGAAGCCCGACGTGGAGGACGTGCCGCCAAGGTCGGGCGTGCACTGCCCCGCGGCGATGACGGCCCACACGGCCGCCTCGATCCGGCGCCCGGCATCGACGAGGGGCGCCTCCCCGTGCCGCCGGCCGAGCCAGTCGAGCAGCATCGCCGCGGACAGCATCATGGCCGCCGGGTTGGCGACGTTCCGCCCGGCGATGTCGGGCGCCGACCCGTGGGCGGCTTGGGCCATCGCCGTCGCGTCGCCGACGTTGAGCGACGGGGCGACGCCGATGGAGCCGCACAGCTCGCCCGCCAGGTCCGAGAGGATGTCGCCCATCATGTTCTCGGTGACGACGACGTCGAAGGACGACGCGTGCCGGACGAGATGCGCCGCCAGCGCGTCCACGTGCGCATCGTCGACCGTGAGCCCCGGGTAGTCAGCGGCGACGGCGCGACACTCGTCGCGGAACAGGCCGGTCGACAACTTGAGCACTTTCGCCTTGTGCACGATGGTCAGGTGCCGCCGGCGCTGCACCGCGAGCTCGCACGCGATGCGCGCGTTCCGGGCGATCGCGTCGCGGCTGAACACCCCCGAGACGATCGCGACGTCCGGCGTGGGCATGTACTCGCCGGTGCCGGCGAACATGCTGCGGTCGCCGTAGAACCCCTGGCTGTTCTCGCGCACGATAACCAGGTCGGCGTCCCGGGCGATCGCCCGTCCCCCCGGCACCGTCTTCGCCGGGCGGATGTTCGCGTACAGGTCGAACCGCTTGCGGACCGTGCCGCTCGGGTTGAGCGCCGCGCGGTGCGGCATCAGGTAGGCCGCGCTGTCGTGGGGGCCCATCAGCCACCCGTCGGTCTTCGCCAGCTCGACGAGGGTGGTCTCCGGGATCGGGCTCCCGTGCGTATTGATCGCCGCCAGGCCCATCGGGAGCCGCATCCAGGTCACGCCACGGCCGACCGCGGACAGGGCCGCCTCGGTCACCGCGACCGCCGCCGGCACGATCTCGGGACCGATACCGTCGCCCTCGAGGACGCCGAGGGTGTACGAGCGGGCGGGTGCGGCGGTGGCCATTGGTCAATCCTCAGTGCAGGCGGGAGTTCGTCTGCTTCGGGCGCACGCAGGGAAGGCCGAGCACTCAGTCCAGTGTGAAGGAGGACCCAGATCCGTGACCACAGCCGACCTGATGGATGAGCGGGAGGAGCAGTTGGCATCGTGCGAGCTGCAGCTTCGCCCGTACGGGGCGCGCAGGGCCTTCGCCGGTCGTGTGCGGACCGTCCGCTGCCGCGACGACAACGTGTTGGTGCGCCGCCTGCTGGAGCAGCCGGGCTCAGGCCAGGTGCTGGTGGTCGATGGCGGCGGCTCGCTGCACACCGCGCTGCTCGGCGACGTCATCGCGGGGCTCGCCGCCACCAATGGCTGGGAGGGCGTCGTGATCAACGGCGCCGTCCGCGACGTGGCGGCGCTGGCGGCACTGGACCTCGGGGTGAGGGCCCTCGGCTCGCAGCCGCGCCGGAGCGCGAAGGCGGGCGCGGGCGAGGTCGACGTGCCCGTGACGTTCGGTGGCGCGACGTTCCGCCCGGGCGCCGAGCTGTGGAGCGACGAGGACGGCATCGTCGTCAGCCGCTGATCTTGCGGCCACGATGCCGTCGGCTCGGGCGGGCCGGCGCCGGACCCGGCCCCGCCGGCTTCCCGGCGCCGCTGGGCTCGGACGCGATCCTGGTCGTGACGCCGGTGGCGACGACCGTCCTCGTCGCGTCGACGGAGCCGTACGCCCAGTAGATCCGCAGCTGCCCTGGGTCGGGGTTGGAGAAGCCGTGGATGACGCCAGGCGGGGTCCACGTGGCGTCGCCGGTGCCCAGCAGCGACTCGACGCCGTCCGCGCGGAAGGCGGCCCGGCCCTCTAGGACCACGACCGCCTCCTCGCAGTTGTGGGTGTGGAGCGGCACGCCCGCCCCGGCCTCGATCGCCGTGATGCCGGTGAGCAGTTCGCGCGCCCGGATCCCTGGAGTGGCGAGGTGGACGGTCTGCACGCCCGGTCCGCGCCCGAACGGATGCCCGTCCGAGGCGCGGATGATCGTGGCAGCGGGTCGCCCCGTCGGGCCGTCGGGCGTCGAGGCTGACGGCGAGTCTGCGTCAGTGGCCAGGGTCGGCGACCTTGGGGACCGTGTCCAGGACCTGGTTCGCCACGCTGCCGCCCGAGGCGACCGCCTGCCGGATGTAGATGTCCTCGACGACGTTGTGGGTCTGCGAGTCGAACGTGAACGAGCCGCGCGCCCCGGTCACCGTCTCGCCGGCGAGGGCTGCGGCGAAGGCGTCGCTCGAGGTGCCGGCCGCCTGGACCGCGGCGTCCACGGCCCTCATGGCGTCCCACATCGCGATCACGTCGGCGTCGACGGGCGACGGGTTGCCCGCCTCGTCCTGGTACGTCTTCGGGAACAGTGTGGCGAGGGTCGTGTTGTCGGTCCCGGTGAGGGTGCTCGCCCAGAACGACGACGTCGTGATGCCTCCGGCCTTGTCGCCCACGCTCGCCAGCACGTCCACGCCGGCCAGCGGCCCGGGGCCGTACAGCGAGTAGCCGGCCGCGGTCATGCCCGCGTCGGACCACGCCCCGATGAACGCGATGGCGTCTGCCCCCTCGAACGCGGCGAACACCGCCTTCGTGGACTGGGCCTTGATCGAGGCGACCAGTTTCGCCCAGTCGCCGCCCGGCTGGGCCGCGACGTTGCCGGTGGCCTTGCCGCCTCCCTTGCCGAGGCCCTCGACTAAGGCGGAGGCGGACTCGGTGCCGAACGTGTCGGAGGCGTGGACGACGAAGAACGCCTTTGCGCCCTTGCCCGCCGCCCACTCGCCCAGCGGCTCGGACAGCTGCCAGTTGCTGTACGAGGACCGGACGACGAACGGGCTGACGACCGTGCGGGTCAGCGCGTTGCCGCTGGCGCCGGTCACGATCAGGGGGATCTTGTTGGTGTCGGCGTAGGCGCGGACCGCGGTCGCCCCGTCGTCACCGAGGAGCCCCAGCACGGCAAACGCGCCCTGCTGCACGAGCTCCTGCGCCTTGGTGACGTCGAGCGCCCCGTTGAGCGACTCGTCGCCGTAGACGAGCGTCGCGCTCTGCCCGCCGAGCATGCCGCCCTGCTGTGCGAGATACAGGTCGGCGGCCCGCTTCTGGGCTAGGCCGCGCTCGTTGTTGACCGCCGATTCCGTGTAGGGCACGAGCAGCCCAACAGTGATCGGGGCCTGGCTCGACGCGCTGGGGGCCGCCGAGGGCTCCGCGGTGGGCGCGGGCGTGGCTGCGGGCGAAGCGGCCGGCGAGGCGGCCGGCGTTGAGGAGCTGGCCCCGCACGCTGACACGAGCGCCGTCGAGGCGGCGAGGAGGAGCAGGCGTGACAAGGCCTTCATGGCGCCCTCGAGCTGGAGTGGGGCCGGGCGACGGGGGAGAGTGTCGCCCGGCCCCAGTGGGGTGGTTCCTACTGGTTGGCCTTGTCGACGTACTGGGGGTCGTACGTCTCGGAGAGGTTGATGTTCGTCAGGTTGTCCTTGAACATCTGGTTGATCTTCAGGACGGACTCGATCGAGCCGGCCGCGAACTGCCCGGTCGGGTTGAACATCCCGTAGCTGTCGGTCAGGGCCTGGATGTAGCCCGCCGTGTCGCTGGCCGAGTAGTCGGCCGGCAGCTTCGCGGCGATGTCGGCCGCGGTGTGGGTCTGGATCCACTTAAGGGTCGTCACGTAGGCGTTGACGACGCGCTGGACCGTGTCCTTGTTGGCGGCGATCCAGTCGGCGCGCGCCCACAGCGAGATGAACGGGTAGGGGCCGCCGAGGGCAGCCTGGGTGGTGTCGGGCTTCGAGAGGTCGACCAGCAGCTTGGCAACGCCCTGGTTCTCGAGCTGGAGCACGGTCGGCTGGGTGGTGATGCCCACGTCGATCTGGCCCTGCTTCATGGCCGCGATGAACGTGTCGCCGGCGCCCGCCTTGACGTAGTTGGCGTCGGAGACCTGGAGGCCGGCCTCAACCACCATCGCGCGCATGAGCGTGTGCGTCCCCGACCCGATCGAGGTGACGCCGATGTTGATGCCCTTGAAGTCCTTGGGCCCCGTGATGGTGCTCGACTTCGCCGTCGAGACCATGACGAACTCGCCCGGCGCCTGGGTCATGTTCAGGACAGCCGTGATGATCTTGCCCTGGGCCTGGAGGTCGAGCGTGTGGTCGTACGAGCCCGAGCCCATGTCGGCGTGCCCCGCGACGACCTCGGTCTCGGTGTCGGTGCCGCTCGGCTCGTCGACGAGCGTGACGTCGACGTTCTGGGCCTTGAAGTTGCCCAGGGCCTCGGTGAGCATGTTCACCAGGTAGATCTGCTTGCTCAGGCCGCCAACCATGATGGTGAGCTTGGCGGCGGGGCCAGCGGCGGTCGGGGCGGCCTCAGAGGCGGCCGCCTGGGTGGCGGGTGGCTGGGTGGCGGGGGCTTGGGTGGCTGGGGCCGGCGTCGCAGACGCACCGCACGCCGCGGTGATGACGCCGAGGGCCGCAACCATTGCGGCGACACGATGACGCATGCTTCCTCCTCCTGGGAATGCGTTGCCCGGGCTAGATCGTCACGTCAGTGACGGTGTTGGGGCGCCAGCGGATGAGGCGGTTCTCCAACCGCGTGACGAGCGTCTCGGCGAGGATCGCGAGGACGGCGAGGATGAGCATCGCCGCGTAGACGCCGTTCGCGTTGAAGATCCCCTGGGCGGTGGCGATCATCAGGCCGATGCCGTGCCGCGCCCCGAGGTACTCGCCGACGATCGCGCCGACGAGCGCGAACCCGAGGCTCGTGTGGAGGCTCGCGATGATCCACGACAGGGCGGACGGCAGGATGACGTGCTGGAACTGCTGGCGCGAGCTGGCGCCCAGGATCGCCGAGTTGGCGAGCAGGTCGCGGTCCACCTCGCGCACGCCCTGGAAGGCGTTGAAGAACACGACGAAGAACACCAGCACCACGGCCAGCGCCACCTTCGACCAGATGTCGAAGCCGAGCGCGATGATGAAGATCGAGCCGAGCACCACGCGCGGCATCGCGTTGAATCCCTTGATGTACGGCCCCGCGATGTCCGCCAGCAGCCGGTTGCGGCCGAGCAGGACGCCGAACACGACGCCGAGGACGGTCCCGATCGCGAACCCGAGCACCGTCTCCTCGAGGGTGACGAAGATCTGCTGCCAGAGCGATCCCTGGGCCGTGCCGTTCTGGACCCACGTCACCAGCTGACTCCAGATGCCGGAGGGCTGGCCAAAGAAGAACTTGTCGATGACGCAGGTCGCGGTGTCCCTGCCGTGGCAGCCGACGCGCGTTCCGAGCTCCCAGGCGCCCACGATGAAGACGGCGAGTGCGATGCGAAGGATCAGCACGAGCCAGCGGCGACGCGCACGCGCCCTCGCCCGGACAAGATCCAGGTCGCCGGCAGCCTCAGCAGACAGCCGATCCGTGTCAGTCATGGCGTCAGGACGCCAGGAGGTGCTTGGTGCGCTCATAGCTCACGAGGACCTCGTCCTTCAGGCTGCTCCAGATCTCCTCGTAGATCCGCATGAACTGCGGCTCGAAGCGGATCTCCTGGATGTT
>JBJKRU010000017.1:0-3389 GCA_046704485.1 Candidatus Limnocylindrales bacterium | reverse complement strand
CGCCGATCCCCACGGTCGAGTGCCTGACGCTGCCATTGGACGCGACGGTGGCCTTGACGCTCCGACTGGAGAGCACGGACGCACTGACCCTGCCGCTCACGGACGCCGTGAGCCTGACGCTGCCCATCAAGGAGTCGTGCGATGGTGGCTAACGAATACGGCGTGCAGCTACAGGTCGAGACGAGCTACAGCCTTGTGGGCTGCACGAAGCTCACGCTGCGCGGCCGCTCGCCGGACGGCACGGTCAAGGACTTCGCGGCCACGCCACCGGGCAGCGGCACGAGCTTCACGTACACGACGCTGAGTGGGGATTTCGACGTCGCGGGGACGGGGACGGTGATGTGCGAGGCGCAGTTTGGCTCGACGATGCTGCTGCGGTCTGACGACGCCCGGCTCCTGGTCGGCGTGGCGCTGGAGAAGGCCGCATGAAGCCCGACCGCGTGGCGCCGGGCCGCGATCCATGGGAGCACCGCTCGCATGGGATGCGCTGCGCGACGTGCATGTTCTTCGTGGCGAAGGCGGTTTCACGTGAAACAGCCGCCCGGCGGGAAAGGGACGGGGATGCGCGCGGCGCCTTGGGTCGGTGCCGACTCCACGGCCCAACGATGCGCGGCTTCCCCGGCGTGTTCGAGACCGACTGGTGCGGAGACCACAAGCTGGATGAGGAGCGCGTATGAGCCCGTTTGCGGGTTATCAGGACTTTTCAGCTTGCCTGGCTGCCAACGGTGACAAGGACGACCCTGCCGCTTACTGCGGGGCGATTCAGGCCACCGTGGAAGGCAAGGCGCTGAGCGTGGCGCAGGCGCGCGCGTTGGTGCAGGCATTGGGCCATCGCAGCTTCGAGGGCCCGGCGCCGAACCAGCCGCCCGAAGACCAGGCGCAGCCCGGCGAGCCCAATGTCCTGGGCGGCGGCCCACAAGGGGCGCGGACGGATGGGGCGAACCTGAGCGACGGCCAGACGGATCCCCAGGACACGCAGGCGCGCCACCACATGGGGCTGGATGACCAACTCGAAGGGCCGACGGAGAACGCCAACACGAAGGACAACGCCCCACTGCAGGATCCCGAGGCGCCCGAGCAGACGCGGAGCCACGGCTGGGACCAGAAGGACGCCGGCAAGGTCGATAGCGAGCCGGGCGAGAACCAGCAGGATCGGGACGACGATGATGTCATGAAGGACGGCCGGACGGCGAAGACTAAGACGGTCAGCGGCGAGGTCCTGCACGCCAGCGATTTCGCCTACGTCGGCGATCCCGAGGACGTCGCGACCTGGAAGCTCCCGATCCAGGACGAAGGCCATGTGCACGCGGCCTTGAGCCGCTACAACCAGACCGAAGGCATCCCGCCCGACAAGAAAGCGGCCGTCCGCGACAAGATCCTCCGGGCCGCCCACAAGCATGGCATCGACACGACGGGCTTCGAGGAGAAGCACGGCCGGGCCGAGGACGCTAGGGCCTTTGTCTACGGCGAGAACCTGCTGGGCACGTGGGCCCAGGTTGAGATGCGGCGTGGTGGCGAATGGGTGGTGCTCGGCACCTTCCCGGCGCTGCCAGCCGCTCGCGATGCGGCCGAGGCGCTGGGGCGCCAGCACGGGCTCACCGTCGAGGCGTTCGACTGGCAGGAGTACGCCCGCTCGCTCGATGCCTCGACGAAACAGGAGTTCGTGGACAAGGCCAAGGCACGCAACCGCCTGATCGAGCAGGAGAATATCGGGATTCCGACCCCGGGCTTCGGGCTCGGCCCGATCGGCCCCAAGAACGTGCCGCCGCCCTTGGATGCGGGCATGATGCCTACCGACAAGGCGGGGCTCGGGACCCAGCCGCCGCTACATCAGAAGGGCGAGCCGGCGGGACCGGAGCGGCCGGAGCCCGCAGCGGACAGCCCGCGTGTCGCGCTCGCGGGTGGCCATTCGCGGGTGCCGGCGAGCCACGCCCCCCGGCGCCCGGTGGGTGGAGGGGGCCCTGGCCAGTTCCACCGACCGAACGCGGCCAAGCATCCCGCCGACCACGGCCAGGATCTGCCGCACCAGCGCAACCCGAACGAGCCGCCGCCGCAAGGGACGACCGGCCGCGCGGAGAAGGCGGCGGTCGAGTTCCGGGCGTTGCAGGAGGCGCGGATTCTCACCCGCGCCGAGGCCCCGCGGCTGCCGCAGGGGATCTGTGGCCGGCTGACGGGCGTGGGCTTGCAGTACAACGTCGTCGATGACTACGGGACGGTCTTCCTGCCCGGCTGCTTGGACACGACCCGAGCGCAGAAGGTGGCGGCCGGCAAGGTGAAGCTCTACCGCGCGGATGCGAGCGCCGAGGTCCACCCGCATGGTGCCAACAACCACGTGGGCATCGTGCGGACTGTGACGGACGATGGCAACGATGTGGTGATCACCGCCGATCTGCTCGATACCGAGGAGGGCCGGCGCACCAAAGAATACCTCGCGGCGGCACTCCCCAATGGCGGGACGGGCTTGAGCATCGGCTTCCGTCCCCTCAAGATCGATCCGCCGATCAGCCGGGCGGGCGCCCGGGTGACGCCCTTCCGCGAGGTGGAGCTGGTGGAGTTCAGCATCACGCCCATCCCGGCGGTGCCGGGAACCGACATTCTGGCGCTTCGGGCCCACCGACAGGTGGCCGAGGCGGCCTTGCAGACGGCGCTGCGGACGCTTCCGCCGGAGCGCATCGAGGAAGTCTTGCGGGAGCAGCACGTTGCGACGGATAGGTCCAGCGCCCCCACCGCCCGTAGGTCGGGGGATCGTGCCGACGCCGGCCACCGTGTCGTGAGTATGGACGAGCGCGCCGCGTTCGTCCGGCGATCCTATCACGCACGATCCAAGGAGACCTAACCGTGGCACCGCTCATGCAAAAGAGCGATACCATCGCCCGTTCGACCGAGTTTCGGGCCAAGGCAGACGCCCTCCGGCAGGAGATTCTGAATCCGGAGGTCACGATGTCGGCCGACGAACTCAAGAAGAAGGGCGAGGAGATCGCCAATTGGGAAGCGCGCGCCGCCGCCGTCAGCGGCTTCACGCAGCGCGACGAAATCGCACGCCAGGGGGGCGATGTGACCCCGGGCGTCCATCGGATCGACGCTCCGGAGACCGAAGGGCGCACCGAGGCTGGCCATGACGTCCTGGCCGCAGACGAAGTGCAATACGTCGTAGACCACGAATCGCTCGACGCGGATGTCAAGCGTCTGGCCGAGCGGGCGCAGAAGGCGTTCGGCGGCCTCCGGCAATTCTGCTACGGCGCGTTCGAGGCGCGGTCGCGGCTCAACCCGCTCCAGGAGCGCGTGGTGGAGGAAAGCGTCGCCCTGGCGCGCCGGATGTTCCCCGATGATGCCCGCGAGGCGCGCATCGAGGGCCGCACCATCACCGGCGGCGCCACGGCGCCGAGCGG
>JBJKRU010000016.1:0-4644 GCA_046704485.1 Candidatus Limnocylindrales bacterium | reverse complement strand
GCGCACGGTACCGGGGCCGGGGGCGTGGCGCCGAACCGCGGGTGGCGGGGGCGTGGCGAACGGTGCCGGGGGCGGGGCGTGGCGCCGAACCGCGGGTGGCGGCCGGCCGGGGCGCAGCGCCGCGCTGATCTGAGCCGAGCCTGACACGTCTCGTACCGGAGTTCGACGCCCCGCGCGGGAACCGCTACACTCCCGCATCGGCCCCCGGACCCGGCGACGGCGCGTGACCGCGCCCAGGGCACCGCGCAAGAGACGAATCAAGGAGCAGAAACCGAGATGGGTGTTCCGAAGCGAAAGGTCGCTCACGCCCGGCAGATGGACCGGCGGAGCCACCACGCCCTCACCCTGCCGCAGCTCGTCGAGTGCCCGCACTGCCACGAGCAGAAGCTGCCGCACCGGGTCTGCCCGGCCTGCGGGTGGTACAACGGCCGGCAGGCCGTCCTGCTCAAGACGCCGGGTTCCGAGGGCGGCGACAACGCCTGACGCGTCGTGAGCGCGACGCGGGAAGCTTCATCGGGAGCCCCTGCCAGGCCCGGCGTCCGCATCGCCGTGGACGCCATGGGCGGCGACTACGGCGCGCCCGAGGTGGTGCCCGGGGCCGTCAAGTGGGCGAGCGAGCATCCGTCTGACGAGGTGATCCTCGTCGGCGACGAGCCACTCGTCCGCCGGCTCGCCGAGGGCGCCCCGTCCAACGTGCGGTTCGTCCATGGCCCCGAGATCGTGGGCATGGACGAGCACCCCGCGCGAGCGCTGGCCCGCAAGAAGCAGGCATCGATCCGCGTCGCCGCCGAGCTGGTCAAGAGCGGCGAGGCCGATGGCGTTGTCACCGCCGGCCACACTGGCGCCGGGCTCGCTGCCGGCGTCCTGATCCTGGGCATGCTGCCGGGCATCGACCGACCGCCTCTCGCGGTGCAGCTGCCGGGCGGCAAGCCGTTCCTCCTGCTGGACATCGGCGCCAACCTCGACTCGACGGCCGAGAACCTGGCCCAGTACGCGAGGATGGGCGCCATCTTCGCCGAGCGCGTGATGGGCGTGGCCAACCCGCGCGTGGCCCTGCTGTCGATCGGCGAGGAGAAGGGGAAGGGCGACGCGCGCATCGCGAAAGCCACCGAGCTCATCGACCAGACGGACCTCAACTTCGTCGGCAATGTCGAGGGCCGCGACCTGACGCGGTTCGTCGCCGACGTCGTGGTCTGCGACGCGGTGCTCGGGAACGTGGTCATCAAGTTCTTCGAGGGGCTCGCCCAGTACATCTTCGACCTGGTCCGGGCCGAGTTCTACGGCTCCCTCCGGGGCAAGGTCGCCGGCCTGCTCATGCGTCCGTCGATCGCGAGGATCCGGACCAAGTTCGACCACGAGATCGTGGGCGGCACGACCCTGCTGGGCGTCAACGGCACGATGATCATCACCCACGGCAACGCGAAGCGGCGGATGGTCTGGTACGCGCTGGAGACCACGGCCCGATCGGTGCGCGAGGGGGTCAACGGCGAGATCGCGCGGTACCTCGGCCTGTCGGAGACGTCGTCGTCTCAGGCGGGCAGCCCGGACGCGCTCGAAGAGGCGGAGGCGCAGTAGCGTGGCGGCCCTGACGGTTGGCAGCGGCGTGATCCGGGAGACGGTCCGCCTCGCGGCACTCGAGGTCCCGGGCGTGCTTCGCGTGGGCCGGGGAGGACCGAAGTGGCGCGGATGGATCGGCGGGGCGCCGGTACGGATCCGCGTCCGGGACGGGCGTGTTCACGTCACGGTGTGGGTCGTCGCCCGGCCACGCCAGCGGCTCGTGCCGCTCGCCGGCCAGGTGCGTGCCGCAACCGGCGCCGCCGTCGAGCGGCTGCTCGGCATGGAGCTCGGCGGCGTGACCGTCCTGGTCGACGGTGTCGGGAGCTGAGGCCCGGCGCCCACGGCGGGATCGCTCGAATGACGAGCTGGTCCGGAGCCGCCGCGCCGGCCGTCGCCTTGCGCTGGCCGCCGTGTTCGAGGCCGAGTTCGGGCAGCGCACGGCCGAGGCCGTCCTCGAGCGGCACCTGGCCATGGAGGGGGACTCTGAGACCGCCGCCACCGCCCGCGCGCTGGTCGCCGGCGTGACCGAGCACCGTGACGCGATCGATGCGCGAATCGGGGAAGTCGCGCCCCAGTATCCGGTCATTTCCCTCGCGCGGATGGACCGCGCATTGCTCCGTTGCGGCCTCTGCGAGGTGCTACACTCGCCCGCGACGCCGTCCCGGGTGGCGATTGCCGAGTGGGTCGAGCTGGCCCGGACGTACTCGGGTGAACCGATGCGGCGGCTAGTCAATGGCGTACTCGGGCGAGTGGCCCGCGATCTCAACGCAAGCAGGCGATGATCGCCGCAACCAGGAGGAGCCAGTGGCCACGACGTACGATCGGCTGAAGAAGATCGTTGTCGAACAGCTCGGGGTCGAGGAGTCCGAGGTCACCCCTGAGGCTTCGTTCGTCGACGACCTGAATGCCGATTCCCTGGACCTCGTCGAGCTGATCATGAGCCTCGAAGAGGAGTTCGGGACGGAGATCTCGGACGAGGACGCCGAGAAGATCCGCACCGTCCAGGACGCCGTCGACTACATCGACGAGCGCTCGGCCTGATCCCGCCGGCCGAGGCGCGATGCACCCGGCCGACGCGCTCATCGGGCGGCTGGGCCTGCCGGTCAATGACCGGGACCTGTTCGAGCAGGCCCTGATCCACAGCAGCTGGCTCCACGAGCATCCGGATTCGCCGCTGGGCCATAACGAGCGGCTGGAGTTCCTCGGGGACGCAGTCGTCAGCCTCGCCGTGTCAGAGGCGCTCTACCGGCGCCACCCCGCCGACGACGAGGGCGTCCTCTCGGCCCGCCGCGCCGCCATCGTCAGCACGCCCGGCCTCGCCCGGCTGGCCGTCCGCCTCGAACTGGGCGAGTTCCTGTTGCTCGGCGAGGGCGAGGCGCAGCGCGGCGGGCGGGTGCGCCCGTCGCTCCTCGCGTCGGCGTTCGAGGCGCTCGTCGGGGCCATCTACCTCGACCTCGGCTGGGATGCGGCACGCGACTGGATCCAGGAGCGGGCCGCGGAGGAGCTGGCGGCGGACATCGCGCCGGCCTCGCTCAAGAGCCCCAAGAGCCGGCTGCAGGAGCACACCCAGCGCACGACCGGGGACCGCCCGGTCTACGTGCTGGTGGAGGCCGTCGGTCCAGACCACGAGAAGCACTTCCGGATCGACGTTGAGGTTTCCGGCCGCGTGCTCGGGACGGGCGTCGGCACGTCGCGGCGGATCGCGGAGACGCAGGCGGCTGCGATGGCGCTCGAGACCATCCGGCTGGAACGCGCTGCGGCGAGGGCGACGCGCCATGCGCGCGCGGCAGGGGTCGAGGACGCCCGGGACGGGGCTGCGACGGTCGAGGACGCGCCGGCGGGGGTCGAGGACGCGCCGGCGGGGGTCGAGGACGCCCGGGACGGGGCGACGACGGTCGAGGCTGGCCGGGAGCACGGTCCCGCGAGTGCGACGCCCGCCGAACCGGGTGCCGACGTCGACTCTGGCCCCGTCGCCCACGTCGAGTCGTGACCGCCCAGGCGCGCCTGCTGGGGCTCCGGGTCCAGGGCTTCAAGTCCTTCGCCGAGCGCACCCTCGTCGAGTTCGGGCCCGGCATCTCGGCGGTCGTCGGGCCCAACGGCTCGGGCAAGTCCAACCTGGCCGACGCGCTGCGCTGGGCGCTGGGCGAGCAGGGGCGCACGCTCCGGATCCGCAAGAGCGAGGACGTGATCTGGGCCGGCTCCGA
The DNA here is from genome assembly GCA_046704485.1 of Candidatus Limnocylindrales bacterium. Classification (GTDB taxonomy): domain Bacteria; phylum Chloroflexota; class Limnocylindria; order Limnocylindrales; family CSP1-4; genus CAIXZV01. The sequence continues at coordinate 883 of JBJKRU010000016.1, read as the reverse complement.
CAAGCGGTCGGCGCAGGGCATGGCCGACGTCACGCTCGTCCTCGACAACGGTGACGCGCTCCTGCCCGTCGAATACGCGATCATCGAGCTCGGGCGACGCCTCTACCGGTCCGGCGAGAACGACTACCTGCTCAACCGGCAGCGCGTGCGCCTGCGAGACCTCCAGGACCTGCTCGACTCGGCCAACCTCGCCGAGAACGCGTTCCTGTTCATCGGGCAGGGCATGGTGGACCAGGCGCTTGCGCTCCGGCCCGAGGAGCGCAGGCCGCTGTTCGAGGAGGTGGCCGGCGTCCGACGCCACGAGCGGCGCCGCCGCAAGGCGGAGGAGCAACTTGTCGAGTCGGAGGCGAACCTCGCCCGCGTGGAGGACATCCTCGCCGAGCTGCGACCACAGGCGCGCCGCCTAGGACAGCTCGCCGAGCAGCAGGCCACGCGCCTCACCGCCGGCGAGGAGCTGGCCGCCGCCCTCATCACGGCGGCCCACGCGAGATGGAACGAGGCCGCCAGGCGCGAGTCGGCCGCCAAGGCTCGCCGCGACGCGCTGCGCGCCGAATCCGACTCGGCACTCGGGGCGCTCGAGGCCGCCGAGTCCCAGGTGGGCGAGATCGCGGCAAGCATGGCCGCGCGAGCTGAGCAGGAGGGCGAGCGGCGCGCATCCCACGAAGCCGCGCGCGCCGCGCTGACCCAGCTCGGGCTGCGCGAGGCGCGGGCCACGGGCGAGGTGGCTGCGGTGGGCCGGGACCGGCGGCGGATCGAGGACGGACGGGCCGCGGCCGAGGCCGACATCGCGACCGGGCGGCGGAGCCTCGCCGAGGCCGTGCCCGAGCCCGACCTGGAGCTGGAGGCGGCGCTCGGTGAGGCCGACCAGGCCCTTGGGGATGCC
>JBJKRU010000015.1:0-3134 GCA_046704485.1 Candidatus Limnocylindrales bacterium | reverse complement strand
ACCAGGCGAGCCGAGTCCACGCCCCAGTTCTTGGCCGAGTCCATCCGCCGGCGGAGCTCGTTCATGCGGACCTGCGAACGCGCGACCTCGAGGCCGCCGCACTCCGTGTACACGTCCCACGCCCGGTACTGGTTCGCGCTCTCGATCGTGAGCGCCGTCATCTCCTTGTTGTGGTCGACGTAGTAGATGAAGTTGGACGCATGGCCCGTGGAGCCGCCGGGGTTGGGCATCGGGCCCTTGTCGATCTGGACGATGTCCTTCCAGCCCAAGTTGGCCAGGTGGTAGGCGACGCTGTTGCCGACGATGCCGGCGCCGATGATCACGACCTTGGCGCTGGACGGGAACGTGGCCATGAAGAGCTTGCTCCTTGGGTATGGACGTCTGGGCGTTGTGGGCCGCGCGTGATTGGTCAGCGGGGCTCCGGCGGGGCCGCCGACACCGCGGGCGGTGCTCCTGTCGAAGCCAAGGTCCGTTTGTCACGAGTCGCTGCCAGGGCGGGGGGCGCCAGATCGCGCCGACGAGCGATGTCGGGACGCTAACTGTTGACAATCGTCCTGTCAACAGTCAATCTGCCCCTTCGGATGGCTCGCCCACCAGGAGCCCACCGAGGGGAGTGCATGGCCGCGATCGAGCACAAGCAGCTGTGGCAGGCGGTCGCTGACCAGATCCGTGACGAGATCCTCGACGGACGGCTGCCCGCGGGCTCGAGACTGGTCGAGACGGAGTTGGCGGAGCGGTTCGGCGTGTCGCGCGGCCCGATCCGCGACGCGCTCGCGGAGCTCGCCCGGTCCGGGTTGGCCATGGACCTCCCGCGGCGGGGGACCTTCGTCCCCAGCCTGACGGAGAAGGACCTGGCGGAGGTCTACGTGATCCGCCGGGCGATCGAGGAGGCGGCCGTCCGCCTCGCCATCGAGCACGGGACTCCCGAGGACGTCGCCACGATGTACGAGGCGCTCGAGGAGACCGAGCGAGCCTATGGGACGGACGATCTCGCCGCCGCGTGGGACGCGGACATGGCCTTCCACCGCTGCTACTGTCGGATGTCGGGCAACAAACGGCTGCTGACGCTGTTCGACGAGCTGGCATCGCAGACGGTGCTCCTGATGCGCACGGCGCTCGCGACGCACTCGTCGCTCGGGTGGACCCCTCCGGTGGAGTTCCACCGGCACATCGCCGATGCCATCCTCGCCCACGACACGGCCGCGGCCTGCGATGCCGTGGGAGCGCACTTCCAGTACACGCAGGACCGGCTCCGAGCGAACGCCGAGGGCTGACTGGGGCAGGCGCGGGTTCGGCGCCGGCGCGCACGGGCCGCCGCCGCCTCCCTGCCACCGCCGCGGGCCCCCTGTCACCGCTGCCGCATCCCTGTGTCCGCCGCCGCTCCCTCCCCGCAGCCCTCCTGCAGCGCTCCCAGCGCAGCCGCCCGCGGGCCGTCCGGTGGCCCTATGGGCGACGCGGCGGGTTGTTAGGGCCGTCCGTTGACCCGAAATGCGCCATCCGCGCGCCTCCGCGTCACGTTCGGGCCGCCCCGGGGCCCGAACGATCCACGGACCGACCATAGGGCCATGACGCGGCCCGGCACACGATGACGCGGCCCGGCACACGATGACGACGCCCGGCACACGATGACGCGGCCCGGCCAGGGCGTGTGTGCACAGGGCGTGTGTGCACAAGGTGTGGTGCACGAGCGTCACGTGGAGTCTGCGCAATCGCGTAGACAACGCGGCAGCAGCGGGGGTATCGTTTGTTGCGCGTTCCGCAACTGGTTGCGCAATCCGCGACAAACCGTGAGACGGCAGGAGCCAATGGGAACCGACGAGCAGGACCTCGACCTCAACGCGCTCAGCGACGAGGAGCTGGTCAGCCAGATGCACGACGACCTCTACGACGGCCTCAAGCCGGAGATCGAGGAAGGCACCAGGATCCTCCTCGCCCGCGGCTGGGGCGCCGACAAGGTGCTCTCCGAGGCCCTTGTCGAGGGCATGCGCATCGTCGGCGTGGACTTCCGCGACGGCATCCTCTTCGTCCCCGAGGTGCTCCTGGCGGCGAACGCCATGAAGGCGGGCATGGCGATCCTGCGGCCCCTGCTCGCCGAGACGGGCGCAAAGCCGATCGGCAAGGTGGTCATCGGCACGGTCAAGGGCGACATCCATGACATCGGCAAGAACCTGGTCGGGATGATGCTCGAGGGGGCGGGCTTCGAGGTGATCGACCTGGGCGTCAACACCGACGCCGACAAGTTCCTCGCCGCGCTCGAGGAGCACCAGCCCGACATCCTCGGCATGTCCGCGCTGCTGACCACGACCATGCCCTACATGAAGACGGTCATCCAGGCGCTCAAGGACAGGGGCCTGCGCGACAAGTACGTGGTCCTCGTCGGAGGCGCGCCGCTCAACGAGGAGTTCGCGATGGCCGTCGGCGCGGACGCGTACTGCCGCGACGCCGCGATCGCCGCCGAGACGGCCCGCAAGTTCGTCGAATGACCGAGCGCGGGCGCCCGCCCACCGCGCACGCCCCCACGCTGGTGCTCGGCTGCGGCGCGCTCGCGCGCGAGATCCTGGAGCTCGTGGAGCGAAACGGCCTCGCGGCGGCCGTCGACGTGCGCTGCCTGCCGGCGCCCCTGCACAACCGCCCCGAGGAGATCGGCCGGCTGCTCGACGCCAAACTGGCCGAGCTGGCGCCCGGCTATGACCGCGTCCTCGTCGCCTACGCCGACTGCGGGACCGCCGGCGCCGTCGACCGCGTGGTCGCGAGGCACGGCGTGGAGCGCCTGCCCGGCGCCCACTGCTACGCCTTCTACGCGGGCCTCGACGCCTTCGACGCGATCGCCGCCGAGGAGCCCGGCACGTTCTACCTGACTGACTTCCTCGCGCGCAGTTTCGAGACGCTCGTCTACCGCGGGCTGGGACTGGACCGCCACCCCGAGCTGCGCGACGCGTACTTCGGCAACTACCGGCGCCTCGTGTACCTCTCGCAGCACGAGGACCCCGACGCCCTCGCCCTGGCGCGGCGCGCGGCCGACCGTCTGGGACTCGACTTCGAGCACCGGTCGACGGGATACGGCGAGCTGGGCACAGCGATCGCGCGGCTCGCAACAGCGACGAGCGCGGCCGGCGCACGGCCCGCCGGTGCAC
>JBJKRU010000014.1:0-15313 GCA_046704485.1 Candidatus Limnocylindrales bacterium | reverse complement strand
CCGTGCGTGGACGGGTGCTGGGGGCCCATGTTGAGGAACATCTCGCCGTCGCCGAGCGTGTAGAACTCGGCCTCGCGCTCGGTGCGCGGCGGATACGGCGGGACCTGCTCGTACTGGCCGATCTGGCCGTCGAGCATGATCCGCGGGTCGTCCTCGGAGGGGTGCTGCTGGCGCTGGGCGGGCGCGGTCATGCCTTCACCGTCCGGCGGCTGCTGCTCGGGGTCACCGAGACGGGGGCGTAGGGCTCCTCCTGGTGGCGGACGCCGCCGCCCGGGCCGCGTGCGGCATCGTCGGGCAGGAAGAAGTCCTTGCGCAGCGGGAAGCTCTGGTAGTCGGGCGGCATGTAGATCCGCCGCAGGTCGCGGTTGCCCTCGAACACGATGCCGAACATGTCGTAGGCCTCGCGCTCCATCCACTCCGCGCCCGGCCAGAGGCCCGTGATGGAGGGCACCCTGGGATCCTCGCGAGACAGCCCGTCGGCGATGATGCGCAGCCAGTCCGCCGTCTTGCTCGACCAGAGGTGGTACACGACCTGCATCGCCTCACCCGTGTCCACGCCGGCGAGGTCCGCGATGATCACGAACTCGAACGCGGGGTCGTCGTGGAGGACGCGCAGGACCTCGGTCAGGTCCGCAGGCCGGATCCGGATCTCGGTCTGGTCGTGGCGCTGGCGGACGGGACCGGTCAGGTGGTCGCCGAGCTTCGCCTCGAGGCGGGTCTTGAGTGTGCGGTCCACGGCTAGACGTCCTTGGGAACGTTGGGGGCGACCCGGTGCTCGTCCCAGTGACCGCGCCGCTCCTTGACGAGCTGGCCCAGCTTCATCATCCCGTAGATCAGGCCCTCGGGCCGCGGGGGGCAGCCCGGGACGTAGACGTCCACGGGCATCACGCGGTCGATGCCCTCGATCGTGGAGTAGGAGCGCTTGTAGCGGCCGCCGGAGCAGGTGCAGTCGCCCATCGCCACACACCACTTCGGCTCCGGCATCTGCTCCCAGAGGCGGACGAGCGGGCCGGCCATCTTGGTCGTCAGGGTGCCCGCCACGATCAGCACGTCAGCCTGGCGCGGGCTGGCGCGGAACGGGAACATGCCCCAGCGGTCCATGTCGTTCTTGGACGTGGCCGCAGACATCATCTCGATCGCGCAACAGGCCAGGCCAGAGAGCAGCGGCCAGAGGCTGTTCATGCGGATGAGGTCGATCAGGATGTCGGCTTTGGTCGGGATGACATCGAGCTGGCCCCAGCGTGCCGTGTCCGACATCATCAGGTCCGACCCCTCGAGGTCGCGCAGGTGCGTGAACGGCGCCGCGGTGGACTGGTATGCGCCCGGCTGGACGGTGGACCACAACGTGTTGGGGACGATGATCGGCGAGCTGACGTCCGACGGCTGAGCCGCGACCAGGGCAGCGTCGCCGCCGCTGGCCTGGTCGGGGGCGGGCGCGGTCGTCTCGCCCGGGTCGTCCGGGGTCATCGCCAAGAGAGCACCCCCTTGCGCCATGCGTAGGCCAGGCCGAGCATCAGGATCGCGACGAACACGAGCATGCTGACGAAGCCGCCCAGCAGCAGGTCTTGGAAGATCAGCGCCCAGAGGAAGATGAACACGACCTCGATGTCGAAGGCCACGAACATCAGGGCGTAGATGTAGAACGGGATGCCGAACCGGGCATGGCTGTCGCCGTAAGTGTCGATTCCCGACTCGTACGGGTAGCCCTTGTGCTCATCGCCCCGGGTGCGATGCGAGATGAGCCACGCCAAGCCAATCGTCCCGAACACGAACAGGGTGCCCGCGAAGACGAACCCGACGACGTACCAGAGGTTCCCGAGCGCGTTCTGGTCCACGAAGTCCTCGAAGAGGAGCGAAGGCGGATGCCGGTCGGGGCAGCCGGCCCTCGTGCGCGATGCAAATGGTGCTGGGCGCGTCAGCACGGACGCCCACACAGCCCGGCCATTCTAGCAGCGGCACCGCTCCCGGAGAGGGCGGCGCGACTCTCGCGAGGGGCCGCTCGGACCTTACAGATCCGCTCCAAGTCCCCTGTCGGGCGGCAGATCAGCCGCCCCGGCGAAGCCGCTGCAGTGCGCCGAGCTCAGTGTCCCTCGGGACGTCCCGGCCAAGCGCCAGGACGCGGAATCCGCCCATTCCACGCGGGTCGAGCAGGCGAGCCAGAGCCGAGCGCAGGGTCAGCGCGTCTTGCAGTACGGCGCCCGGCCGCCGGATGTAGCGCCCGGGGAGGTCGCCGCCGGCTGCCGCCAGCAGCTCGCCGGCCGTGGTCTCGCCGAGGGGGGTCAGGCCGGTGCGCACGGCCGCCGCCCGCACGGCTGCCAGGTCGACCGTCGCGGTGATGTCCTGGCGCCCGACGTGGCGGAAGGGGTCGGCGCCGACAGCGTGCCGGGCGAACGCGCGAAGCGTCCCGGCTGGACGCGCCGGGCCGTGGAGGGCGGCGGGTTCATCGGCGTAGTCGATCAGGATGACGATCCCCCGCGACAGGTGGCGGGTGGCGCTCGCCAGCCAGTCGTCGATGGCGAGACAGATCTCGGTGACTTGGCCGTCGGCGAGCTTCACGCGCTCTGCGTCGAGCCGGGCCGCGAGGGCCGGCGTGGAGGGCTCGGCCTCGACGGTCGTGAATGCCCCATGTCGGTCCAGGCCCACCAGCAGCTCGCGGAGGCCGTCCGGCCGCCCCACCACGCGGTGGACCGGGAGCGCGTCGACGACCTCGTTGGCGATCACGGCGCCAGCCTCGGCCGGGTCGGCGGGCGCGTCTTCGGCCGCCAGGACAGCAGCAAGGCCATCGGCCTCGAGCCTCGCGCGCAGGGCCTCGAGCCGCGCGTCCTCCACCTCCAGCGGCCGGTACCGGACGGCGCCGAACAGCGGGCTCGCGTCGTCGCGCAGGCCGGCCAGCAGCGCCGCGGCCATGGCGCCATTCCCGGCGCCGGGCTCCGTGACGACGAAGGGCGCCGGACGCCCCAGCGCCTCCCACGCCTGGGCGACCAGCCGCCCGACGGCCGCGCCGAAGATGGGGTGCGTCTCCGGCGCCGTGATGAAGTCGCCGGCCTGACCGGGACCCGGCTGGTCGCGTCGGTAGTAGCCGTGACCGGGCTCGTACAGCGCCCGGGCCATGAACCTCGCGAACGTGATCGGGCCGTCGCGGCGGATCTCGTCACGGATGCGCTCGGCCAGCTCGGCGTCCTCGCCCACGGCTTCGGGGTCCGGGAGGGGCTCAACGCGGAAGCCGGGGACAGCCGGGCCGGATCGGTCGGTGCTCACGCCATGATCGTATCGGCCGCCGCGCCTGTCTCGGGTCGCGGTCCGCCGCGCCCGACCGGGCCGCCGCGCCCGGCCGCGCCCGACTGGACTGTCAGTCCAAGCTTCAGGGTCCTTGCAGTCCGCTGCTGGACCAGGAGTCCCGTTGCCGACAGCTCAGACCGGCTTCGGAGCCCGTCTCCGGTGCGTGCTGGACCCGGAGTCCACCCATGAACCTGCAGACCACGAGACTCTGGACTCGCAGTCCAAGCACCCTCAGCCAGCCGCCCGGGTGCTCACGCCGGGCGGGGCTCGTCGGGCCTGGTCACGCCGGCCGCTCGACGGGGTCGGCTAGGACAGCCGCCCGGGCGACGCCGGGCGCGGCGGGATCGGTCGTGCAGGCCGGTCGTCCCGAAGAGCCAGACGAGCGCCGGGGCCCACCAGTGCGTGCCCGCCGAGGAGGATCGGCACCGGCGCCTCCGCGGCCGCAGCGGTCAACTCGCGCAGCCACGGATCGACCACGCGGTCGGTAAGGAGGAGGTCGCTCGCGAAGCGGTCATCAGGCGAGGGCCAGCCGCGCTGGTCGGCACCGGCCCGATGGGCCATGAGCACGCGGCTGTCGAGGAGCGCCCCGTCGGCCAGGGCGGCGACGTGGCGACCGAGCGAACCCGGCCCGTCCTGGGCGAGCAGCTCGCCGAGGATGGTCCGCGGCGGGCGGCGGTTCGGCCGGCCCACGAGCACGCCCGCCGCCGCCGTCCGCAGCCCCCGTTCCTCGATGAGGGCCCGCGTGCGCGACTTCGTGTGGCGCTCCGCCCACCGGAGGTCGGCCGAGGAGAGCCGGCCGGCCAGCAACAGCTCGGCGCCCGGGTCTGCTGCCAGGGCACGCAGGGCGGCCAGCCGAGCCCGGACGGGGCCCGCGTCGGCCGTGCCCGGCATCGGCAGGCGGGCTCCGGCCAGCGCGTGCGCCCCCTCGAGGAGCAGCAGGTCAAGCGGCGAGTCCACGTCCATCGCCAGGCGGCGCCGGGCACGGAGGTCGTGGACCGGGATCCGGGCCACCTCGGCAAGCCAGCGCGGAAGGGCGTTGTCCGAGTCGATGTCCGAAGGGAGCGTGGGCAGGATGAGGTCCGCCCTCGCGAGCGCGATGACGTCGGCGGAGTACCGCTGGTTCGCGAGGGCTTCGGGGGCATCCCCGCCAGCGGCGTCGACCAGGGCGCGCAGGTCGTCGGCTCTCGCGAGCGGAATCGACGCCGCGCCCAGCACCACGAGTCCAGCCGGCCCCACCGGCAGCGTCTCGGCCGAGATGCGCCGGAGGCGCGCGCCGAATGGGGTATCGTCGGGCGGCTCCCGCCGCACCACGGCATCGGCTGCGCCCGCGGCCAGGAAGCCGCGGCGATGGTGCTCCGCGAGCGCCGCCCTGGCCTCATCGAGGACGCTGGCGAGGGGACCTGCGACCGGCGACGGGGTCGGGGCGAGGATGAGCACGCTGACCGGGGGCATAGCCCGGAGTCTACCGAGCGGGAGGTGAGCCGCCGTGGGTGCACCGCGGAGGCACATCGTGCGGGCCTATATCGGGCTCGGGGCAAACGTGGGCGACGCCGTCGAGACGCTCGCCACGGCGGTGCACGCGCTTGACGCATTGGATGGCTGCCGTGTCCGAGGCGTGTCGCGCCTCTACGCGACGGCACCGGTGGGCGTCACCGACCAGCCCGACTTCCACAATGCGGCGGTGGCACTCGACGTGGCGGTGGCGCCCGACGTCTCGCCTGAGCGTGCGGCCTCGTCGCTGCTCGTTCGGCTGAAGGACCTGGAGCGGGGCTTCGGACGGCGACAGCGATACCGCTGGGGCCCGCGCGAGCTGGACCTGGACCTGCTCGTGTTCGGCCGTCATGCGATCTCGGTGCAGCGGCCGGAGGGCGGGCAGAGCGCGAACCCGGCCAAGGCCGGACTGCCGCTCACCGTGCCGCACGTGGAGGCACGGCGACGACTGTTCGTGCTGGCGCCGCTCGAGGACCTCGCGCCCCGGCTCATGCCGCCGGGCTGGGGCGAGACCGTCACTGCCGCAGCCGCACGGCAGAGGGCGGCAGAGGGCGCGGACGCGGTGCACCCGGTCGCAACGTGGGACGCGGCGCGCTGGCAACCGACCAGCTGAGCTGCTCAGTCGGCCTTCGGGCGCAGGCTTGCGGTCCCGCGCTGACGGCCCGGCGGGGACGCGTCAGAGCCGCGCTGCCACCAGCTCGCCCCGTCCGATCGGGACCACCAGGCCGACCAGGCGCGGGTCGGCGAGGGCCGTTTCCCGGAACGGGGCGAGGTCAGCCTCGTGCGAGATCAGGTTGTCGGCAACCAGCAGCCCGCCGGATCGCAGAGCACCGATCGCCGGATCGAGCGCCCGCTGGTAGTCAGCCTTCTCCGCGTCGAGGAAGACCAGGTCGGCACGGCCGCCCGAGAAGGCTGCGAGGCCGGCCGTCCCGTCCTCGTGCCTGAGATCGACGATGTCTTCAACGCCCGCGTTCGAGAACGTGGCGCGCGCCAACGCCACCTTCGCCGGGTCCACCTCGAAGGTCGTCACCCGGCCTCCGGTCCGCCCAGCACCGACAGCCAGCCACAGGGTGGAGTAGCCGACACTCGTGCCCACCTCCACGATGGTCCGAGCGCCCAGCGCCACGATCAGCGTCACCAGCAGCTCGCCCACCTCGGGCCGGATCGCCCGGAGCCGCCGCTGCTGGGGCGTGCCGTCGATCCTGTCCGCGGCGTCGACCGCCTCGAGCGAGGCCATGACCCCACGCACGCGAGCCGGCACAAGATCCATGGCAACTCTCCCAGCCTAGAGGCGGACGGCCGGCGGACGGTCGCGGTCGAACATGTGGACCGTGTCCACGAACCGCACCTGCTTGGCCTGGTAGGCCATGACCAGGGAGTGGGTGCGCGCTCCGCCGCCGAAGAAGCGCACGGCCTGGAGCAGGTCGCCGCCCGTGACGCCCGTGGCGGCGAACACGAGGTTGTCGCCGGACGCGAGGTCCTCCGTGTGGTACACGCGGTCCTCGTCGGCGTTGCCGAGCATTCCCTTGGCACGCTCGCGGTCCTCGTCGCTGCGGAACCTGAACCGTGCCTGGAGCTCGCCGCCGAGGCACCGCAGCGCCGCGGCGGTGATGACGCCCTCGGGCGCCCCGCCGATGCCCATGACCGCGTGCACGCCGGTGCCCTGGACGGCGCAGGAGATCGCGGCCGACACGTCGCCATCGGAGATGAGCTTGATGCGCGCGCCCGTGGACCGGACCTCGGCGATCAGGTCGGTGTGGCGGGGGCGGTCGAGGATGATCACCGTGATGTCGGAGACCTTGCGGCGCAGCGCCTCCGCGATCCGGTGGCAGTTCTCGGCGGGGGGCCGCGTGATGTCCACGCAGCCCGCGGCGACCGGCCCGACGGCCAGCTTCTCGAGGTACGTGTCAGGGGCGTGGGTCAGCCCGCCGCGTTCCGAGGCGGCGAGGACCGTGAGCGCACCGTCCTGGCCGGTCGCCACCAGGTTCGTCCCCTCGAGCGGGTCCACGGCGATGTCCACGGCCTGCGCCAGCTCGCGGCGGGCGGCCCGGCCCACCTCCTCGCCGATGTAGAGCATCGGGGCCTCGTCGCGCTCGCCTTCGCCGATGACGATCGTGCCCGCGATGTCCGCCTCGTCCATGGTGCGGCGCATCGCCTCGGTGGCGGCGGCGTCCGCCTCGTCGCGCTGGCCGCGACCCATGAATCGAGCGGACGCGATGGCGGCCGCCTCGGTCACCCGCACCATCTCGAGGGCGAGGAGCTGTTCCATCGGTGGCCTCCATGGTGGCCGGCGCGTGGCCGGGCAGGGTGGGTGGCTTGCGGACGCTCGACCGTGGTGGGCGGCGCCCGGATCAGTGCCGGAAGTGCCTCCGTCCGGTGAAGACCATGGCGAGGTGGTGCCGGTCGGCGACCTCGATCGCCATCTCGTCGCGGATCGAGCCGCCGGGCTGGATGATCGCCGTGACACCGGCGTTGGCGGCGATCTGGATCCCGTCGGGGAACGGGAAGTAGGCATCTGACGCCATCACAGCGAGCTTCGCCCGGTCACCGGCGCGGCGCAGAGCGATGTCCACCGCGACGTTGCGCGACGCCTGGGCGGCGCCGATGCCGACGGTGGCCCCGTTCCGGGCGAGCACGATCGCGTTGGAGCGGACGTGGCGGACGGCGCGCCAGGCGAAGAGCAGGTCCGTGAGCTCGCCGAGGGTGGGATGACGGCGCGTCACCACTTGGAGCTGTCCGCGGTCGATGTCGAAATGGTCGAGCGCCTCGACGAGGAGGCCGCCCGCGACGCGCTTGAAGTCCAGGTTGGCGATGCCGTAGTCGCGCATCCCCTCGGTGGGCGAGGCCGGCACGGACAGCAGCTCCAGCCCCGACTGCGCGGACAGGATCCGCGCGGCAGCCTCGCTGAAGCCGGGTGCGATGACCGCCTCGTAGGAGTTCGCGGCGATCTCGCGTGCGGTGACCCCGTCCAGTTCGTGGTTGACGCCGACGATGCCGCCGAAGCTCGCGACCGGGTCGGTCTCCAGCGCGCGCCGGTATGCCTCGACCAGTTCCGTGCCGGAGGCGAGGCCGACCGGGTCGGTGTGCTTGGTGATCACCACCGTGGGCGCGGTGTAGTCGGACGCGATCCGGAACGCCGCGTCGAGATCGAGCAGGTTGTTGAACGTGGGCGCCTCGCCAGCCAGCTGCGTGGCGTCCGCGAGGGTCCCGGACCGGTGGGTCGTCTCGCGGTAGAACGCCGCGCGCTGGTGCGGGTTCTCGCCGTAGCGCAGGTCGCTGACCTTCTCGAGCACGAGCGCAAGGCGCTGCGGGTAGTTGTTGTTCGAGATCTGGTTGAGATAGGCGGCAATCTCCGCGTAATACGCGGCGACGGTGCTGTACGCGTCGGCGGCCAGGCGGTACCGGGTGTCGGCGGACACTTGGCCCAGCGAGCGCAGCTCCTCGAGGACCGACTCGTAGTGCGCCGGGCTGCCGATGGCGACCACGCCAGCCGCATTCCGGGCGGCGGCGGCGAGCAGGGCCGCCCCGCCCACGTCGATCATCTCGATCGCCTCGTCGATGCCGACGTGGCGCCGGCCGACCTCGGGCGCGAACGGCTTCACGTTGACGACGACCACGTCGATCAGGCCGATCCCGTGCTCGACGAGCTGCTCGAGCTGCTCGGGGACGTCGCGGCGGGCGAGGATGCCGGCGTAGATGGCGGGGTGGAACGTCCGCACCTGGCCGCCCACGAGCGGGGGAACGGCGGTGAGGTCGGAGACGGACGCTGCGTCGATCCCGTCCTCAGCGAGGTGCTCGCGGGTGCCGTCGGTGGCGTACAGCTCCGCGCCCAGCCGCGCGAGCTCGCGCGCGAACGCCGAAATCCCGTCACGGTTGGCGACCGACAGCAGCGCACGCACCTGCGCTGTTCCTCCTGCGGCGGGTGGCTCGGGCGCCTGGGCGACCGGCCGGGACTCGAACGACCCCCGGTCCGCTCGGGCGGCGCGATCTGGCTGAGGAGTATACCCCGGCCCCGTGGCATACTCGGACAGCCCATCAGCCAGCCGGTGGTGATCCGGCCTCCGCGGAGATCTCGAGCGTGCGGCTCCTGCCCTGGGAATACCTGTTCAAATCCTTCACGCAGGTCAACGTGCCCGACCTCTACGGGCCGCTGACCATCGCCTCGCTCCTCTGGCTGATCGTCTCGGTCGTTGTCTACAACGTCCGCACGCGCCAGCTCCGCCGCCACGCCGTCTACGCGCAGATGTACGAGTGGCTGATGTGGACGAGCGTCATCACGTCGTCGATGATGCTGGTCTACTGGGTCTTCCACTTCGACATGATCATCGTGCTCGGGACGCTCTTCAGCGGCCTGATCACGATGGTGTGGGTCCGCTACCGGAAGTTCCCGCCCGAGTTCGCCGCCTACGAGCGCCAGCTCGCCAAGCAGCGCTACTTCACGCGCGAGCGCTTCGCCCGTCCGGAGACCACCATCCGGTCCAAGTCGTCGCGCCGTCGGCGCCGCGCGCGCCGGTAGGCCGCGGGACGGCCGAGCGGAGCGGCGTCCCCCGCCATGCCGATCGAGGTCCGGAGGTTCGGCGTCGGGCACCGTCGGCCTGACGGTCCGCCCGGAACGGTCGGGATCGAGGCGCAGGTCATCGAGTCGCGGGCGTCGGGCCTCGTCTCCGAGCTGGCGTTCAGCCGTCAGGCCCGCATCACCCCGCACTCCAGCCCGCGGACGACGCTGTTCGTCGTCATTGAAGGCGGCGGCTGGGTGGGTGTGGGCGACGAGCGGACGCGCGTTGCCGCGGGCGAGGCGGTGGTATGGCCGCCCGACGTGCTCCACGCGGCCTGGACCGACGGGTTCCCGATGCGGGCGATCGTCGTCGAGCTGGCCGAGGATCCCAAGCTGCTCCCCCCATTGGACGCGGTGAGCGGGGACATGCCGCGGACGGCGCCCGGTGCACGCTCGGTCGCGCGCGGCGAGGGCGCCCTGGCGCCGCGGCCGCGTCGTCGCGCGGCCGGCGCCGACGACGGCGAACCAGACTGACGCCGGCTGCTGGCTGCTGCCCCCGGCCGCCGCACCCGGCTGGCCGGCCACTCGCCTTTCGGCCGCCACTCGTCTCCTTCGCTCCAGGATGGAGGGAGTCAGTCGTCGGCGCGCCCGAGCCACGCGCCGAGCCCACCCAGCACCCGGGCGGTCATGCCCCACACGGCGAGCCCGTCGATCGGGTAGGCCGCGTAGCGCACGAGCATGCCGCGGATATGGCGCTCCACGGTGAGCAGTGCCGCACCAGGGAGGAAGGCGTCCACAGGGGGCTCGAGGATCGCGGCCACCTCGCTCGGCTGCGGCACAAACGCGGGTCGCCGCTGGGCCGTCGCCACGACAGGGGTCACCGCGTAGTTGCTGACCGGGATCCAGTGAACAGGCAGCTGGCCCACGATCGTGACACCCGCCGCAGACGGGTCGAGGCCGACCTCCTCGGCCGCCTCGCGGAGGGCGGTCTCCGCCGGGCCAGCGTCGTCAGGCTCGGCGCGTCCGCCGGGGAACGACACCTCGCCCGAGTGATGACCGCCCCGGTCGATGCGCTCGGTCAGGATCAGTCGGGCGGCCCCGTCCTGATCCGGGTACAGCAGCACGAGCACGGCCGCGGGCCGCGAGCCGCTCGCGGCGGCGGCGTCCCAGGGCGGTCGCACGCCCGGCTCGCCCGATGCGACCACGATTGGCATCAGCTCGGGCGGCCCCTCGGGCAGGACCTCCGGCAGCGGCTCGAGCCGGCGGAGGACGTCCTCGAACCGCACGCCGCAGACCGCGTCTAGTTGACCAGCCCGCCGTCGGGCTTCTTCTTGCGGTCCCGATCGAGGATCGGCAGGTCGAACTCGGGCACCCCGCCGACGCCCGCCGGCGCGGGCTCGGGCCTGTTGGCCTCGGCGCCGCTGGCCCGCGCATCGCGCCGCTCGCCCGTGCCGGCCACCACCGACTCGCCGCCTGCCGAGGAGAACACGAGCGCCCCGCCGATCGGATCGGCGTCCGCGATGACGGTGTCGCCCGGGTGGAACGTCCCCGCGAGCATCGCCCGCGCGAACGGGTTCTCCACGAGCCGTTGGATCGTCCGCTTCAGGGGCCGAGCGCCGAACGCCGGGTCCGTCCCCTCTCGCTGGATGACGGCGAGCGCCGCGGGCGTGAGTTGCAGGGTCAAGTCGGTGGCGGCGATGCGCCGCTCGAGGTCGCCCACCAGCAGCCCCACGATAGCCGCCAGGTCCACGTCGGTGAGCGAGTGGAACACGATCACCTCGTCGACTCGGTTGAGGAACTCGGGCCGGAAGACGCCGCGCAGCTGCTCGGTGACCTGGTGCTTCATCGCCTCGTACGCGTCCGAGTCGGGACGTCCCGCGAAGGCCGTGATCTGCTGCGAGCCGACGTTGGACGTCATGATCACGACCGTGTTCCGGAAGTCCACGGTCCGGCCCTGCCCGTCGGTCAGGCGCCCGTCGTCGAGGACCTGGAGCAGCACGTTGAACACGTCGGGATGCGCCTTCTCGACCTCGTCGAGCAGGACCACCTGGTACGGCCGCCGACGGACGGCCTCGGTCAGCTGGCCGCCCTCCTCATAGCCCACGTAGCCCGGAGGCGCGCCGGTCAGGCGCGACACGGCGAACTTCTCCATGTACTCGCTCATGTCGATGCGGACCATCGCCTGCTCGTCGTCGAACAGGAACTGGGCCAGCGCTCGGGCCAGCTCGGTCTTGCCGACGCCGGTCGGTCCCAGGAACAGGAAGGAGCCGATGGGGCGGCGCGGGTCCTTGAGCCCGGCCCGAGCCCGCCGCACGGCGTCCGACACCGCCTCGATCGCCTCGTCCTGGCCCACGACGCGCTCGTGCAGCCGCTCCTCCATGTGGACGAGCTTCTCAAGCTCGCCCTCGAGCAGCCGCGACACCGGGATGCCCGTCCAGGCGCCCACGATCTCCGCGATGTCGTCGGCGGTGACCTCCTCCTTGAGCAGCGCGCCGGGACCCTGGAGCGCGGCGATCGCGGCCTCCTGCGCCTGCTGCTGGTCCGCCAGCTCGCGGGCGCGGCCGTACTTGAGCTCGGCAGCGCGCGCAAAGTCGGCCTCCCGCTCGGCCTGGTCGATCCGGACGGCCAGCTGCTCGACCTCGGACTTGGTGGCGCGCAGCGCGGCGATCGCGGACTTCTCCGCCTCCCAGCGCTGCTTCATCGCGCCGGCCTGCTCGCCGATCTCGGCCAGGTCCTTCTCGAGCGCCTCGAGCCGCGCCTTCGATGCGTCGTCGGTCTCCTTGCGCAGCGCCTCGCGCTCGATCTCGAGCTGGATCCGGCGTCGCTCCAGTTCATCGAGCTCGACCGGCATGGAGTCGATCTCCATGCGCAGCCGGCTAGCCGCCTCGTCCACGAGGTCAATCGCCTTGTCGGGCAGGAAGCGCTCCGTGATGTAGCGGTTGGACAGCGAGGCAGCGGCCACCAGCGCGGAGTCCGTGATCCGGACGCCGTGGTGGACCTCGTACTTCTCGCGCAGGCCTCGCAGGATCGAGATCGTCTCCTCGACGGTCGGCTGGTCCACCATCACCGGCTGGAAGCGCCGCTCGAGCGCCGCGTCCTTCTCGATGTGCTTGCGGTACTCGTCGAGCGTGGTGGCGCCGATCGTGTGCAGCTCCCCGCGCGCCAGCATCGGCTTGAGCAGGTTGGACGCGTCCATGGCGCCCTCGGCGGCGCCCGCGCCGACGACCGTGTGCAGCTCGTCGATGAACAGCACGATCCGGCCCTCGGACTCCTTGATCTCCTTGAGGACCGCCTTGAGGCGCTCCTCGAACTCGCCCCGGAACTTGGCGCCCGCGATCAGCGAGCCCAGGTCCAGCGAGATGACCTGCTTGTCCTTGAGGCCCTCGGGCACGTCGCCGCGGACGATCCGCTGCGCGAGCCCCTCGACGATGGCGGTCTTGCCCACGCCCGGCTCGCCGATCAGCACCGGGTTGTTCTTCGTCCGGCGGCTGAGCACCTGGACAGTTCGGCGGATCTCCTCGTCGCGGCCGATGACCGGGTCGAGCTTGCCGGCCCGCGCCTCGGCGGTGAGGTCTCGCCCGTACTTCTCGAGCGCCTGGTACGTGGTCTCCGGATTGGGCGTGGTCACACGCTGCCCGCCGCGAACGCCCTGCAGGGCGCCCAGGATGGCCTCGCGGCCCGCGCCGTGCCGCTCGAGGAGCGCCTGCGCATCGCCGCCTGCCTCTGCCACGCCAAGCATGAGGTGCTCGGTCGAGGTGTACTCGTCGCCCATGCGGCGGGCCTCGTCCTGCGCCTTCTCCACGACCCGCTTGGCGCGCGGATCCAAAGCCAGCGAGCCCCCGTTGATGCGGGCGCGGCGGGCCAGCACGCCGGCCACCTCGTCGCGGAACGCGGGCAGGTCCACACCCAGACGGCGGAGCGTCTCGGCGGGCACGCCGTCGTCGGGCTGGACCAGCGCGGACAGCAGGTGCTCGGCGTCGAGGACGGGGGACTGCATCCGCTCGGCGAGCTGCTGGGCGGTGATGATGGCCTCTTGGGCCTTCTCGGTGAAGCGGTCGAGCTGCATGGCGGTTCTCTTGCGGGGAGGTGCGGTCAGGGCGCGGCGGTCAGCCCGTCGAGCGTGGGTCTGGCTGATGGACGAGGTCGAGGAAACGGGTCGCGGCGGCCTTCGCCTCGGCGTCGAGGGCGCTGGGCAGCACAACTCGGACCTTCACGTAGAGGTCGCCTGCGCTGTCGCCCCTGAGCTTGGGCATGCCCTGGCCGGTCAGGCGGAACGTCTTCCCCGCCTGGGTGCCCGCCGGGATGGTCAACAGGATCCGGCCCTTGAGTGTGGTCACGGGTATCTCGCCGCCGAGCAGGGCCTCGCGCAGGCTGATCGGCAGCTCGCGCTCGAGGTCGGGCCCATGGCGCGTGTACACGTCGTGAGGGCGGACCGTCACCGCCACGACCAGGTCGCGGCCGTTCGGCCCCTTGCCCGAGAGCCGGACACGGCCGCCAGTGTCGATGCCGCGCGGGATGGACACCTGGTAGCGCTTCCCCTCCACGTCGACCAGCCGCGAGGTGCCGTGGAAGGCCTCCTCCAGCGTCAGCTCGGCCGGTGCCTCGATCTCGTTCAGCCGTCGGGAGCGCGTCGCGTCGCGCCCTGTGCCGTGCGAGGTGTGGCCACCGCGCTGGGCGCCGCCCGTCTGCCCGGGCACCCCGCCCATCTGGGACAGGATCTCCTCGAGGCTGGCGCCGTCGCTGCTCGCAGCCCGGCCCGCCTGGGCGCCGGCCGCCGCCCCGCCGAAGAACATCCGGAAGAAGTCGGAGAACCCGGCGCCGCTGCCGTCCGAGGTGCGGAACTCGTAGCGGACGTTCTGGCCGCCGCCCTGGCCGAAGTTGAAGTTTGCGAACGGGCCGCCCGGCCCGAAGGGATCGGTGCCTGAACGTCCGCCCCCGTTCCGCTGGTACTGGTCCCAGTTGGCGCCGAGCACGTCGTACTGCTTGCGCTTCTCCGGGTCGGACAGGACCTCGTTGGCCTCGTTGACGTCCTTGAACTTGCGCTCGGCGGCCTTGTCGCCGGGGTTCCGGTCCGGGTGGAACTCGCGAGCCAGCTTCCGGAACGCCTTCTTGATGTCGGCCTGGCTGGCCGAGCGTGGCACGCCCAGGATCTGGTAGTAGTCGCGATACTCCATCGGACCGGTCCCCCTGGCACCGCCGGCCCTACTGCCGCCGGCCGACGGACAGGGCCAGGCCGCCCGTCGGAACAGGGATGCCGTCGACGACGACGGCCGGCTGGCCCGGCGGGAACGGGTTGCGCCCGGTGCGGCCGACAGCCCCCTTGGAGCCCCGCTCGCCGGACTCGCTGCCGGTGACCGAGGTGGGCTTGAGCGGCTGCGGCTTGCGCCGGAGCGCCGCGTCGAGCACCTGCTCCATCGAGTCGGCCAGGACGAGCTTCACCTGCTTGCGGATCTCCTCGGGGATGTCGCGCAGGTCCTTCTCGTTCTTGCGGGGAAGGATGACCATCGCTGCGCCGGACAGGTGCGCGGCCAGGATCTTGCTCTTGAGCCCGCCGATCGGGAGGACCCGGCCGCGGAGGGTGATCTCGCCCGTCATGGCGACGTCCTTGCGCACCGGGATGCCGGTCAGGGCCGAGACCATCGCGGTTGCCATGGTGACGCCCGCCGACGGCCCGTCCTTCGGGATGGCGCCGGCTGGCACGTGGATGTGCAGGGTGTTGCGCTCGAAGACCTCGAGCGGGATGCCCAGCTCGTCGGCGTGCGAGCGGATCCAGGACAGGGCGGCACGGGCCGACTCGCGCATGACATCGCCGAGCTGGCCGGTGAGGATGAAGTCTTCCTTGCCCTCCATCTTGGTGACCTCGACGGCCACCACGTCGCCGCCCACCTCGGTCACGACGAGGCCCGTGGCGGCGCCGATCTGGTCCTCCGCCTCCAGCTCGCCGTACTCGAAGCGCTCAGGCCCGAGGTACTCCTCGAGCTTCTTCATGTCGACGACCGTCTTGCGCTTGCGGCCCTCGGCGACCGAGCGGGCCACCTTGCGCATGAT
>JBJKRU010000013.1:0-2863 GCA_046704485.1 Candidatus Limnocylindrales bacterium | reverse complement strand
CTCGGCGTCGGGGTCGTCGAGCGTGAGCGCGTAGGCGGACACGTGGTCGACGTCCAGGGCCAGCACAGAGTCGAGCGTGGCGGACCACATCGCCACGCTCTGGCCGGGCACGTCGTAGAGGAGGTCCGCCGACACGCTGGCCATCCCGCCGGTGCGGGCCGCGGCCACCGCGTCGGCTACGTCATCGGGGGTGTGCCGCCGGCCCAGGCGACGCAGCAGCCCAGCGTCCATCGCCTGCGCGCCGATCGACATGCGGTTCACGCCCGCACGCGCCAGCGCGGCCGCGTCGCCGCGCTCGTCCGGTCCGGGGTTTGCCTCGATCGTCACCTCCGCGCCCTCGGCGATGCCGAAGCGGGACCCGACCAGCGCGAGCAGCCGCGCCACGTCGTCGGACGGCAGCAGCGAGGGCGTCCCGCCACCGATGTAGACCGACGCGAGGGCGGGACGCGACGAGGACGACGGCCCGCCGAACCAGGCATCGACCGCATCGGCCCGGAGCGCGATATCGGCCGCGAGCGCCTCGACGAACGCCGCCACGCGGGAGGCGGGCCCGCGCGCCGACGACCCCGCCGCGACCACGAAGTCGCAGTACGGGCACAGGGAGACGCAGAACGGGACGTGCAGGTAGAGGGCGACGGGCGGGCGGGCGCCGTCAGGGGCGAGGCCGTGCGTCGCTGCGGTGTCGCCCGGGCGGCCGTCCAGCGGTCAGCCCTCCCAGCCGGTCCTCGGCGCCGGCGGATCCGGCTCGTCGGTCTGGTCGAGGACCTTCCAGCCCTTGGGCGGGATCGCCCTGCGCACGATCTCCTCCTGCTCGGTCCCCTTCGGCGCCGGCAGCCCTCCCGGATGCCCGGTGGTGAGGAAGAACGCGAGCCGCGTGATGGCATGGCCGAGGAACGCCGCCCCGATGCCCGCCGTGACACCGGTCAGCCAGCCGCCCACGAACCCGATGGCGAGCATCACGAGCAGCATCGCCTTGGGCCGGCCAGGCGCCCCGGTCCGGGTGGCGAGGCCGTAGAGCAGGGTCTGGGTGAGGTTGGCCAGGTTGGGGTCGGTGCCGATCGTGATCAGGAAGCCGAACACGATCCCGCGGAACACGGCCTCGTCGACGAACGCCGTGGCGACGGCGTTGAGCACCGCGCCCGGGTATGACGGGATGAACGGCAGCCGCACGTAGCCGTAGCGCCAGTACGCGAGGCCGATCGCCGCGAGCGTGCCGCCGGCCGCGTAGGCGAGGCCGAGGACGATGACCCCCAGCCGATCGCCCAGGGCGAGATAGAGGTCGGTCGAGGGCGACGGGTGCAGGACCAGCACGGCCAGGATGCCCAGCAGGCCCAGGAAGTACCAGGCGAGTCGGCGGAACAGCGACGGGGGGTTGCCCCAGCGGTCGGTGTCGTCGTACTCGGCCGCGCTGAACCGCTCGGCGTCGAATCGGTGGATGACCAGGAACAGCGTGATGCCCAGCGCCATGAGCGCGCGCAGGAAGTCCGGGATCGCGCTGACCCCGGGCAGGCTGGACGTGTCGATGGTGGGCATGCGCGCGTCAGCGGTGGACGATGCGGCGCATCAGCCCTCGTCCATGCGCAGGATGGCCAGGAACGCCTCCTGCGGGATCTCGACCGAGCCGACGCGCTTCATCCGCTGCTTCCCCTCCTTCTGTTTCTCGAGGAGCTTCCGCTTCCGGGTGATGTCGCCACCGTAACACTTCGCGAGCACGTTCTTCCGCATGGCGGCGAGCGTCTCCCTCGCCACGACATGGCTGCCGATGGCGGCCTGGATGGGCACCTCGAACATCTGGCGCGGGATCAGCCGGCGCAGCTGGACCGTCAGCGCGCGGCCGGTCGACTGGGCGCGGTCGCGGTGCAGGATGAGGGACAGCGCGTCGACCGGCTCGCCGTTGACCAGCACGTCGAGCTTGACGAGGTCCGCCGCGCGGTAGCCCGCCTCCTCGTACTCCATCGAGGCGTAGCCCTGCGTCCGCGTCTTGAGCTGGTCGTAGTAGTCGACGATGAGCTCGGCGAGCGGAAGCTCGAAGTGCATGTGCACCCGCTGGGGGTCCAGGTACTCCATGGTGAGGAAGGTGCCGCGCCGGTTCGTCGTGAGCTCCATGAGTGAGCCGATGTAGCGGTCCGGGGTGACGACGCCCAACTTGACCCAGGGCTCCTCGATCGACTCGATCTCGCCCACGTCGGGGAAGCGGGCCGGGTTGTCCACCACCAGCTGGCCGCGGTTCGCGGTCAGGTTGACGCGGTACTCGACCGACGGGGCCGACGCGATCAGGTCGAGGTCGAACTCGCGCTCCAGGCGCTCCTGGACGATCTCCATGTGGAGGAGGCCGAGGAAGCCGCAGCGGAAGCCGAAGCCCAGTGCAACCGAGCTCTCGGGCTCGAACGTGAACGAGGCGTCGTTGAGGTGGAGCTTCTCGAGGGCGTCGCGGAGCAGGGGGTAGTCGGGACCTGCGACCGGGTACATGCCCGCGAAGACGAGACTCTTCGCCTCCTGGTAGCCGGGCAGGGGCCCGGAGGCCGGCTTCGCGACCGTCGTCACCGTGTCCCCGACCTGCGCCTCGCGGACGTTCTTGAGGCCGGTGGCGACGTAGCCCACCTCGCCCGCCCCGAGGCTCTTGACCGGCACCAGCTGAGGGCGGAAGACGCCGAGCTCGAGCAGCTCGGTCTCGGCCTCGCTGGCCATCAGGCGGATGACGTCGTGCTGGTGGAGCGTCCCCTCCTCGAGGCGGATGTAGCAGACCACGCCCTTGTAGGGGTCGTAGTGGCTGTCGAAGACGAGCGCCCGCAGGGGCGCGTCCGGCGAGCCCTTGGGCGGCGGGATGCGCGAGACGATCGCCTCGAGGATCTCGGGGACGCCG
>JBJKRU010000012.1:0-9235 GCA_046704485.1 Candidatus Limnocylindrales bacterium | reverse complement strand
GACCGCAACGCCGGCTTCTCGTCGGCCAACCGCCAGCGGCTGTACCTGCCGCCCATCCTGGACCCCGAGTACCACTACGAGGCCGTCAACGTCGAGGCGCAGCAGGCGAACCCGCACTCGCTGCTGTGGTGGATGCGCCGGCTGATCGCCCTGCGCAAGCGGCACCCGGCGTTCGGGCGGGGCACGCTCGAGGTGGTCGGGGCGGACAACCGGCGGATCCTCGCGTTCGTGCGGCGCCACGAGGACGAGACCCTGCTGGTGGTCGCCAACCTGTCGCGCTACGTCCAGTGGACCTCGCTCGACCTGTCGGGCTTCGTCGGGATGACGCCCGTGGAGCTGTTCGGGTCGGTCGAGTTCCCCGTGGTCGGCGGGGATGCGTACCAGCTCACGCTCGGGCCCCACGCGTTCTACTGGTTCGAGCTGCGGGCGCCGGCGTCCTCCGCCGACGGTCGCGGCCGACGCATCCGGACGATCGAGCGGCCGCGTCTGCTGGCGGCGCTCACCACCGCCAACAAGTCGGGAGAGCTCGTGGCCGCGCTCTCGGAGTGGATCACGGAGCGGCGCTGGTTCCTCGGTCGGGGCCGCCGGGTTCGGTCGGCGCGGATCGTGGACGCCGTGCCGGTGAGCGGCGTGGACGGGCGCCTGCTGCTGGCGATGCTCCAGGTGACCTACAGCGACGGCGAGCCCGAGGTCTACAGCATCCCGCTCGGCATCACCGAGCCGACCGACCGGGAACCCGACCCGGGCGACACCATCGCCTGGCTCGTCCGGGGCCAGGAGCCGGCTGGCGCGATCGTGGACGCCGCCGGCGACCCCGAGTTCGTCGCCTGGCTGGTGGGCGTGCTGGCGGGTCGTCGCAAGGTCGCGGGGCGCACCGGCACGCTGGTCGGCGCGTCGACGGCGGCCGCCCCGGCGATCACGGGTCCGCTCAGCAGGGCGCCGGTCGTCGAGCGCTGGCGCGGCGAGCAGAGCAACACCTCGGTCCGCTGGGGCGATTCCGGCATCCTCAAGCTGTACCGCGTGCTGGGCGGCGGCGAGAACCCGGAGATCGAGATGGGCCGCACGCTCACGCAGCGCGGGTTCGCCCACGCTCCCGCCACGGCGGGCTGGCTCGAGTACCGGTCGCCCGAGGGGAGCGCCTCGGTGGCGGTCCTCCAGGCGTACGTCCGCAATCAGGGCGACGCCTTCGACGTCGCGCAGCGCGCCATCGAGGGGTACCTCGAGTCCGCCATCGCCCAGGGAACCCGACCGCCGCGCGTGCCGACGTCGGTGTCGAGCCTCCTCGCCCGGGCCCGCCGCCCTGTCGACGAATCCCCGACCGCGGCGCTCGTCGGCTCATTCCTCTCCACGTCCGAGCTGCTCGGCCACCGCACGGGCGAGCTCCACCGGGCGCTGGCGGCCCGGACGGACGACCCGGCCTTCGCGCCCGTGCGCATGACGTCGTTCCACCAGCGATCGCTGTACCAGTCCGTCCGGGCGTCGTCCGCCGAGTCGCTCCGCCTGCTGTCGTCGAGGCTCGACACGCTGCCCCAGGACGTGCGCACCCGTGCCGAGGCCGTCCTCCTGCGCGCGGACCGGGTCGAGGGCCGGCTGCGGCGCATGCTCGAGGTGCCCCCGGGCGGCCAGCTCATCCGTTGCCACGGCGACTTCCACGCGGAGCAGGTACTGGTCACCGCCGACGACGTGATGATCACCGACTTCGAGGGCGAGCCCCTCCGGCCCACGAGCCAGCGCCGCCTCAAGCGCGTCCCGCTCGTGGACGTGGCCGGGATGGTGCGGTCACTCGACTACGCGGCCAGCGGGGTCGTCCTGCAGCGCGGCGAGCCGGACGACTCCGACGTCGAGCGCTGGGCCATCGCCTGGTTCGCGGAGTCCGCGGCGGCGTTCTTGCGCGGCTATCTCGCCGAGGTGGAGGAGACCGGGCTGCTGCCCAGCCAGGGCGATGCGGCAACGGGTATCCTGCTCGACGTGCTCCTGCTGCAGAAGGCCACCTACGAGCTCACGTACGAGCTGCGGACGCGGCCGACGTGGGTGACCATCCCGCTCCGCGGCCTGGAGGCCATCCTCGACGACGAGCCGGACCGCGACGCCTGATGCGCTCGCTGCCGTACTCCCGGACAGCCCGCCGCCGGTTCCGCCTCGACGCCACCACGGCCCCCGATTCGGCCGTCGAGCTGACGACCGGTCCCGCCCGCCGCCGCCTGGCCGCGAACCTGCCGATCGCGCGGCGCGTGGTCGCCGCCCTCAACGCCACGCTGCCAGCCGGTACCCCGTCGGCCCAGGCTGGCGAGCTGGCCGCCCTGGAGCTGCTCCACGAGGTCTTCCACCTGCTGGTCGAACGCGCCGTCGAGCTCGACCCGCCGGCGTCCATGGTCGAGTCTGCCCTGGCGGTCGAGTCCGAGCTGGGCGACGAGGACTTCGCCGAGCTGCTCAACGCGGTGGGCGAGGAGTTCCCCGACGTCCTCGGAGCGGAGGAGGCGATCCGCCTCGAGGAGATGCTCCTCATTCGGGTCGCCAACGAGAATCCGGCCGCGCGGCCGCTCATCCCGCTGGTGGACGACTCGCCGCTCCCCCGCGGCGAGCGGGACGCGTCGATGGCCGTGCTCGAGCGGTACTACGCCGAGCGCCAGCCGATCGGGCCGAACGGCGAGACCATGGTGGACCTGCTGCGGGCGCCGGCACGGGCCCACCCGACCTCGCTCGCCGGGCAGCTGCGCTACGTTCGCGACACCTGGGGGGCCCTGCTGGGCGACAAGCTGGCCGCGCTGCTCGACCGGATGCTGCTCACGCTCGACGTCATGTCCGAGGAGGAGCGAGGGCTCCACCTGCGCTTCGGCGGGGGCGGTGTCGGCGACGCGGGCGGCAAGGGGGAGCGGCCGGACCTCACCGGCCTCGACGCCGAGCCCGAGCAGTTCTCGAGCGACTCGGACTGGATGCCGCGCCTGGTCCTCATGGCGAAGAGCACCCACGTCTGGCTCGACCAGCTCAGCCGCACCTACCAGCGTGACATCCGCACGCTCGACGTCATCCCGGACGAGGAGCTCGACCGCCTCGCCCGCTGGGGCGTGACGGGGCTCTGGCTCATCGGGCTGTGGCAGCGCAGCCGGGCCAGCCAGCGGATCAAGGAGTGGCGGGGCAACCCCGATGCCGCTGCCTCGGCGTACTCGCTCGACGACTACCGGATCGCGGACGACCTCGGCGGGGAGGACGCCTGGCAGGCCCTCCGCCACCGGGCATGGCAGCGCGGCATCCGGCTGGCCTCGGACATGGTGCCCAACCACATGGGCATCGACTCGCACTGGGTCATCGAGCATCCTGAGTGGTTCCTCTCGGTCCCCCAGCCCCCCTACCCGGCCTACACCTACGGTGGGGAGAATCTGGCCGACTATGGCGACGTCGAGGTCCGGCTCGAGGACCACTACTGGGACAACTCCGACGCCGCGGTCACCTTCGAGTGGCGCAACCGGTGGACCGGCGAGCGGCGCTACATCTACCACGGCAACGACGGCACCAGCTTCCCCTGGAACGACACGGCGCAGCTGGACTTCAGCCAGGCGGCCGTCCGCGAACAGGTCATCCAGACGATCCTCGCGGTGGCCCGCCGGTTCCCGGTCATCCGCTTCGACGCGGCGATGGTCCTCGCGCGCAAGCACGTGCGCCGCCTGTGGTTCCCGGCCCCCGGCGAGGGCGGCGGGGCCATCCCGTCGCGGGCCGAGTTCGGCACGCTCACGGCGGACGAGTTCGACGCTGCGATGCCGGCCGAGTTCTGGCGCGAGGTGGTCGACCGCGTCGCCGCGGAGGTGCCCGACACGCTGCTGCTCGCGGAGGCGTTCTGGCTGCTGGAGGGCTACTTCGTCCGGACCCTCGGCATGCACCGCGTCTACAACAGCGCGTTCATGCACATGCTCCGTGACGAGGACAACGCGGGGTATCGCCGGGTGCTGAAGGAGACGCTGGAGTTCGACCCCGAGATCCTGAAGCGCTACGTCAACTTCATGAACAACCCCGACGAGAAGACGGCGGTCGAGCAGTTCGGCAAGGGCGACAAGTACTTCGGCATCGCCACGCTGCTGGCGACCCTGCCCGGCCTGCCGATGATCGGCCACGGCCAGTTCGAGGGCTTCGCCGAGAAGTACGGCATGGAGTTCCGGCGGGCCAGCTGGAACGAGAGCGTCGACCCCTGGCTGATCGAGCGCCACGAGCGCGACCTCGTGCCGCTGCTCCACCGGCGGGGCGACTTCGCCGAGGCGCGCGATTTCCTGCTCTACGACGTCGAGCACGACTTCGGCGGTGTGGACGAGAACGTGTTCGCGTTCTCGAACGGGGCTGGGCCATCGCGGTCGCTGGTCGTCTTCCACAACCACTTCGGCGACACGTCGGGCTGGATCAGGACCTCGGCGGCCTACGCGGTGAAGGATGCCGACGGCTCGAAGCGCCTGGTGCGGCGCACGCTGGCCGAGGGCCTGGGGCTCGCGGACGGCGACGCGGTGAACCGCTGGATCGCCTTCCGCGACCAGCGGGCCGACCTCGAGTACATCCGCTCGCTGGCCGAGATCCGCGAGCGCGGTCTGCACGTCCAGCTGCACGCCTACGAGACGCGCGTGTACTGGGCGATGCGCGAGCTGCATGACGTGTCGGGGGTCTGGGCACGACTGGCGGCGCGGCTCGAGGGGCGCGGGGTGCCCTCGCTCGAGGCGGCGCTCCGGGACCTTCAGCTCCAGCCGGTCCACGAGGCGGTCCGGGCGGTCATCGAGACGCCGTCGCGCGGAGCGGTGGCCCGCCTGGTGGACGCGGTCGCGGAGGCCACCGGCACCCAGGGCGACAGGGGCTCAGTCGTGGAGCGCGTCGTCGGATCGTGGGGCGCCGCGGACGCAGTGGCGGCCGGCCTCGAGGACGCGTCGCAGGCGGCAGCGCTGCGCGTCTGGACGCTGCTGGCACCGCTTGGCTTGCTGCCCGAGGGCGCGATGGTCGGGCCCACGTCGCGCGCCTGGTACGACGAGCTGCGCCTGGCCCCCGTCGTTGCCGAGGGCCTCCGCCACCGGGGCCTCGACGAGGGGGCTGCGTGGTGGGCGGCCGAGCGGGTGCGCCTGCTGGTCGACCTGCCGATCCCTTCCATGGTGCGCGGTGCCGCCGACGCGGCGCCGCTGCGGCTCCTGGACCGCTGGCTGTCGCATCCCGTCGCGCGGCCGTTCCTGCGTGTGAACGACTGGGAGGGTGTGGCCTGGTTCCACGGCGAGTCGCTCCAGGAGCTGTGCGCCTGGGCCGCCCGGCTGGAGACCCTGACCGGAGCCGCGAACCGCGTCGGGGAGGCCGACCCCGGCACCGTCCTCGCCGCGATCGAGCGCGCGGGAACCCTGTCGGATTACCGGGTCGATCGCCTGCGCAACGAGCTGTTCGTCCCCGGAGTGGCTGAGCCTGAGCCGGGCAGCGAGGCAGAGCAGGCGGTGGCGCCATCGGGCAGGCCACGGTCGCGAGCCGCTCGCAAGCCCCCTGGTCCCGCAGCCGAATCTGCCGCAGCGCCGGAGCCCGACACCGTGCCCGAGCCCGTGCCGGAACCTGCGCCCGAGCCCGAGTCGGAGCGGGAGCCGGGGAATGAGCCACAGCCCGAGTCGGAGCGGGAGCCTCAACGCGCGGCGAAGTCCGAGAAGAAGAAGGCCAAGAAGGGCAAGGCCGGCAAGAAGGCGAAGGGCAGGAAGGACACCTGACCCGGGTGGGCCGCCACGTCCGGGAGCGCTCAGGCCACCAGCCTCCGGCGAGAGCCGGACGGCATGTGCACCGAGCGTGGCCCGGATGAGCTGATGCACGACGGCGAGCGGCTTCGAGCCGACCTTGCGCGGTACTACGACCAGGACGCCGCGGCGAGGTCGCGGCGCGCCATCGCCGACGAGCGTGTCGCCCGCCGCACCTGGTTCGTGACGTGCCTGGCTCGGGAGGATCGGCGCCGGCTGCTCGAGATCGGCACCGGGCCTGGGATCGACGCTGCAGCATTCGCCGCCGCGGGGCTCGAGGTCGTCGGCATCGACCTCTCGCCCGTGCACGTCGAGCTCGCCAGGGCGGCCGGGATCGAGGCTCACGTCGCCTCGGCGCACGAGCTCCCGTTCGCCGCCGGGGCCTTCGACGCGCTGTGGAGCATGAGCGTGCTGATGCACCTGCCCGACGCGGACCTCGAGGCGGCGCTCGCCGAATTCGACCGCGTCCTGCGACCGGGGGGCCTCGCCGCGCTCGGCACCTGGGGCGGCGACGGGACCGAGGGCCCGAACCCGGACGACTCGATCGAACCGCCCCGCTACTTCCACTGGCGGACCGACGCCTCGATGCGCGCGGCTGTCGAGCGGCACGCTCGGGTCGAGGTGTTCGAGACCTGGCCGGTGCCGGGTCGGTCCGGGCGGCCATTCCGCTACCAGTGGTGCGTGGCCCGGTTCGGCGAGCACGCCTGACGCCGCCGCGGAGGCGCGGCTCAGTCCGCGAGCAGGATCCTCCGGAGCAGCGGGATGGTCGGGGCGCCGTGGGACACGACCGCCTCGAGGTGCGCACGCTCGCTGAAGCCGGGCGTGGGCGGGTAGCCGCCCACGAGTGTCGGTGCGGGCACCGCGTCCCGACCCGCCCCGACGGCCTCGGCCGCTCGCCGTCGTGCCTCGTCCTCGATGTCCCAGCAGCCCATCGACCCGATGAAGTAGGTGGAGAGCTGCGTGGCGGTCAGTCGCGCGCGCTCGTCCTTCGCCTCGGCCTCGCTCCGCTCCTGGAAGGCGCCGTCGACCATCAGGGCGAGGGCCTCGTCGCTCGTCATGCCGAAGCAGTGGATGCGCACGTCGAGGATCGTGTTGACCACCGCGCGGAGGTAGAACTTCCAGTGCTGCAGCCAGAGGGCGAGGTCGTCACCGGCATACCCGCGGTCGAGCATCACCTGCGTCACGTAGACGGCCCAGCCCTCGGCGAACAGGCCCGAGGCGAACACGCGCCGCACGAGAGACCCGCCCGAGCGGTTCGAGTACGCGAACTGGAGGTAGTGGCCGGGCACGGCCTCGTGGATCGTGAGCAGCCGCAGCTGGCGGTCGTTGAGCTCGCGCAGCATCGACTCCACCTTGTCGTGGTCCCACTCAGGGCGGGCCGGCGTGATGGAGAAGAACGCCTTCTGCCCGGTGTCGAGCGGGCCTGGGGACTCGAGCATCGCGCCCGCGTGCGAGCGCAGGTACTCCGGCGTCCACTGGATCTCGAGCGGCTCGCTGGCCAGGCCGATGACGTCGTGCTCTTCGCAGAACGCCTCGATCTCGGCGACCAGGCCACGGCAGACCTCCACCAGCTCCCCGGCCGCGGGATGCTCCAGCGAGATCGCGTCGAAAACGGTCCGCACGAGCTCGCCCTCGTCGTCCGGCATCGCGCGACCGCTGCACCACGAGGGCCACAGGGCTCGCGAGAGCCGGACCATCTCCGCTCGCACGGCCGCGTACTCACGCTCGGCGCGGTCGAGGATGGCCTCAGGCGTCGCATCGGGGTCCGCCAGCGTGTGGCGAAGCTTCGCGGCGAACAGGTCGCGCCCCAGCTCCGGGGAGCCCGCTGCGTGGAGGGCCACCTCGGTCCGCAGATGGTGGCCGATGCCCTCGAGAACCCCCCTCGATGCGGCGCTGGCCGCCCGGAGCCGGGGCAGCAGCGCCGCGACGGCCGGATCGTCGCTGGCCTCCGCGAGCGCGACCGCCTCGTCGCCCAGCGCGGCCACGCCGCCGATCCGTTCGCCCGCCACGCGGGCATGGAGCCGGGAGACGGGTCGAGTCGGATGGGAGCCGAGCACCGCCTGCGCGTCGGCGATGATCCGCGGCACTCCCTCCAGCCGAGACGCGAACGCCTCGAGCCGCACGGCCAGCGGCGCGAACTCGCGCGACAGGAGGCCGTGCAGCCCGGCGCCGATCAGGTAGACCCAGCCCAGGGCGTCCCAGGCGTCCTCGCGCAGCTCCGCCTCGAAGAAGCGGGAGCGGGCCAGCTCGCCGAGCACGAGGTCGCGGTCGATCTGCTCGTCGTGCGTGAGTGCGGCGCCGTCGAGGGCGCCGAACCGCTCGGACCAGCGCTCGTAGAGCGCGAGCCGGTCGAGCCGTCCCCGTGCCGACGTGTCCGGCCAGCGGCCGTCGAAGCGGTGGTCGCCGATCAACGTCGCGGTCACGGGGTCGGCGGCGAAGAGTTCGTCGAGGAAGGGCGCGGACAAGTCGTCGAAAGCGGTCACGAGGTCTCCGGACGGCGTTCGTGGGGTCGACGGGAGTCTAGCGCGGGGCGGCGCTGCGGCTATTCCTGAGCGACGACGCTGTCCTGGATACGTTGCAGCAGCGAGATGTACGCGGCCAGCTCCTCGTCCGAGAGCACCCTCATCCAGTCGCGCTCGTGGCTGTGGATCAGGGTGCGGACCTGGCCCACGACATCGACGCCCGCCGGCGTGAGCTCGACGATGACCCCGCGCCGGTCGGCCGGGTTCGGCGAGCGGCGCACATAGCCCCTCCGCTCGAGCGAGTCCACGACCCCGGTCACTGTCGCGCGGGTCACGATCAGCCGCTCGCCGAGGTCGGAGGGCGACATCGCCCCGTGGTCGCGCAACTGGCCCAGGACCAGGCCCCCCGCCGAGCTCACGCCGAGCGGCCTGAGGAGCCGGCCGATCCGGTCGAACAGCAGGTCGGCAGTGCGGACCGTGTTCATGACGGCCTCGGTCGCGAGCCTCCTCCCCTCGGGGGTCTGCTCGTAGAAGTCGTCGGCGAGGGTCACCTTGGCCATTGACCGCATCTTAGCCAGTATTTAGGTGCTTGACAATTCGATGGCTAACTATATCGTTAGGGCCCTAACTGCTCGCACGAGCCGAGCTGGAGAAGCGCGAAGGAGCGTCCCGAGATGGCCAAGCTGATCGTCCAGCACCACGTCGCCGACTACGACAAGAGGTTCACCGTCTACACGGAGCCCGGCGAGGTCCGCCGCAGGCACGGAGGCACCGGCCACACGGTGACCCGGTCGATCGAGGACCCCAACTCGCTGGTGGTCGTCAACGACTTCGCGACGCTGACCGGCGCCAAGGCGTTCGCGGCCGACCCCTCGCTCCCCGGCGTGATGGCTCGCGCCGGTGTGGACGGAGCGCCCCAGGTGTGGATCACCGAGGAGTCGAGCATCGTCGCCTACTAGCGCCTCGGGGGGGGGGGCGGGCGGCCCGGGGGCCGGGGGGGGCCGGCGGCCCCCCCCCACCACGCGGCGCCCGCCCCAAACACCG
>JBJKRU010000011.1:0-5445 GCA_046704485.1 Candidatus Limnocylindrales bacterium | reverse complement strand
CGGAGGTGACCGAGCCGGTACTCTGGCCGGCCTGCTCGACGGCGGGCGGAGTGGTGACGTCGCCAGGCAGCGTGATGGGCTGGAAGCTGGCGTCGACCTTCTGGGCGTTGGCGATCGCCGCGGTTCTGGCACTGTCGCTGCCCGCGACGTAGTGGACGCCGCCATTGATGGCGAGCCGCGGACCGGCGGGGCTGCTGCCCTGCGCCGCGCCAGCCGAGCCGGCCGGGGTGCTGGGCAGGAGGGCGAGCATCGAGGCGACTGCCACGATGGCCGCGACGGCGCTCGGAAGGGCGCGCTCTGCCGTCGTGAACGGCCGCGCTGAGGCGACGAGCGCGTGCCTCAGCCTGCCGGCGGGAGAGACGTCGCGGAGGCGCGTCGCCAGGGCCGCGAGCAAGAGGCCGACGCGGTGGCTGGCGCGACGCGCGGGTGACACGCGGCGGACCGGGCGCAGACGGGCGAGCCGGCGACCGACGCCATCGGTGGCTTTCTGCAATACGGCCTCCTGGGGGAGGATCGAGTGCACGGATGAACCCGGACACGTCTGCCGATCCCCACGGGGTGCTGGTCGCTGCCGAAACGAGGTGCCGCCGTGTGTGTGTCCCGCGGCCGTTTCGACCAGCGGACCCTAACAGACCGCCAACGGCTAGGTCAAACGACGCCTCCGCGAGTCCGGGGGTATCGGCAGGACCTTTTGCCCATGCCAGAGGTCATAAATCTATGTAAACCGGGCCCTTTCAAACGATGGTGAACGTTTCCTAATCAGGCGATACGTCACATCAGGGCCCATCCGGGGCGTCGCCGCGGGTCCGTCGCGTCGGGCTGTTGCGTCAGTCGAGCGGCTTGTTGAGCGTGCCCAGGAACTGTGCGTTGGTCTCGGTCTTGGCGATCCGGTTGAGCAGGATCTCGATACCCTCGTTGGCGCCCACGGCGGCCAGCATGCGGCGCATCGTCCAGACCATCTTGAGGGTCCCCTCCTCGAGGAGGAGCTCCTCGCGGCGGGTACCGGACCGCTGGACGTCGATCGCGGGGAAGATGCGCTTCTCCGCGAGCTTCCGGTCGAGGATGAGCTCCGAGTTGCCGGTTCCCTTGAACTCCTCGTAGATCACGTCGTCCATGCGGGAGCCAGTGTCCACCAGGCAGGTGGCGATGATCGTGAGCGAGCCGCCCTCCTCGATCTTGCGGGCCGCTCCGAAGAACCGCTTCGGGGGGTACAGGGCGATCGGATCGATGCCACCCGACAGCGTGCGACCCGACGGCGGCAACGCCAAGTTGTACGCGCGCGCGAGGCGCGTGATGGAGTCGAGCAGGATCACGACGTCACGACCCGTCTCCACCTGGCGCTTCGCGATCTCGAGCGCCATCTCCGCCACGTGGGTGTGGTTCTCGGTGGGCTCGTCGAACGTGGAGCTGATGACCTCGCCGTGGACGCTCCGGCGCATGTCCGTGACCTCCTCGGGCCGCTCGCCGATGAGCGCCACCATGAGGAGGATGTCGGGGTAGTTCGCGGTGATCCCGTTGGCGATCGCCTTGAGCAGCATCGTCTTGCCGGCCTTCGGCGGGGACACGATGAGCGCGCGCTGGCCCTTGCCGAGCGGGTTCACGAGGTTGACGAGCCGCTGCGACAGGTTCTTCGGCTCGGACTCGAGGTAGAAGAGCTCGATCGGGTGGATGGGCGTGAGGTCGTTGAAGAACGGCCGGCGGCGCGCGGCGTCGACGTCCACGCCGTTGACGGTGTCGACACGGATGAGGCCCCAGTACTTCTCGCCCTCGCGCGGCGCCCGCACGGCGCCGACGACGCGGTCGCCGATGCGGAGCCCGAACCGGCGGACCTGGCTTGAGGAGACGTACACGTCCTCGGGGCTCGGCAGCAGGCCGTGCCGGCGCATGAAACCGTATCCCTCGTCGACGATGTCGAGGATGCCGAACGCGAAGTCGAGGCCTGCGCGCTCCGTCTGCGCCTGGAGGATGGCGTCCACCAGCTCTTCGCGGCGGTCGGCGCCGGTATCGATCTCCAGATTCCTGCCGACCTCGCGCAGCTCCTTGACGGACATCTCGCTGAGGTCGCGGAAGTCCAGGTCGTTGCGCTCGCGCGCAGCCTCGAGTTCGGCGACCTCGTCCTGCTCGGTGACGGGGAGGCGGCTGGTCTGGGAGCGGCGGCGCGAGCGGCGGTTGCGGCTCGGGCGCTGGTCGGGGCCGTTCGGCATTGGACGGGAATTCCCTCGGGGTGGGTGCGACGCGGCTGCAGACCGGTCGCGATTGGGCGCGCCACGGACCGTGGTTCGCGCGGAATCGCAGGAACGTCGCGCGCGGCCGGTGGGGGTGGTCCGATCATATGGGACCACTGGGCGCCCGTCAACGGTCTGTACTCGTCCGGCACCCCCGTTACACATCGGTCCCGACCCAGCCCGCGCAGGCGGCCTCGAACCCGGCCATGCACTCCGAGCCGCGGTCGACCTGACCGACGCCGCAGCCGCAGCCGCAGGCCTGCCGGTCTGCCAGCCCAGACAACTGGGGGGTCGGGCCACGATGGACTGCGAGGCCAGACTCCGACCTCCTCAGGCCCTGTGCAGACCTCGGCCGCGCCCGAGTCTGGACCCACGGGCCCGCCCGAGCCGTCAAGGCTCCAGAAGTCTGGACTCCCGGTCCAGACGCGCAAGGCGCCTGCAGGAGCCGTGTCCCGGGATGCGATGGATCGGCGGACCATGACGGCGCCACGCATATGGGCTCAGCGGCGAGTGTGGCGTGGGGAAGGCAGCGATCGGTCATGATGGCATCCGTGCGAACCCAGATCCGCCCGTTCGAGGCGTCGTGCATCGACGAGGCGGCGGCGCTGCTTGCCGCCAGCCACCGGCGACACCGCACCCTGTCGCCGGGCCTGGACCCGGCGTTCGAGGCGCTGCCGCGGGCGAGGGCCGAACTCGAGCGGCTCGCCGCTGCCGACGGCGCGTCCGGGGCGATCGCCGTCCGTGGAAGGCGGCTCTCGGGCTACCTGCTCGGGGTTGAGCTCGACCGGTCCATCTGGGGGTCCAACGCCTGGGTCGCGTCGGCGGGCCATGCGGTCGACGAGCCCGAGACCGTGCGCGAGCTGTACCGCGAGGCAGCCTCGGGCTGGGTCGAGGCGGGCCGAGACCGTCACTACGTCCTGGTGCCGAGCAGCGACCCCGAGCTGATCGACGCCTGGTTCCGCCTCGGGTTCGGGCAGCAGCATGCGCATGCCCTGCGCAGGGCGCCGGATCCCTCGTTCCGCGCCTGGCAGCCGGCTGGACTGACGATCCGGCGGGCCGAGCGGAGCGACATCACTGAGCTGGCGGTCCTGGACCGGGCACTCCCGGAGCACCAGGTGGCCTCACCGGTGTTCTCACATCTGCGCGTGCCTGATCTGGAGGAGGTGCGGGCGGAGATCGAGGCCGACTTCGACGACCCGCGGTTCGCCAACTTCGTCGCCGTTCAGGACGCGCACGTGGTGGGATCGGCGACGGGCTGCTCGATCGAGGAGTCATCGATCAACACTGGCCTGATCCGCCCGGCCAGAGCCGGCCTGCTCGGCTACGCGGCAGTGCTCCCCGAGGCTCGCGGCCTCGGGGCCGGCCGGGCGCTGGGCGAGGCGGTCCTCGTCTGGGCGCGCGACGCAGGCTACCCGTGGGTGGGGATCGACTGGCGGGTGGCCAACCTCGAGGCCAGCCGGACCTGGCCGAGGCTCGGGTTCAGGCCAACGTTCCTGCGGCTGCACCGGGCCATCGTCTAGGCTCGGCGGCGCCGGCCTCGGAGGGTACGGCCAGACGCGCGCCCGTCAGGAGGCGTGAGCCGCCTCAACCGGGGCATCTCCGTCCGAGGCGTCGCGCACCTGGGGCTGCTCGCCGGCCTCGGGCTCCTCGCCCACCGAGGCGTCGCCGTTCGAGGCGTCGCCCACGAGGGGCCGCTCGCCGATCCCCAAGCCGGGGCCCACCGCAGCCAGCACGGGTTCGTTGCCATCCCTGAGGGCGAGCGCCGTAGCCACGAACCCGTGGAACAGCGGGTGCGGGCGCTCCGGACGGGACTTGAACTCCGGGTGGAACTGGCTCGCGACGAACCACGGGTGCTCGCGCAGCTCGACGATCTCCACGAGCCGTCCATCCGGCGACGTGCCGGACAGGACCATGCCAGCCGCCTCGAGCGCGCCGCGGTACCGGTTGTTGACCTCGAACCGGTGGCGGTGGCGCTCGTAGATCACCTCCGTGCCGTACACCGCCCGCGCCTTCGATCCCGGCGTCAGCTTGGCCGGATAGAGGCCGAGGCGCATCGTGCCCCCCTTGTCCTCGAGATCGCGCTGGTCGGGCATGAAGTCGATCACGGGGTTGGCAGTGAACATGTCGAACTCGGTGGAGTTCACGTCGGCTGTGCCGAGCACGTCGCGCGCGAACTCGATCACCGCACACTGGAGGCCGAGGCACAGGCCCAGATACGGCTTGCCGTGCGTCCGCGCCCAATGAGCCGCGAGCACCTTGCCCTCGATCCCGCGATGGCCGAATCCGCCCGGCACCAGGACGCCAGCTGCACCGCCGAGGCGGTCCTCCACGTTCTCGCGGTCGAGGGCCTCGCTGTCCACCCAGCGGACCTTCGCGTCCACGCCGTTCGCCCATGCGGCGTGGCGGAGCGCCTCCGTGACCGAGAGGTATGCGTCCGGGAGCTCGATGTACTTGCCCACCAGCGCCACTTCGAGCGTGGGCTTGGGCGCCTTGATCCGCGTCACCAGGGAGCGCCACGAGGACAGGTCCGGCACGGCGTCTGGATCGCCGAGCCCGAGCTCGCGCACGACCAGCCGGCCGAAGCCGAACGATTCGAACTGGAGCGGCACCTCGTAGATGGTGGCGGCAGTGGGCGCCGGGATGACCGCGTCGACGTCGACGTCGGTGAACAGCGCGATCTTCTCGCGGATCTCGTCGGGAACCTCCGAGTCCGAGCGGAGGACGATCACGTCAGGCTGGATGCCGATGCCGCGGAGCTCCTTGACGCTGTGCTGCGTGGGCTTCGTCTTGAGCTCGCCAGTGGCGGCCAGAGCCGGCAGCAGCGTCACGTGGACGTACAGCACGTTGTGACGCCCGACATCCTTGCGCATCTGGCGGATGGCCTCGAGGAACGGCAGGCTCTCGATGTCGCCCACCGTGCCGCCCACCTCGACGATGACGACGTCGGGTTCGCCGTCACGCGCCGGGCGCGTGATGCGCTCCTTGATCTCGTTGGTGATGTGCGGGATGACCTGGACGGTGCCGCCGAGGTAGTCGCCGCGGCGCTCCTTGGCGATGACCGCGGAGTAGATGCGGCCGGTCGTCACGTTGGATGCCTGCGAGAGGTTCTCGTCGATGAACCGCTCGTAGTGGCCGAGGTCGAGGTCCGTCTCGGCGCCGTCGTCGGTGACGAACACCTCGCCGTGCTGGTACGGCGACATGGTCCCAGGGTCGACGTTGA
>JBJKRU010000010.1:0-10842 GCA_046704485.1 Candidatus Limnocylindrales bacterium | reverse complement strand
CCCCGCGCCGGTCGTCCGCGTCGCATCGCCCCGCGGCGCGGCGGCCCGCGGCGCGCTGGCCCGTCTCGCGGTGGCACCGCCCGCATGGGTCGGCGGCGTGCTCGTCGCGCTGATGGCGGCGGTGGTCTCCCTCTGGGCGCTCGACGGCAGCGGCTATGCCAACACCTACTACTCCGCTGCAGCGCAGGCGGCGGGCAAGAGCTGGACCGCGATGTTCTTCGGGTCCATCGACCCGGCCGGGTTCATCACAGTTGACAAGCCGCCAGCTTCGCTCTGGCTGATGGGCATGTCCGTCCGCGTGCTCGGGCTGAGCCCGCTGGCCGTGCTGCTGCCGGAGGCGCTGTGCGGCGTCGCAGCGGCAGTCCTGCTCTACGACGCGGTGCGCCGGCAGTTCGGCATACCGGCCGCCCTGATCGCAGGCGTGGCGTTCGCCGTGACTCCAGTCGCAGCGCTCATGTTCCGCTACAACAACCCGGACGCCCTGCTGGTCCTGCTCCTGGTGGCGAGCGCGTGGGCGCTCGTCCGGGCGCTCGAGTCAGACCACGTCGCCTGGCTCGTCCTCGCCGGGGTCCTGGTGGGGTTCGCCTTTCTGACCAAGTACCTCCAGGCGTACCTGGTGCTGCCGGGCTTCGCGCTGGTGTACCTCGTCGCCGGTCGCGGCGGGATCTGGCGGCGTCTCCTCGGGCTGACCGTGGCGGCCGTGGCCACGCTGGCCGCCTCGGCGTGGTGGGTCGCGATCGTCGAGATGATCCCGGCGGGCTCGCGACCGTACATCGGCGGCAGCACCGACAACTCGGTCCTCGACCTCGTCTTCGGCTACGACGGGCTCGGCCGCATCTTCGGCCAGGGCGGCGGCCGAGGCGCCGGCGCCGCCGGAGGGCCCGGAGCATTCGCGGCCAGGGGCTTCGTCGGCGCTGGCGGCGCTTTCGGGGGTGCTCCCGGGCTGCTCCGCATGTTCAACACGGAGTGGGGCGGCCAGATCAGCTGGCTGCTGCCGTCGGCGGCTGCCGGCCTCGCGATCGGCCTGGTCGCCCGTCTGCGTGCCACGCGCGTCGACGCCCGCAGGGCCGGGTTGCTGCTGTGGGGCAGCTGGGCCCTGGTGCACATCCTCGTCTTCAGCCTGATGGGCGGGATCGCGCACCCCTACTACTCGTCCGCCATCGCGCCGGCAGCGGCCGCGCTCACCGGCGCGGGCATGGTGGAGGCATGGCGCCTGCGCGACCGCCTCCGGTGGGCCGGCGCCCTTCTGGCGACGATCCTGCTCCTGACGGCCTGGTGGCAGCTCCAGCTGCTGGGCCGCGACCCGGCATTCCTGCCCGGACTGGGGATCGGGGCACTGTTCGTGGCCGTCGCCGTGTCGATCGTCGTCGTGGTGCCGGCAGTGCCCGACGACCTCACCGCCCGGCGCATGGCCCAGGGGGCCGCGGTCGTGGGCGTGGCCGCGATCCTCGTCGGCCCGTCCGCGTGGACGGCGGCGACCATGGGCCGTGCCATCAGCGGTGGCGACCCCTCGGCAGGACCGGCGAGCGGCGGTGGCGGGGGGCCGGGCGGCTTCGCCGGCTTCCGGGGCGACCCCGGCGGGACGGACCGGACCCTCGTCGACTTCCTCGTCGCCAATCGGGGGACGGCAACCTGGCTGGTGGCCGTCTCGTCGGCCAACGCGGCCGGGCCGCTGCAGCTCTCGTCCGGGATCCCCGTGATGGCCATGGGTGGGTTCATGGGCAGCGACCCGGCGCCGACGCTCGACCAGCTCTTGGCCGACATCCATGACGGGAAGCTGCGGTACGTCCTGCTGGGCGGCCGCGGCGCCGGCCCCGGCGGGTTCTTCGGGGGAGATGGGCAGGGCAGCGTGGCGAGCGAGCGCAACACCTGGGTCCAGGGCCACTGCGCGCAGGTGGGCGGCGTCGGCGGGGGAAGCCTGTACGACTGCGCGGGCGCCGCGTGACGCCTGGCTGCCGCAGGGCCGGAGCGGGTCTTCTCACGGCAATCTCAGCGCTTCTGCGTTGACTGGGTCACAATCGGCCAGCGCGTTCCGCACGGAGAGCCTCCACCGCATGACCTCGCCCCTTCCGCCCGCCAGCCCGGAGCCTCCTGACCGGGACGACACCGTGCCGATGCCGCTGCCGGAGGCACCGGCCGGGCCTCCTCCCGAGCCCGCGGCCGCGCCCGAAGCGGCGACATCAACGACGAGCTGGCCGTCCCGACCCCTCGAGCCGACGCCGGTGACAGCACCTGAGCGCGCCTGGGCCGAGACGCCGCCCGCCACCACGCCGCCCTCCGCCCCGCCGCCGCCCGGCTGGCCTGCGGCCGGCAGTCCGTCCCCATGGGCGGCCCCCAGGCCATCGTCAACGCCGTCGGCACCCGCGTGGACGCGGCCGGCAGAGCCTCCGAGCACGCCGCTCCAGCCGACACCCTGGACCTCGCCGTTCCCGACCTCATCCGGCCGCGCACCGGCTCCGACTCCGCGCCGCCAGCGCGGGGTGGGCATCGGCACGCTCCTTGCTGTCGGGGTCCTGTCAGCGGTCCTCGCTGCCGGTGGCACCTCGCTCCTCGTCCACGAGATGCTGCCGGAGGCTGCTGCCACCGTCGCGCCGTCCGCGGCCGCGCCCGCCGAGACCGCCGCCACCAGCACGACGACGATCCGAACGACCGACATCACCGCGATCGTGGCCGCTGCCCAGCAGTCGGTCGTGACGATCACCGCAGATGGCGTCAGCGCCAACGGATTCAACTTCGGCACGACGCAGGGCATTGGCTCCGGCCTGATCCTGACCGCCAACGGCTACATCCTGACCAACCGTCATGTGGTCGAGGGCAGCCAGACGCTGACCGTGGCCATCGAGAACGGCAAGGAGTACCCGGCGACCGTCGTCCAGATCGCGAACGACAACGACTTGGCGCTGATCAAGATCGATGCGACGGGGCTCTCGCCGGCGCGGGTCGCGGACTCGTCCAAGATCCAGGTGGGCGAGACGGCCCTGGCGATCGGGAGCCCGCTCGGGACGTACACCGAGACCGTGACCCGCGGGATCGTGTCCGGCCTCGGCCGGACGGTGACAGTCCGGGACGACGTCACCGGGCGTCCCACGACGCTCAAGAACCTGATCCAGACAGACGCTGCGATCAATCCGGGCAACAGCGGCGGGCCGCTGCTCGATTCCACGGGATCGGTGATCGGGCTGAACACCGCGGTGTCCACGAACGCGCAGGGCCTGGGCTTCGCCATCCCGATCAACGACGCGAAGTCGCTGATCGACAAGGCCATCGCCGGCCAGGGCTCCTAGCGGGCGCAGCCATCCGGCGCCCGAACCGGGAGAGCTGCCTCTCAGACGGCTTTCAGGCGCGATCGGCAGCATCCTGATCGGTCGCCGCTCACCCAAGCGTTGCGGCGCACGCTCCGTTCGGAAAGGATTCGCATGCGGCTCCGCCTGATCCGCCCCCAGTCCCTCCATGTCGTCGGCCGCAGCCCGACAGGGCGGACCACCGCCGACCGAACCAGTGGCGGGGTCGCCGTCCCGGCCGTCCGCGGACGCCAGCAGCCCCCGGCAGGGTGGTGACCGTGGCCGAGTCCACGTTCGCTCCCGCCGGACCCAGCCCGTTCGGGCCGCCTGACCGGCCGGCCGAGGCGCCTGTCCCCGTCATCGAGCTCCGCGGCGTGACGCGGATCTACAGCACCGGGCGGCTGGAGGTGGCCGCGCTCCGTGGCGTCGACCTCGACGTCTGGCCAGGCGACTTCCTGGCCATCGTCGGCCCGTCCGGCTCCGGCAAGTCGACCATGATGAACATCATCGGCTGCCTCGACCGGCCGACCTCCGGCTCATACCGGCTTGGCGGCACGCCGATCGAGCAGCTGTCCGACGACGATCTCGCCCGTGTGCGGGGACGCGCGATCGGCTTCGTGTTCCAGTCGTTCAACCTGCTGCCGCGGACTTCAGCCCTGGAGAACGTGGCGACGCCACTGCTGTACCAGGGCGTCGCGCGCAGGGAGCGGACGGCGCGGGCGCAGGCCGCGCTCGAGCGGCTCGGCTTGGGGGACCGGCTTGAGCACGAGCCGTCCGAGTTGTCAGGCGGGCAGCAGCAGCGCGTCGCGATCGCGAGGGCGCTCGTGACGGAGCCCGCCCTGATCCTCGCGGACGAACCGACCGGCAACCTCGACTCCGCATCCGGCGCGGACGTGATCAGCATCCTCCACGAGCTCAACGCCATGGGCACCACGATCGTCCTGATCACCCACGACAACGACGTCGCCGAGAACGCCCGCCGGAAGGTTCACGTCCTCGACGGGCTGCTTGTGCAATGAGCACCCCGTGTCCGACCCGCATGCCGGGCCCTCGCCGCTCGGCCTCTGGCAGGAGTGACGGGGCCAGCCTGACTCCATCGACTCCCTGCCCCGCGTATTGCGCCCCTTTGCCGCCCCGAGAGGAGACCGCTCCGTGACCCAGCCGTCCGACCCGCAGCAGAACCCGTTCGTGCGCCCTGAGCCGGGTCCGGTGCCCGGTCAGCCGATGCCGCCCGCGCCGCAGCCGGCCGTGGCCTCGTTCATCCCGCCGTCGGTGGTAGCTGCTGCCGCGAGGCCGGCCCCGCGCAAGGGGACGTCGGCGAGCACGATCGCGTTCGTGGCCGCGTTCGTGATCGCGGCGGCCGGGCTGGGCTTCGCGGGCGGGCGCCTCACGGCCCCCGCTGCCGCGTCCGGCCGCGCCAACTTCGCGAACGGCGGCTTCGGCAACTTCGCCCGGGGCAGCTTCAACCCGGAGGCTGGCGGCAACACGGACCGCGGCCCCGGCGGGGCGCTGTTCGGCGCCGGCGACATCGCGATCGACGGCAACGTCACCGCCGTGTCCAACGGCTCCATCACCGTCCAGACCGCCAATGGCCAGAGCGTCACGCTTCAGGTGCCGAGCACCGCGACCTACCACACGCAGGCTGCGGGCTCGTCCACAGACGTCACGGTCGGCTCCCACGTCCAGCTGAGCGTCACCCGCGGCAACACGCCGACCGCGTCCGGCGGCACCGCCCCGAACGGCCAGACCGGCAACGGCGCCTTCCAGATGGACGTGACCGACATCACGGTCCTGAGCAAGTAGGGGACCGCGACGCCAGACGCCCCCTCCAGCCGGAGCGACCCCGCCATGAACCAACCGCCGCTTCCGCCGCTCCCTGGGGTGCCCGGTGCCACACGGTCGGACGTGCCGTTCGTCCCGGTCGCAGTGGCCATCCAGCCCGCACGCGGCGCCACCGTCAGCGTGGGCGGTGGCGGACCAACGACCTACCATCAGCACACAAGCGGCAGCCAGTCCGGCGTGGCTGTTGGCAAGACCGTCATCCTGCGGGTCAACATGCCCCTGGGGCCTGGCGAACGGCAGAATGGCGGCACAACGAGCACGGCCGCCGACGTGGCCGTGCTGCCCTGACGAGGGGTCGAACGAGCACATGCACCTGCTTCTGGTCGAGGACGACGAGCGGCTCGCCCGCGCCCTCACGCGCCTGCTTGAGGAGGACCGGCACGTCGTGGAGCACGCACCCGACGGGCGCTCGGGCCTCGAGCTCGCCACCGGTGTGGACGGGCTCGACTGCGTGATCCTCGACATCGGCCTGCCCGACATCTCCGGCCTCGATGTCGCGCGGCGGATCCGCTCGGCGGGGGTGGACGTGTCGATCCTGATGCTCACCGCCCGCGACACGATCAACGATCGTGTGGTCGGCCTCGACGCGGGGGCCGACGACTATGTCGTCAAGCCGTTCGCGTATCAGGAGGTGTCCGCGCGGCTGCGCGCCCTGGCCCGGCGGGCCGAATCGGGCCCGCGGCGCGCCGACCCCCGGCTCGAGTGCGGCGCCATCACGCTCGACGAGTCGGCTCGGCGGGTCACGGTGAGCGGCCGCAACGTGGACCTGTCGCCGCGCGAGTTCTCGCTGCTGGAGGCGCTCCTGCGCCACCAGGGCCAGGTGCTGACGCGCGACCAGCTGCTCGACCACGCCTGGCCGTTCAGCGTGGCGGTGACGCCCAACGCCGTGGACGCCTACGTCCACTACCTCCGCACGAAGCTGGCAGAGGCCGGCGCCCAGATCGAGACGGTCCGAGGGGTGGGCTACCGCCTGGGCGATGGCCGCGATGGCTGACGGTGCCCATGGCTGACGGCGTCTCGGTCGACCCTCGTGACGACGGCGCCGAGCAGGCGGCGCTGGAGGATGAGCAGCGCCTGATCCGGCGAACGCGCTGGCGCCTCGTGCTGTGGAGCGGCGTCTCCACGCTGGTGGTGCTGCTCGTGCTGGGCGGGGCGCTGTACGCCGTGGTCGCCAACACGCTCGTCGACGCCTCGGTGGCGAAGCTGAGCTCCGTGGTGAACCCCGTCGTCGCCTCCCTGACCGGCCAGCCGGACCCCGACAGCGGCGCGGGCACCGATGCGCCGAACTCGCCCTTCGGGCTGCAGACCGGGCGCGGCAGCGTCTGGCTCTACGCCTTCGACGCCCAGGGGAACCAAGTCCAGCTCAACCGCCAGCCTGCACCGGCCCTGGCCGGGATGCCCGTGCCCGGCAGCCTCGCCGCGGCCAGCGCGGCCGCCGACGGACGCGACGTCCGGGTGGTCGACATCACCATCGGCCCGTCGGTGTTCCCGGCCCGCCTGATGACGCAGCGGTTCGTCTACCGTCTGGACGGCCAGACGTACTTCCTCCAGGCGCTGCAGGACCGCTCGGTCGAGGTTGAGACCCTGCAGTCGCTGCTCACCGTGCTGCTCGTGGGCGGCGGTCTCGTGGTGGTCGTCTCGGTCCTGTTCGGCTACATTTACTCCCGTCGCGCGCTGGTGCCGATCCGGCAGTCGCTCGGGGCGCAGCGGGAGGCCCTGCGACGCCAGCGCGAGTTCGCCGCCGACGCCAGCCACGAGCTGCGCACGCCACTCA
This sequence comes from Candidatus Limnocylindrales bacterium, assembly GCA_046704485.1. GTDB lineage: Bacteria > Chloroflexota > Limnocylindria > Limnocylindrales > CSP1-4 > CAIXZV01. The sequence continues at coordinate 3,945 of JBJKRU010000010.1, read as the reverse complement.
CGGTGATCCGCTCCTCCCTCGAGCACCTGAACCGCCACCCCGACAAGTCCGTGGGGCAGCAGCGGGAGGCGATCGAGGACATCGATGCCGAGGTGGCGCACCTCGCCACGCTCGTCGACGACCTGCTCCTCCTGGCCCGGTCCGACTCCGGCGCAGTCGCGCTCGACCGCATGCCGCTGGACCTCGGCGACGTCGCGTTCGAGGCGGCCGGGGCGCTGGGCCGCATGGCCGTCGACCGCGGCGTCCACGTGGAGGTCGACCCGGAGCCGACCATGCTCGACGGCGATCCGGGACGCCTGCGGCAGCTCGTGACGATCCTGGTCGACAACGCGATCCGCCACTCGCCCCGGGACGGCCAGGTCAACGTGATCGTGCGCTCGGGGGGTGGCATCGCATCGGTGGAGGTGGACGACCAGGGTCCGGGCGTTCGCGACGAGGACATGGCGCACGTGTTCGACCGGTTCTGGCGGGCGCAGGGCGCCCCGTCCGGCGGGACCGGCCTCGGCCTGGCCATCGCCAAGTGGATCGTCGACCGCCACGGGGGGAGGATCGGCGTCGCGAACCGGCCCGCCGGCGGCGCTGCGTTCCGCGTGGAGCTGCCGACGTCCAGCCCGGCGGTGCCGGCCCCGGAGAGGCTGTTCGTCGAGACGCTGCCGTCGGGTCCATCCGACCCGCCGACGCTGCTGGGGTAGGGCGGGGGCTCGCCGACACCCGCCCCGATCCGGCCCGTCATGCGCGACGGAGACTCGGGGGCGTGCCGCCCAGGCCGGGTGGGGTCCGCCACCCAGCCCGACGTGGTGCACCGCGATGTCAGCAGATGGCGGATCGGGGCCGCCCGCGGGCCTGCGTGGTACAGTGCGGGCGTCCTGAGAGCCGGTCCCGTGAGGCCGGTGTACCGGTCCGGAGAGGCCGGGTAGGAGGTCGCATGCTCTGTCGCTTGCCCGCCGTCGGTGCCCTCGCGCCGCGCACCGCCGGGATCTGAGTGAACCCCCCACCGAACTCCGTGCGCCCGCCGCTGCCCCGTGCTGACGCGATCGTCGACCCCCGCGTGGGCGACGCGGGTCCGGCGCTCCTGGCCCTCGAGGACGGCACGGTCTTCCCGGGGATCGCCTTCGGGGCCCCCGTGGCCGCGGGCGGCGACCTCGTGGTCAACACGAGCCAGACCGGGTACCAGGAGATCGCCACGGACCCGTCCTATGCCGGGCAGGTGGTGGTCATGACCTACCCCCTGATCGGCAACTACGGCCGCCTCCTCGACGACGACCAGTCATCCCGCCCGTGGCTCCGCGGACTCGTCGTCGCCCACGCCACGGCGGCGGTGCTCGAGGACGCGCGCCAGCTCGCCACCCTGCTGCGCACCTACGCCATCCCGGCCATCGCCGGGGTGGACACCCGCGCCCTCGCTCGCCACCTGCGCGCCAACGGCTGCCTCCGCGGCATCATCACGCCGCCGGGCATGACCGACCACGACGCCGCCACCGCGGGAGCGCGCGACGTGCCGCGCTGGGAAGACCAGGACTTCGTGGCCCAGGTCTCGCCGGCCGAGGTGGCCGAGCTCGGCGACGACGTCGCGGCCCCGCTCATCGCGATCGTGGACTTCGGCCTCAAGGCCAACATCGTCCGCTCGCTTCGCCGTCGTGGCGCTCGTGTCCGCATCCTGCCGCACACCGCCAGACCAGGCGAGGTGCTGGCCGCTGACGTGGACGGCGTCGTGCTCTCCCCGGGGCCGGGCGATCCCGCTCGACTCGACGGGCCGGTGGCGCTGGCGAAGGCGATCATCAGCGACGGCCGCCCCCTGCTGGGCATCTGCCTGGGCCACCAGATCGTCGCCCGCGCGGCCGGGGCGGAGACGGGCCGGCTGCGGTTCGGCCACCACGGCGCCAATCACCCCGTGCAGGACCTCGACACCGGCTACGTCCAGGTCACCGCGCAGAACCACGAGGTGCACGTCCTCGACGGCACGCTGCCGGCAGACTCCGGGTTCCGCGTCAGCCAGCTCAACCTCAACGACCGCTCGGTCGAGGGGCTCCGCCACGCGGAGAAGCCGATCGAGACCGTGCAGTACCACCCGGAGGGCGCGCCGGGCCCGCTCGACGCGCTGGCCGTGTTCGACCGTTTCGTGGACGTCTGCCGGCGGGGAGCCTGACGGGATGGCCGGCCAGGTGCCCACCCCGCCCGTGCACGCCCATCGGCCCAAGCCCGCCTCGGTGCTGATCCTCGGCTCTGGACCGGTGGTCATCGGCCAGGCCGCGGAGTTCGACTACGCGGGCACCCAGGCCTGCCGCGCCCTGCGCGCGGAGGGAGTCCGCACGATCCTCGTGAACTCCAACCCGGCGACGATCATGACCGACCCCTCGGTCGCGGACGTGGTCTACCTCGAGCCGCTCACGGTGCCGGCCATCGAGTCGGTCATCGCGCGGGAGAAGCCCGAGGGCCTGCTGGCTGGCCTGGGGGGGCAGACCGCGCTCAATCTCGCGATGGCCCTCTCGGAGGCGGGCGTCCTGGAGCGCCATGGGGTACGCCTCCTGGGCACGCCGCTCGAGGCCATCCAGATGGCCGAGGACCGCGAGGCGTTCCGGGACCTGCTCGACCGCATCGGCCAGCCCTACGCCCAGGCGGCGATCGTCGAGGGGGCCGACGAGGCCGCGCGCCGCGCCTCGGCCGAGGCCGCGCTCGCGGCGATCGGCCTGCCAGCCATCGTGCGGCCCGCCTTCACGCTCGGCGGCACCGGCGGCGGCATCGTCGAGAGCGTGGACGGGTTCTGGGACCGCGTCCGGTCGGGCCTGCGCGCCAGCCCGATCCACCAGGTGATGGTCGAGCGCTACCTGTCGGGCTGGCAGGAGATCGAGTACGAGGTCATGCGCGACGCCGAGGACACGTGCATCGCCGTCTGCGGGATGGAGAACGTGGACCCGCTGGGCGTCCACACCGGCGACTCCATCGTGGTGGCGCCGATCCAGACGCTGCCGGACCAGGTCCACCAGCGGCTGCGCAGCGCGGCGCTCGCGATCATCCGCGCGCTGGGGGTCGAGGGCGGGTGCAACGTGCAGTTCGCGCTGTCGCCCGACTCCTCCGACTACGCGGTGATCGAGGTCAACCCGCGCGTGTCGCGCTCGTCGGCCCTGGCGTCCAAGGCGACGGGCTACCCGATCGCCCGGGTCGCGGCGCAGATCGCCACTGGGCGCACGCTGGCCGAGATCCCCAATGTCGTCACCGGCACGACGGTCGCCGCCTTCGAGCCCGCGCTCGACTACGTGGTGGTCAAGCTGCCGCGCTTCCCCTTCGACAAGTTCCCGACTGCCGACCGGCGCCTGGGCAGCCAGATGAAGGCGACGGGCGAGGTGATGGCGATCGACCGCACCTTCGGGGCCGCGCTCAACAAGGCGCTCCGCGGCCTGGAGCAGGCCGGTGCGGGGCCGCTGGGAGAGGACCCCTCGTGGCGGCCGACGTTCGACTACCTCGCCGCGGTCTACGGCGGCGTGGACCCCGACGACGTGGGCGACGGCATCCGCGTCGGCGTCGGCGGGCTCGACAGCCTCACGATCCACGACGCGCCGATCCGCTGGGTCGACGACCGCGGCCAGGCCTGCGAGAGCACGCGGCTCGCCCAGCGCACGGCCGCGCCGATCGTCCTGCGCCAGTTCGTCGCGCCGTCGGACTCGCGGCTGTGGCGCGTCCTGGGGCTGCTCCGGCGCGGCGTGCCGCAGGAGGTCATCCGCCGCGCCACGGGCATGAACGCCTGGTTCCTGGCCGAGATGGGGCGCAACATCGAGCTCGAGCGGGACGTGCGCGCGATGGGCGCTCGCCTCGCCGACCCCGATGACGCCGGGGGCGCCGAACTCCTCGCGACCGCGAAGCGCTTCGCCTACGCCGACCGCGACCTGGGCACGCTGGCCGGGGTGGGAGAGCCTGCGGTACGCGCGGTGCGAACCGCGCTCGGGCTCG
>JBJKRU010000009.1:0-3262 GCA_046704485.1 Candidatus Limnocylindrales bacterium | reverse complement strand
CCCCGGCGCCGAGCGCCGCCCCCGGCGCCCCCCGGCGGCCCCCCGGCGGCCGCCCCCCCGGCGCCTGCGGAGCGTCCCCCGACGCCTCGTAGCGGGGCCGTATGGTGCCTCTGCGGGGCCGACATGCCGCCCGGCCTATGGAACACGGGGCCGAAACGAGGTGCCAGCGCCCGCCCGACCCCCGATGATGGTCCCCAGCGCCGGGCGCGGCGGACGGGTCGCCGCAGGCCGGCTGGGCAGCAAGGACGAGATCCCCGTGAAGAAGGTCAGGCTCACTGTCAACCGGCGGCCCATCGAGGTGGTCGCCCACGGCAAGGACACGCTCCTCCTCGACGTGATCCGGGACGAGCTGGGCCTCACCGGCACCAAGCAGTCGTGCGACAAGAAGGGCCAGTGCGGGACCTGCATGGTCCTCGTGGACGGCCGGGCGATCCTGTCGTGCACGCAGAAGGTGGAGGCGCTCGAGGGCGCCGAGGTCACCACGATCGAGGGCCTTGGGACGCCCCACCGCCCCAACCTGATCCAGCAGGCGTTCGTCCTCGCCGGCGCCGTCCAGTGCGGGTTCTGCATCCCCGGCATGATCGTGACGGCCGACGAGCTGCTCCGCCAGAACCCGGACCCGACCCGGGACGAGGTGAAGCGCGCCCTCCGCCGCAACCTCTGCCGCTGCACCGGGTACGTGAAGATCATCGACGGGGTCCAGCTGGCCGGGAAGTTCATCCGCGGCGAGGCCACGCCGGCCGACTACACGCCCGCCCCCGACGCGCCGATGATCGGGACGTCCTTCGCGCGCCCGTCGGCCATGGCCAAGGCCACCGGCACGGCCATGTTCGGCGCCGACATCCGCATGCCCGGCGCGCTCGAGCTGGCGGTCACCCGCGCCCCGCTCGCCCACGCGCTCATCAAGGGCGTCGACACGACCGCAGCCGAGCGGATGCCCGGGGTGGTCGGCGTCATGACCGCGAAGGACATCAGGGGCACCAACCGGCTCAAGTACCAGGTCGCCGACCGGCCGATCCTCTGCGACACGAAGGTCCGCCTCCTCGGGGACGCCATCGCGATCGTCGCCGCGGACTCGAGGGAGCGGGCGGAGGCCGCGGCCGCCGCCGTCCGGGTCGAGTACGAGCCGCTGCCGGTCCTCGACACCCCCGCCAAGGCCATGGCGGAAGGTGCCCCGCAGCTCCACGAGGAGCTGCCCAACCTGTGCTACCAGCAGCCGATCAAGAAGGGCGACGCGGAAACGGCGTTCGCGAGCGCTGCGTGCGAGGTCACCGCGCACTTCACGACCCAGTTCGTGCACCAGTCGCCCCTGGAGCCGGAGGTCAGCCTCGCCTGGATGGAGGGCGACGGCGAGGATGCCGAGCTGGTGGTGGTGGGGAGGAGCATCAACATCCACCTCCAGTTGCAGACGCTCCAGGAGGCGCTGGGCTGGGAGGCGATCCGCTACGAGGAGCCCTTCGCGGGCGGCCAGTTCGGCATCAAGGTCGAGGTCATCACCGAGGGCATCGCCGGCGCGGCGGCGCTCCACTTCAACCGCCCGGTGCGCTACATCCCCAGCCTCGCCGAGTCGATGCTCATCACCTCGAAGCGCCACCCGTTCGAGATCGACACGCGGCTCGCCTGCGACGCGGACGGGAAGCTCACCGCGATGGCCATGGACATCACCGTGGACAACGGCGCGTACATGAGCCTCGGCCGGGTCATCGTGAACCGCGCGCTGCACATGCTGACGAGCGCCTACAACGTGCCCAACCTGGCCGTGACGAGCCGTCTGGTCTACACGAACAACCCGTGGGGCTCCGCCGCGCGCGGGGCCGGCCCGCCCCAGACGCACTACGCGCTCGAGTGCGCGGTCGACCTGCTGGCCGAGAAGATGGGCATGGACAAGCTCGAGTTCCGCAAGCGCAACTCGCTGCGGCCGGGCGAGGCGAAGGCGACCGGGCACGTGGTCGCCGAGTGGCCGTTCCCCGGCCTGTGCGACGCGATCGAGGCCACCTACGAGCGGGCGCTCGCGGCGGCCAAGGCGGCCAACAACGGTGGCCCCGTCTACCGGGGCGTCGGCCTCGGCGCGGCGGCGTTCGGCAAAGCGATTCCGGGCGACAAGTCGATCGGGTTCGTCGAGCTGGACACGGATGACGGCGTCACGGTCTACATGGCGGCCGGCGACCCGGGCGAGGGCAACGACTCGATGATCGCCCAGCTCGTGGCGTCGGTGCTCGAGCTGCCGCTGGCGAAGGTGCGCCTCCACACGCGCAGCACCGGTGACACGGCCGCCTCGGGCCCGGTATCGGGCTCGCGGGCGACGTACATGCTCGGCGGCGCGGCGGTCTTCGCGGCCCAGGCGCTTCGGGAGGCGATGGACGAGCTGGGCTCGCGCCGATACGCGGACTTCCAGGCGGCCGGCGTGCCCGTCCGATACCAGGGCAAGCGGACAACCGTCGAGACCGCGCCGCTGGACCCCGACACGGGCCTCGGCCCGAGTTTCGAGGTGGACGTGTTCTCCGTCCAGATGGCGGAGGTGGAGGTCAACACCGAGACCGGCGAGGTCAAGGTCCTGAGGCTGACGTCTGCGGCCGACCCCGGCCGGGTGATCCACCCCGGCAACGTCGAGGGGCAGCTCCACGGCGGCATGGACATGGGGGCCGGCTTCGCCCTGCGCGAGGAGTACGTCCACGGCAAGTCGAAGGACTGGGTCACCTTCAAGTTCCCGAACATCCGCCACGCCATGGACATGGACACCATCCTTGTGGAGACGCCGCGCGAGCGCGGCACCCTGGGCTCGGTGGGGATCGGGGAGATGGCCATGGTGGCCACGGCGCCCGCGATCGTGAACGCGATCCGCGACGCCACGGGCGCGATGGTCTATGAGCTCCCGGCCACGCCGGAGCGCGTGAAGGCGGCCCTGGCCAGCCGGTAGGACGACCGCGCAGGACGCAGGGCGGAACGGACGGAGGCGAACGCCGATGGCCGACACGACCGCCCGCTCCCGCGTGGCGCGTGTGATCGGGGGCCGTCCGGTCTACTTCGACGACGAGGGATTCTTCTGGGACCCCGACGACTGGACCGAGGAAGCGGCGCTCGAGCTGGCCGGCGAGCGCGGCATGGACGGCCTCGACGAGGCGCAGTGGCGCGTGATCCGCTTCATGCGCGGCTGGTACGCGCACAATGGCCGGGCGCCGATGAACAAGGACCTCAAGGCGGGGACGGGCATGACGCTGCTCGAGCTCGAGCGGCTGTTCCCCGACGGGATCAAGCTGGGCGC
>JBJKRU010000008.1:0-15997 GCA_046704485.1 Candidatus Limnocylindrales bacterium | reverse complement strand
CGCTCACTGAATTCACCGTTGTCCCGTATCTACAGGTCGGGGACGCAGTACTACAGCCCGTCCTCGTGTTCGGGGCCGTCTGGACCGTCGTCGGCGGCCTCGAGGCAGGCCTCACCTGGGCGTTCGTCGGCGGCTTGGCCCTCGACGTCCTGAGCCAGCGTCCACTCGGCGCCTCCGCCTTCAGCTTGTTGATCGCCACTGGGGTGGCATCCATCGTGGGGACGTCACTCCAACGCGTCCGCGTGATCGCCCCGATTGCGGCGACTGCCGTCGCGAGCCTCGTCTATTCAATGCTGCTGCTACTAGTGACCTCGATGCTCAACGGAGCCGGCATCCCCAATGGCGCCACCGCCTTCGTGGTGCCCTCGGCGATCTACTCCACGCTCCTGGCCGCGCTCGTCGGCCCGCTGGCGGTGTCGATCGCGGTGCGGCGGCGCGATTCGGAGCGCGTGGACTGGTGAGCTCGCCGTACCTGCTCCAGTACAAGGAGCGCGATCGCCGCCCGATCCGGTTCGTCGCTTTCGGGCTCGTCACGGTGCTCGTCTTCAGCCTGCTGACGGTTCGGCTCGGGTACCTCCAGATCACCAACGGCCGGACATATGCGGCGAAGGCCGAGGCCAATCGGACCGTGACCGTCGAGATCCCCGCCCCCCGCGGGCTGATCTACGATCGGCAGGGCCGGCTCCTGGTAGCGAACGTGGCGTCATACGTGGTCGAGATCACGCCTGCCGACCTTCCCTACGACCAGCGCGACGCGGTCGCCACCCGCCTCGGCGCGATGCTCAACATGCAGCCGGCGGACATCCTGGCGACCGTTGACAGCGCGACCGGCTCCCGGTTCGACCCGGTCCAGATCAAGCAGGATGTCGCGAAGGACATCGCCGACGTGGTGTCCGAGTCGGCATCGCAGCTGCCGGGAGTCTCGGTGGCGATCGAGAGCCGACGGGATTACACCGCCGGCCCGCTGATGTCCCACATCCTGGGGTACACGGGGCCCATCGACGCGGCGAAGTATGCGCAGCTGCAGTCCGCGGGCTACCTGCCGAATGACGCCATCGGCGAGGCCGGCCTCGAGGCGACTTTCGAGTCCACGCTTCGCGGGACATACGGCCAGAACCTGGTCGAGCGCGACGCGACCGGCAAGGACCTCCAGGTCCTCAAGACCGTCCAGCAGCCGGTCCCGGGCGCCTCCCTCACGCTCACCATTGACACCAAGGTCCAGAAGGAGGCCCAGGAAGCCCTCCAGTGGGGCATGAAGGCGGCCGACCTGAAGCGCGGCGTGTTCATCGTGATGAACCCGCAGACCGGAGAAGTCCTGGCGATGGTCAGCCTCCCCACCTACGACGACAACCTATTCGCCAAGGGGATATCCCAGGCCGACTTCCAGAAGCTCGCGACCGACAAGAACCAGCCGCTGATCGACAACGCGATCCAGTCGCAGTTCCCGCCCGGGTCCACCTTCAAGCTCGTGACCGGGAGCGGAGCGCTGCAGGACAAGAAGATCACCCCGACCACGAAGGTGGCGACGAAGCCCTACGTCGTGATCGCCGGCACCAAGTTCTGGGACTGGAACCACGCCGGCTGGGGGATGTGCGACATCTACTGCGGCTTCGGGAACTCGTCCGACACCTTCTTCTACCAAGTCGCGACGATGCTGGGCGCGGATCGCCTCTCGTACTATGCGCACGCCTACGGTTTCGGCCAGCCGACGGGGATCGACCTGCCTGGCGAGGCGTCCGGCATCATCCCCTCCAACCAGTGGAAGGTGGCCACGTTCGGCCAGCCGATGTATGCCGGCGAGACGGCACAGGCCGGCATCGGCCAGGGCTACGTGGCCGTCACCCCGATCCAGCTCATCACCGCCTACGCCGCCATGATCAATGGCGGCAAGCTGTACCGCCCGCAGCTGGTCGAGACGGTGACCGGGCCAGACGGCAACGTGATCCAGCCGTTCAAGCCGGACCTCGTCCGCACCCTGCCGATCTCGGCGGCGGCGCTCCGCACGATGCGCGTGGCCGCACGCAACTCGGTGCTGATCCGGCACACGTACAACCTCGTGGACATGCCTGTCGCCGTCGCCGGCAAGTCCGGCACCGCCGAGTTCGGCGTCAAGGACAAGCTCGGCCGCCTGCCCTACCACTCGTGGTTCGTCGCCTGGGTCAACAAGGATCCGACGTCCAAGGACTTCACCCAGACCAACTCGCAGATGGTGATGCTCGCGTTCGCCTACTCGTCCCAGACGATCGGCAATGCGGCCACGGAGATCGTCAAGGACTTCCTTCAGATCCACTACAAGATCAAGCACAACTACCTTCTGCCCCAGCTGATGGTGAAGGGCAACTTCGCCGGGCAGGGCGGCTAGATGCGCGTGATGCGGGCCGAGCCCGGCCGCTTCGCCGACGTGTCGAGCCGGACCGTCGGGGCGGTCTGGCGGGCCTACGATCTGCAGCTGACGACGTACGCTGCGCTGCTCGGCGTCGTGGGCCTGGTGATGGCGTACGTCAACACCGTCGAGGCGGGACAGGCGGCCCTCGCGAGCGGGGGCGTGTTCCAGCGGGCACTCATCTGGTCGGGACTCGCCATCGTGGTGTTCCTCGCCGCGACGGCCTTCGACTACGCGTGGATCAAGACGTTCACCTGGCCGCTGTATGGCTTGAACGTGGGACTGCTGCTGCTGACGCTCGCGATCGGCAGCGGCGTCGGCGGCTCGGCTCGGTGGATCGCACTCGGGCCATTCACCTTCCAGTTCTCCGAGCTCGCCAAGATCCTGATGATCGGCGTGCTCGCGACGTACCTGGGCAATCGCGAAGGCAAGCTCGACTCGCTTGTGTCGATCCTCGGGGCGGTGGTGCTGATCGTCCCGCCCTGGGTGCTGGTCATGATGCAGCCCGACCTCGGCACGTCCCTCTGCCTGCTGGCGATCCTGGCCGGCATGCTGTTCATGTCGGGCGCCAGCCTCCGGTGGCTCACCGCCGGGGTCATGGCCGTCGTGGGTGCGATCCCGCTGGTGTGGACCTACGTCCTGCAGGACTACCAGCGCCAGCGCATCCTCACCTTCCTCAACCCGTCGACGGACACGCAGGGCGCCGCATGGCAGGTGACGCAGGCGCAGATCGCCGTGGGGGCGGGAGGACCGCTCGGCGTCGGCCTCACGAACGGGACGCAGACCCGAGGCCAGTTCCTCCCGGTCCAGGAGAGCGATTTCGTCTTCGCCGTGCTTGCCCAGGAGCTCGGGTTCATCGGCTCGGTGGTCGTGTTCCTGCTGTTCATCGCGCTCCTGTGGCGCGTCCTCGTGGCGGCGTGGCGTTCGAAGGACCCGTTCGGGATGCTCTACGGCGCAGGCGTCGCGTCGATGCTGCTGTTCCAGATCTTCGTGAACGTGGGCATGGTGGTCGGGATCATGCCGGTCACCGGCATCCCGCTCCCGTTCATCAGCCACGGCGGGGCGTCGCTGGTGAGCATCGCATTGGGGCTCGGCGTCATACAGAGCATCAACATCCGCCAACAACGGGCTGAGTGGTGACGCCGCCCCGCGCCTGATTCAGCGCCGGCGGAACGGCCCCCCGCGGCCCTGCTCGGAATTGCCCACTGCCGATCGCCGTCCCTTTGCGCGCAGGATCTCGTCAATCTCGTGCTGGTAGACCCGCCCGATCGGCATTCGGTCGAGCCACTCCAGGTACTCGATGTCGACCCGGGCGATCTCGCCGAGCGACCAGCCGGAGAACCTGCCGAAGCTGAGGACGCTGCCTGAAGGCTTGCCCGGAGGCGGCCCCGCAGCGCCCTCCCCGTCGGGACGGCTCGCCGCACCCGAGGCGTACCCCCCGATCGGCACGCGGCCCGTCGTCCAGCCTTGCACGCCCGAGGTGCCGGGATTGCCGGGCGCGCCGTACGCCGGTTCGCTCATGAACCCGAACGGCCGATCCTCGCTGTCTGCTTGGGTGAAGGGTGGCGAGGCGGGGATCGGGCCGGACGCAGTCTGCCCGGCGTTGGGGACCGGCCCAGCCGTCCTCGCGTGCGCCGCAGCGGCGGCGACCCATGCGGTATTGCCGGCTGAGCGCTTCCGGGCGCGGTCCACCGCCGCTCTCCTGACCGGATCCCGCAACTGCTCCCAGGCCTCGTTGATGGCGATCATCCGCTGGGTGGAATCCGGGTCAGCCGAGACGTCCGGGTGGTGCTTGCGCGCAAGCCGGCGGTAGGCCGCCTCGATGATCTCGCGGTCTGCGTCCGGGTCGACCTGGAGGACCTTGTACGGGTCCGTGACGCTCAAGTGGCGGCTCCTCCCAGCCAACGGATGGGGCCCGCTGCAAATTGGCGTCGACCTTCGGCCGATCGACCCCGGGGCGCGCAAGATGGGTGGGGTGGGACGTCCCAGCCCATCGGGGCGCAGACTAGCACGCGTGGAAGCCCGTCCCGCACCCCCCGATCGAGCGACTGACGCCGGGACTTATGTCGCCCGCGAGGCCGTCCAGCGCTGGCGCCTGGTGGTGAGCCGCGCCGCGCTCCCGCCCGATCGAACCCAGCGGGAGCAGCTGGCTGAATGGGAGGCGATGCTGGCGGACTCCGGCCTCCCCGTGGCCGGTTTGGACGCCGAGCGGCCGAGAGGCCGCCTGGTGATCGCCGCCCCTCTCTCGAACGGCATCGCCGGAGAAGCCGAACTGGTGGACATCTGGCTCGTGGAGCGAGTCCCGAGGTGGCGCGCGCGCGAGGCGCTCGAGGGGCGTCTGCCAGCCGGCTATGCGCTGGTCGACCTGTACGACGTCTGGCTCGGCGAGCCGCCCGTGCCGGGGCGCGTGGCCGCGTCCGTGTACCGGGTGCGGGTGGGGGCCGCCGATGCGGTCCGTCTGACCACGGCCGCGGAGACACTCCTGGCCGCGCCTTCGCTGCCGCGGCAGCGTCGCAAGGGCGACGGCACGGTCTCCTACGACCTGCGGCCATTCCTGGGCTCCCTGGAGGTGGTGGCCGGAACCAATGGCGGGGCGACCATCACCATGACGCTCCTCCACGACCCCGCGCGCGGTGTCGGCCGGCCCGACGAGGCGCTGGCGGCGCTCGGAGAAGCCGCAGACCGAGCGCCACTTCAGGCGGAGACCCTTGTCAGAGAGCGCCTGGTCCTGTCCGAGCCGCTCCCGCCGGCGCCACCCGAGCCCCGCGCTCCGCGCCGTCCCCTCAAGCCCCCAGCCGCGGCAGCCCGGGGCCAGGGAGCAGCTCGCCACGCAAAGGCGGGATGACGGCAGGACTCTCGTGTGAAAGCGGCGAGCGGGCGTCGGCCCGGAGCTCAGGGAGGCGGGTGGGTGGTGAGGCGGGGGGTGGTGTCTGGTGGGTCGTTGACGCCGCTCGGCGTTCCACCCTAAACTCTCCGTTCGCGCCCGCGGAGGTCGTCGGCGCCTTTCCATGTCCACGCTGCGGTCGCCCCGCGGCCGCCATCGCTCTTCCGAGGACCCATGTACGCAGTCATCGAGACCGGCGGGAAGCAGTACCGCGTCGAGGTCGGAACCGAGCTCGAGGTGGAGCTGCTTGACGTCGAGCCCGGCCAGTCCATCACACTGGACCGGGTGCTCCTCGTCGCCGACGGGGCAGATGCCGCGGTCGGCAAGCCCGTCGTCGAGAACGCCGCGGTCGAGGCCGAGGTGGTTGGGGGCACGCGCGGCGACAAGGTCGTCGCGTTCAAGTACCGGCCCAAGGCGCGCCGCCGCGTCAAGCAGGGCCACCGCCAGGAGCTGACCGTCCTGCGGATCGCCGACATCCGATTCAACGGCAAGAGCGCCGCTGCCGTGGTCGCCAAGGCGGGCGCCGACAAGGCTGCGGCCAAGGCGAGGCTCGAGGACGCTGCCGCCCGACAGGCCGCCGAGGACGCCGCCCTCGCCGCCAAGCTCGCTTCGAAGGCCGCACCCAAGAAGCCGGCCGAGAAGGCGGATGCCGAGGTGGAGGCGGGCGCCACCCCGCCGGCGCAGAAGAAGGCCGAGGCGAAGACGGCTCCGAAGGCGACCGCGACGGCCAAGGCGACCGCGACGGCCAAGGCCGCGCCGAAGGCCAAGAAGGCTGCGGCGGCTCCGGCCGAGGCGGCTGCTGAAGACACGACCCCCAAGCCTGCGCCCAGGCGCACGCGAACCAAGAAGGACGAGTAGGCGATGGCGCACAAGAAGGCGGGCTCGAGCTCGAAGAACGGCCGCGACTCGGTTGGCCAGCGGCTCGGCGTCAAGGCCGGCGATGGCCAGCTGGTCCACTCCGGCTCGATCATCGTGCGCCAGCGCGGGATGACGTTCGTCGCCGGGGAGGGCGCGGGGCTCGGACACGACTACACGATCTTCGCGACCGTCAACGGCCGCGTGAGATTCGATCACCAGACCCGGGCCAAGAAGCGCGTCCGCGTGATCGCGGAAGCGGCCGAGCCGGCCGCGGCCGAGGCCTAGACCCGAACCTGCAGCGGCGTCCACCGGCGGGCTCGACCCGTGCGGACGGCGCCGAAGGAGCACCCGTGAAGCCGAACACCCACCCGAAGTACCACCAGGCGTCGGTCCGCTGCGGATCGTGCGGCACGGAGTTCACGATCGGGTCCACCCGAACCGACCTGCATGTCGACGTGTGCAGCAACTGCCACCCGTTCTTCACGGGCAAGCAGAACATCATCGACACGGCCGGCCAGGTGGAGCGCTTCCAGCGCCGCCTCGAGCGCCAGGTCCGCGCCTGACGATCGGCAGCCGGGCATCCGGCGCCGGCCACCCGAGGACGACGGCGCCCGCGATGGCGCCGTCTCTGATTCCGAAGCCCGTGTGGATCGACGCACGTCGACGGAAGACGTTTCGGGGCGCGGCGCCGGTGCCCTGCCTGACGCCGCGGGCTTGCTCCGGCACGCCGACGCCAGATCCCGCTAGATTCGAACCGATGGACACCGACGAGGACCTCCGCCAGCGCCTGGCCGAGGTTGAAGAGCGCATCGACCGCGTCGGGAAGCGGTTCACTGCCGGCTACGGCAGCGACGCCGACCGCGACGCCTGGCTTGCGTGGCTCCGCGAGCTCGAGGCGAGGCGTGACGAGATCGCCAGCAGCCTCTCCGCGGCCGGCGGCGATGCGCCCGGCGGCCTGGCCTAGAGCTCGCGGCGCCGGAAGCTGGCGACTGAGCCGACCACAGCCACTGCCACGATCACGGCGGACCCGATGACGGCCGTCGCGAGCTTCGTCGCGTCGATGTCCGCCCCGACCGCGATCGACATCGTCGGGTTGGTCAGGCCCGCGGGCAGCCACTGCTCCAGCAGCGGGACGACGGCCAGAACGCTGAGCGCGATGAGCGCCACGAAGCCGAGTCCCGCGGCAGCCGTTGTCGAGCCTGTCGCCGACGATGCCCACATCGTGAGCCCCGCCCACACCATGAGCGGAAGCCAGTTGAGCGCGAACAGCGCGACCCACGGCCCGACGGGCTGCATCTCGAACAAGACCACCGTATAGACCCACGCAACGACGACGGCCAGCGCTGTCGAGATGGCGAGGACGATCGCCATGGCGGCGAACTTGGCGGCGAGGAACGCTGGACGCCCGACCGGCTGGGCGAGCACGAGTGCCGCGGTACCCCGATCGAGCTCTCCGGAGACCGCACCCATCGCCAGGGCGATCGCCGCAAGCGCCCCGAACTGCCCGAGGTTCTTCTCCAGCTGCCCGACCGCGGCCGTGACATCAGCGGGAGGCATCGGGATGCCGAGCGCCTGGTCGCCCAGCGCCGCCTTGAGGATGTCGGGGAGATACCGGGCGGTGAGCGGCGACATGAGGCCCACAAGGACGAACAGGATGGCCACGAGCGGCAGGCGCCGGGTTCGCCACGCCTCGATGAGCTCCTTGCGCAGGAGCACGCTGAACCCCATCACGCCACAGCCTCCCGCTCACCGGTGAGTCGAAGGAACACGTCCTCGAGCGTTGGACGCGCGCGCGCCACCAAGACGACGGCGACGCCAGACGCCGCGACCGCGGGCAGCAGCTCGCGCGCGGCGGCGGCGGGGTTGGACACCGCAACGGTCAGGACGCCGTGCTCGGCGACGGCTGCATTGACCCACGGCAGTGCCCCGACCTGCTCGGCGAGCCTGGCCAGCCCGGCGTCCTCGCCCGGCTCCGCCTCAACGCGCCAGACCGGCTGGGCGTAGCGGTCGAGCAGCTCGTCGATGGCGCCCTCGACGACCAGCCGGCCGTGGTCGATGATCGCCACGCGGTCGCAGACGCGCTCCACGTCGCTCAGGACGTGGCTGCTGAACAAGACAGTGGTGTCACCGCGGAGCGAGGCGATCAATCCCAACACGTCTCGCCGTCCCTCGGGGTCGAGCGAGCTGGCCGGCTCGTCGAGGATGACGACGGGCGGGTGGTGGACGAGCGCCCCGGCGATCCCGAGCCGCTGCCGCATGCCGCCCGAGTAGCCGCCCGCCCGGCGGTCGGCGGCGTCGCGCAGGGCCACGCGGGCGAGCGCGTCCTCGACCGCCGACTCCAGTCTCGGCCCGTCGAGGCCGTGGAGACGGCCGACCATCCGGACCTGCTCCCGGCCGGTCATCCACCCATAGGCCCGAGGGTCCTGCTCGAGATAGCCAAGACCGCTCCGGACGCCGATCGGGTCGACAGCGGGGTCGAGGCCCGAAACGGTCGCGCGCCCGGCGGTGGGGTGGGTCAGGCCGGCAAGCAGCCGCAGGCACGTGGTCTTGCCGGCCCCGTTGGGACCCAGAAGTCCGAACACCGAGCCGGCCGGCACGGACAGGTCCAGCCCGTCAAGGGCGAGCACCCCGCCCGGATACCGCCGCGCCAGCCTCTCCACCACGATGGCGGGCGGCGCGTCGGGCAGGGGGACGGCGCGCGGCGCCTCGAGCGCAGCGCGGACCGAAGCCGGAGGCGCCTCGGCCGGGCGGGGCGCGACGATCGGCGGGTCGTGCGGGCTGCCCCAGCCGGGCATGGCGCCGGATCCCGGCGTGGTGTCGACGGCCCCTTCCTCGCGGCCGACCAGGAAGTACAGGATCGGCCCCAGGAGGTTGACGAAGACGATGATGACCGCCCACACCGCCTTGCTGCCGCCGCGAACCCGCCGCTCGTCGCGGAGGAGGTCGAACGCGGCCAGCAGCATCAGCCCGAGCTGGATGACCGCGACCGGGATCAGGAGTGCGATCAGGGTCGGCGAGATCGCGTCGAGGCCGGGGATGTTCACGCTCCTCCCCCAGTGCTGTGCTTGTCAGGGTCCGGTCCAGAGACCCCTAGGATGGCCGGAACCACGATCACGAGGGCCGCAATGCGGCGCAACCTGCCGAGGCTCATGCGGACGGCTCGGTGGCGTCGACGCCGAGGGCGTCCATCAGGGCCATGAGCGCCTCCTGCAGAACGGTCCGGTTGAGTCGGTAGGTGATGGTCGAGCCGGTCCGGTCAGCCTGCACGAGGTTCGCCTGGCGCAGCACGGCGAAATGGCCTGACATCGTGGGCCATGTCAGTTCGAACTGAGATGCCAACTCGCCGGCGGTCATCGGGCGCTCTCGGAGGAGTGCCAGGATCCGACGCCGGGTCGGATCGGCCAAGGCGCGGTAGATGCGGTTCGTGAACGCCTCCTGTTTTGGCAAACACCGAATTCGGAAACCACCAAAATAGCGGGGCCAGGCCTCCGTTGTCGAACGGGCCCACTGATAGACTCTCCCCACTCCGCCGCGCCGTTCGCGCAGGCGCCTGAGCACTCCGGAGGCGCACGATGACCGACGACCGCGAGCCCTGGGCCCTCATCCTCGGCGCATCCTCGGGCATGGGCGAGGCGACCGCCCTTGCGCTGGCCGAGGCGGGCTACAACATCGCGGGCGTCCACCTTGACTTCCGCGCCGGCATGACCCACGTCGAGGACATCAAGCACGAGATCGTCGCCCACGGCGTCGAGGCGTTCTACGTGAACATGAACGCCGCCGACGACGAGAAGCGCCACGCCTTCCTCGATTCGCTCGGGCAGCGGTTCGATGGCGCCCGCGGCCAGGGCCGGAAGCCGTACGTGCGGGTCGTGATGCACTCGCTCGCGTTCGGCAGCCTGGTCCCGTTCCTGGCCGAGGACCCCAAGGCCGCGGTGGACCGCAAGAAGATGGAGATGACCCAGGACGTGATGGCCAACAGCCTCGTCTACTGGGTGCAGGACCTGTGGCACGGGGGCTTCCTGGGCGCCGGATCCCACGTGTTCGCGATGACGTCCGAGGGCTCGTCGCGCGTGGTCCCCAGCTACGGCGTCGTGTCCTCGGCCAAGGCCGCGCTCGAGTCGCACGTTCGGCAGCTGGCCATGGAGCTTGCGCGTCTGGGCACCGGGGCGACCGTCAACGCGATCCGTGCCGGCACCACGCTGACACCCGCGCTGATGAAGATCCCCACCAAGGACGCGATCATCGAGTTGACCAAGAAGCGCAACCCGACCGGCCGCATGACCACCCCGCAGGACGTCGCCAACGCGATTGTCGCCCTCTCCGGGCCAGGAACGGACTTCATCAGCGGCGAGGTCATCGGCGTGGACGGCGGCGAATTCGTCACCGGATTCTGATGCCAGGAGTGGCGCAAGGGCGTCGACACAAGGGGACGGTGCTATGAGCGGTCGGGTCCTGGTGGTCGGATCCGTGAACGTCGACCTCGTGGTGCAGGGCGAGCGCCTCCCAGCGCCCGGCGAGACCGTGCTCGGCGGCACGTTCAGCCGGTTCCACGGCGGCAAGGGCGGCAACCAGGCGGTGGCCGCGGCGCGCCTGGACGTGCCCGTGATGCTCGTGGCGGCGCTCGGCGATGACGAGTTCGGCGCCACCGCCCGGGCTGCGCTGGCCCGCGAGGGGATCGGCACCGACGTCCTGGTCACGCTCGACCACACCGCCACCGGGGTCGCCCTCATCCTGGTGGACGGCAAGGCGGAGAACATGATCTCGGTGGCACCGGGCGCCAACGCCGACCTCACCGCGCAGCACGTCCGCGTCGCCCTCGGCCGGCTCGCGCCCCACCATGGCGACGTAGTCCTGGTCACGCACGAGAACTCGACCGACGCGGCCCGTGAGGCGCTTCGCATCGGCCGCCTGGGCGGTGCGTGGACCGTGTTCAACCCGGCGCCGGCGGGCGGCCTCGACCGGTCGGTGCTCTCGTTGGCCGACGTGCTCACCCCCAACCGCCAGGAGATTGCACGGCTGGCCGCCGACGACGCGAAGCGTGCTGGCCGAACCGCCCCGGTCCCCGAGGAGCCGGTCCGCGCCGCGAAGCAGCTCCTCGAGGCGACTACCGACGGCGCCGACGGCACCCGTGCCGTGCTCGTGACGCTGGGCTCGAGCGGCGCTGTCCTGGTGCGCCGCGGTCACCCGCAGCTCGAGATCCGCTCGCCCAAGGTGAAGGCCGTGGATGCGACCGGGGCTGGCGATTCGCTCAACGGGGCGCTGGCCGCCGCCCTGGCAGGCGGCCTCGACCTTGAGATGGCATGCCGGCGTGCGGTGGTGGCCGCGTCGCTCTCGGTCACTCGCGCCGGCGCCCGCGAGGGCATGCCGACGCTCGCCGAGCTGGACGCCAAGCTGATCGAACTCGGGATCCTCGTGCCGCCGCCTCCGCCGCCCCCTGCGGATGCGGAAGGGGATGCCGTGGCTGACCCCGTCGAGACCGACGCCGGGCCGGCCTGAGGCGCCATCGCGCCGCCGCGCTGCGGGCCGAGCTGCGGGCCGAGCTGCGCACGCGAGCCGCCATCCAGCGCTCGCATCGGGAGCGCTAGCCGACGCGGTCCTCGGCGACCCAGGTGCTGCGGAAGCGGGCCTCCGGCGTCATCCCGAGGCGTCCCCGAGCGTCGACCCACCACGCCGCCATCCCGCGACGGCGCGCTTCCTCGCCGATCGACTCGCTGCCGCCGAGGAACAGCGCCTTGCTCCACACCTCGTTCCAGGCCGGGTCGGGCCCCGCGACCGAGACGGCGATCAGCCCAGTCCGTGCAGGGGCGCGCGTTGACGGGTCGACGAGGTGGTGGACGCGCCTCCCGTCCGGCGCCGTCCAGTTCCGCACGGCCACCGAGGACGTGGAAACGCCGCCGTCGAGCAGCGCATAGACGGCCAGCGGAGGTGCCGCGGCGCCAGCCGGCGCCATCGGGTCGTCCACGCCGATCCCCCAGCCCCCGACCGGCGCCGCACCGCCGCTGACGATGTCGCCGCCGGCGTCGAGGAGGATCCCGGTCCCCGTGGGCAGGGCGGTGAGCGCGGCTGCGGCCGCCCAGCGCAGGGCCAGTCCCTTGCCGATGCCGCCACTGTCGATCGGGACCTCGGGGATCTGCACGAGCGACGCCCGGGGCGTGCCCGGTGCCACCAACTGCACCCGGCTGCCACGGAGTGCGATGGCCGGAGGGGCATCGAACGGCCCTGCTCCATGTTCTCCGAGACCCTCGAGCACGTCGACGAGGGACGCGTCGAAGCGCCCGCCGGTGAGGCGCTCCGCGCGGTGGACGGCCGCGAGCATTGTCCGCAGCCGCCACGACACGAGCGCGACCCCGCTCGTCCGGGCGAGGCGGTTCAGCGCGGTGAGCTCGGAGTCCGAGCGGAAGCGGGAGAGCGCCGCGTCCACGGCCGCGAACTCGGTCTGGACGCTGGCCCAGGCCTGACGCGGCGCTGGCGTGGTCGCGGCGCTCTCGCCCCCCGGCGGCATGCGGATGAACAACTTCAGTGGCGATCCAAGGGCTCGGGCGGCGAAGACGACGATCCCGTCGTGGACGTCGGGTCCCGTCGCGATCGGCGGGGTCGCCTCGACGGGCGCGCTGCTCACGGCTTGCCCGAGGCGGTCGTCGTCGTGACGACGACTGTCGTGCTGCTCCCTCCCCCGCTGATCGCGCCGTGCATCGTGACGGTGGGGAGCGTGAAGCTCGAGTTGAGCTTGGCGGCCGAGCCCTGGATCTTGGCCACCAGGTCGCTCAACTTCGCGAACTGCGCCTGGTAGGCCGTCATGTCCTTGCTGACAGCGCCGTAGTCGGCCGTGAGGGCTCTGGCTCGCGCATCTGCGTCCTGGATGGCCGCCTCGAGTGCATCGTTGGCAGCCTTCGCCTGCGCCACGGCGTCGATCGCCGGCTGGTTCTGGGCGGCCACGTCCGCCTGCGTCTGCGCCTGGAGCCCGGCCACGGCCGCGAGCGAGACCGCGTAGATCGCGGCCGACACGCCGACGAGCATGCCGGCCCGGGTCGTGGTGGTCAGGAGCGCCTCGCCACGCGGCTTGGCGAGGCGGGCGGCTCTGGCCAGTGCGGCGGCCGGCGCATCGGGCGGCGGGACGCGGACCGGGCCCGCAACGATCTGGCCGGTTGGCCAGGTCCCGGGCCCCGACGCCGGGTCACGGGCCTCCGCGACGTTCGTGGCTGGCGCGCTCGACCACGCCTCGCGGCTTGGCGCTGGCGCGCTCGTCGCTGGCGCGCTCGACGACACCTCGCGGGTGGGCGCTGGCGCGCGGCTGGCGGTCGGAAGGATCCGCTCAGTCACCGTACCGGTCACCCGGTTCGCCGCCGCTCGTGCTGGTGGTTGTGGTCGTGGTGACGATCGGGTTCTTGGCGGCCGCGGCGTTGAGCGCGGCCTGCCGTGCCGCCGCCGCGTTCAGCTGCGCGAGTCGCGACTGGGCCGCCTTCAGCTGCGCCTGCATCGCCGCCAGCTTCGACTGAGCTGCGTTGAGCTGGTCCTGGACGGTGGCCGCATCGCCGCTCTGGGCTGTCACGGCGTCGTTGGCGGCCTTGACCGCGGAGCTGATGTCAGAGATCTGGCCCGCCACCTGGTCGAGCTCGCTCGTGAGCTGCTGCGCGCGGGCCTGCTCCACGGCCATGGCGTCGTTGATGGAGGAGGCCGACACGGGAGTGGCGTCAAGCGGGGCGGAGGCGGCGCGCCAGTCGGCAGCCACCTGCACGCTGACGACGCCGGCGCCGAGGACGCCGGCGGTGATCCCGAGCACGGCGGCCTTGCGGGCGAGCCGCCTGACGAGGCTTTCGGACATCACGACTCCTCCGGTGTGCCCGCCGGTGACGGCCGGCGGAGCTGGTTGGTGCTGTTGTCGCCGGCAGATGCCGAGCCGCGCGAAGCGAGCGACGCGGTCGTCCACCAACGATGTGCGACGCCCAGCAGCACGAGGCCGCCGGTGATCAGGTACATGGGCAGGAGCGCTTCGCTGTCGGTCCCTGACATGACGCCGTGGACCCAGGCCGCGAGGAAGACGAACGCAGCCAGCCGGTGTGCCTTCAGCCACCAGCCGGCGGGCAGCAGGCGAGTCCACTTGGCGGTCACGGCGGTGATGACCAGGGCGTAGAGCGCGACGGTGCCGATGGCCACGGGCACCGTCCTGTACTGCGAGAACCCGGGCACGAACGCGCCGATCCAGTCGACGCCCGCGTAGGGGTCGACCGCGAGCAGGACGATGTGCAGTGCGAGGAACGCCCCGGTGAACACCGCGAGCAGCTCATGCCACGGGAAGACGACGCGGGAGGTGCGCGGGTCCCCCGCATTGCGCGGGTGGCTGAGCCAGACGCCGGCCGCCACCTCGAGGGTGAGCAGCAGGTAGGCGGTGATCCCCAGCGCACGAGCGGCGACCCAGGGCCGAACCGAGATCGTGCGGGGGTCGGTGGCGGGGATGATCTGGTCGGTGATGCCGAGCGCGACGAGCATCGCGACCGCCGCGATGATCACCAGCGTTGCGAGTCCCGTGCGCATCAGCACTCCACCGCGGAAGACGGGGAGTGCGGCGGTTCGGGGCGCTGGCTCGCTGCGGGCATCGGACCTCCGTCAGAGGGTGGCACGGCTTAGAGGCCCGCCGAAGCCGGAAAGGTTTCAGTCGCGCGGGAGACGATGGTCCTGTGCCCGCGCAGGACCGTCGGCAGCCTCTAGCCGCCGAGCGCCGACGCCACCTGGTCCGCGTCCCACGACATCATGCCCGCGTACGTGTCCTTCGGGGCGTCGCCCAGCGTGCCGTCGTACAGGTCGTAGACGACAGTCGCGCCGGTCTCGCTCGCGATCGCCTTCGCCAGCGCATCGTTGAATTGCGCCTCGGCGAAGATCGCCTTGGCGCCGCTCGAGTTGATCTTCGCGACGAGGTCGGCGATCTGGCCCGCGCTCGGGTCCTGGCCCGGCGCGGCCACGATCGTGCCCACCACGGTGAGGCCGTACGCCGCCGCGAAGTACGGGAAGGCGTCGTGGAACGACACGACGACCCGGTTGGCGGCCGGGATCGCCGCCAGCCTGGTCCGGATGTCGTTGTCGAGGGCGGCCAGCCTCGTCCGGTACGCGCCGGCATTCGCGGCAAAGGTCGCTGCGTCGGCCGGGTCCGCTGCCGCCAGGGCGGCCTCGATGCGGTCCACGTACTTCTCGGCGTAGGCGACATCCATCCACAGGTGCGGGTTCAGCTGGCCCGACTCGCCCGCGATGTACCGCACGCCTTCGAGGTCCTCGCCGAGCGTCACCAGCGTCGCCGCGGTGCCCGCGTCCGAGACGAGCCTCGTGAGCCAGTCGTCGAGGCCAAGACCGTTGCGCACCAGCAGGGCGGCCGTGCTGATCCGGCGGACGTCGGCGGGCGTGGGATCGAAGGTGTGGACGTCACCGCCCTTCGGCACGAGCGAGCTGGCGTCGACCCTGTCGCCGCCGACCTGTGCGACGAGGTCCGCGAACACCGTGGTGGTGGCGATCACCCGGAGCCGACCGTCGGAGGTGTCGCCAGAGCCAGCCGGGCCCGGGCCGCAGGCGGCGAGCAGCACGGCGGCGAGCAGGAGGTGGACACCGAGTCTGGCGGTGTTAGGGTGGCGCATCCAGAGTCTCCGGGTTGAGGGGGGCGAGGGGGGGTCGAGGTCCAGTCTTGGGCGACGTGCTGGGATCGGCGCCGACCCCGCGCAGGCGCCGACCCCGCGCGGGATGTCAGTGGGTGTTGGCGGCTCGACACTCGGTGCAGATGCCGAACACCTCCAGGCGGTGCGAGGTGACGCGGAAGTCCAGGCGCCCCGCGATGTCGTCGAGCACGGGCCCGAGGCCCACCTCGCTGACGTCGAACGACCGCCCGCATG
>JBJKRU010000007.1:0-5227 GCA_046704485.1 Candidatus Limnocylindrales bacterium | reverse complement strand
GGCATCTCGACCCTCACCGCGAGCGCCGTCGGTGCCCCCGACCCGCGTGCGGTGGAGGCCCGCTGGGAGCGGCTGGCCGAGCGCGCCGACGCGCTGACCCCGCCAGCGGCGGGCATCGTCGCGCGGCCGGTGTTCGCGCCCCTCCGCACGGACCGATCCCAGCCAGACCAGCCGAACTGGCATCGGACAGTGGAGACCATGGCCGGCGCCGTCGGCCGGGGCCGCCTCGACAAGGTCGTCCTCGCCCGGCGGGTGGACCTGCGCTCACCGGTCGAACTGGACGTCCCCAACGCCCTGCGACGTCTGGCCGCGAGCGCCCCGGAGAGCACCATCTATGCCTTCCGCCGCGACGGGCGGACGTTCCTGGGCGCCACGCCGGAGCGCCTCGTGCGCGTGGAGGGGCGCCGCTTCCGCACCGCCGCCATCGCCGGGACGATCGGGCGCGGGGCCGACGGGGCCGAGGACCAGAGGCTCGCGCGCGAGCTGCTGGCGAGCGAGAAGGACCGCGAGGAGCACGCGATCGTCGTGCACTACATCCGGGATCTGCTCGCGCCCGTTGCGGCCCAGATCACAGTGGCGCCGACGCCGAGTGTGATGACGTTGCGCTTCGTCCAACACCTGGCGACCGAGATCGAGGGCACGCTGCCCGCCGACGCGGGCCTGCTGGCGCTGGGCGAGCGCCTGCACCCGACCCCGGCCGTCGGCGGCGACCCGCGCGACGCGGCGCTCGCGATGATCGAGGAGCACGAGGGCTTCGACCGCGGCTGGTACGCGGGACCGGTCGGCTGGATGAACGGCGTCGGCGATGGGGAGCTGTGCGTGGCCCTCCGCTGCGGGATCGTCGACCGCACCAGGGCGGCGCTGTTCGCCGGGTGCGGGATCGTCGCCGACTCGGACCCCGCGCGGGAGTGGGAGGAGTCGCGGATCAAGCTGCGCGCCGTCGTGTCCGCGCTGGGCATGCTGGAGGACGAGCCGTGAGCCACGCGGAGACGCTCCGCGCATTCGTCGGCGACCTTGCGGCGGCCGGCCTGCGCGATGTCGTCGTCTGCCCCGGCTCGCGCTCGACGCCGCTCGCCCTTGCCGTGGCGGCCTGCGAGGCGCTGACGACGCGCGTCATCCTCGACGAGCGGTCGGCGGGGTTCTTCGCCCTCGGGCTGGCGCGTGCGAGCCGGCGCCCGGTCGCGGTGGTTGTGACCTCGGGCACGGCGGTCGCGAACCTCATGCCGGCCGTGGTCGAGGCGAACCTCTCGCGAGTGCCGCTCCTGCTGCTCACCGCAGACCGGCCACGCGAGCTGCAGGACCGCGGTGCGCCACAGACGATCGACCAAGTTGGCATCTTCGGCACGCACGCGAAGTGGACGAGCCAGCTGCCGCTGTTCGACGGCGAGCCGGCGACGATCGCGCACGTCCGGGGCGTCGCGGGGCGCGCGGTGGCGACCGCGATGGCCGGGCCAGCGGGTCCCGTGCATCTGAACGTCCCCTTCCGCGAGCCGTTGCTGCCCGACGGGCCCCTCGCGCTGGGGGCCATGGACATTCCCGAGCGGCCGTCGGTCGAGGTCCTCACGGGGACGCGACGCCTGCCGGACGAGGAGCTTGCCGACCTAGCCGAGCGGATCGGCCGCACCGAATTCGGCCTCATCGTCGCCGGTCCCGACGACGACCCGCGCCTGCTCGATGCTCTGCCGCGCCTCGTCCACGCCACTGGCTTCCCGATCCTCGCGGACCCGCTTTCGGGGTTCCGAACCGGGTCCACGTCGCACGACACGTTCCTGGTCATGGCTCGCGCGGACCAGCTGTGCCGCCCCGGCCCATGGCTGGACGCCCACCTGCCCGAGCTCGTCATCCGGACGGGCGCAATGCCCACGTCCAAGCCCATCCTCGAGCTGCTGACGCGGGCGAAGCCCGAGCTGATCGTTCTCGACGGCGAGAGCGGCTGGCGCGAGCCCGCCCTGCTGCCGACGACCTTCGTCCACGCGGACCCGGCCGACACCGTCTCCCGTGTTGCGGACCGGCTCGGCTGGACCGACACTGCGGTCGGCGGTCATTGGCGCCAGGCCGAAGATGCCGCCGCGCGCGCCATGGCGAGCTGGCTGGCGGGCCTCGACGAGCCGTTCGAAGGAGCGCCGTACCCCGCTCTCGCAGACGCGCTCCCTGACGGCGCCGCGCTCTGGGTGGGCTCGTCGATGCCGGTTCGCGATCTCGACGCGTGGCTGCCGATGACCGACCGTGCGATCACGGTTCGCGCGAACCGCGGCGCCAACGGGATCGACGGCGTCATCTCGTCGGCGCTCGGCGCCGCCGCGACCGGCGCCCCCACGGCGCTCGTCATCGGCGACGTTTCGTTCCTCCACGACGCAACTGCCCTCGGCACGGCTCACCAACTCGGGCTGTCGCTCGTGATCGTCCTGGTCGACAACGACGGCGGCGGGATCTTCTCGTTCCTGCCCCAGGCACAGCCCTCGGCGGCGATCCAGGGCACCGGCCTGCCGGAGCACTACGAGCAGTTGTTTGGCACGCCCCACGGGACGGACCTGCCGGCCGTGATCCGGGCTTTTGGCGCGGGCTACCGCGAAGCCGGTGCACGCGACCTGCGCGAGGCGATCGACTGGGCGCTGGCCCAGCCAGGCGTGAGCGTGGTGCACCTCCGGACGGACCGGGCGCGAAACCTCGCGCTCCACCGCGACGTCGCGGCCGTGGTCCAGCAAGCGCTTGCCGACCTGCCGCCGGAGTTCTCTGGACCGCCCCGGTCGACGCGCGGCACGCCTGTGCCGCTCACGGCGCGAGATCGCCGATGACGAGGTCCCACGGTCGCCGCCCCACGCTCCTCCTCCTGCACGGGTTCACCGGGAGCAGCCGGAGCTGGTCGGAGCACCTGCCGGCCCTCCAGGCCGACTTCGACGCACTTGCCCTCGACCTGCCCGGTCACGGCGGCAGGACCGGCGCGATGTCGGTCGAGGACACGGCACACGCCGTCGCGAAGCTCGCGCAGGGCGGCCCGGTCCACGTGCTGGGTTACTCGCTCGGCGCGCGGATCGCGCTCCGGCTGGCGGTCGCCCATCCGCAGGTCGTGGACCGGCTCGTGCTCGAGAGCCCGAGTGCGGGCATCGCGGACGCGGGCGAGCGCGAGGCCCGTCGGCGCGCCGATGTGCAGCTCGCTGACGAGATCGAGCGCGACGGGATCGCCGCCTTCGTCGAGCGCTGGGAGCGGAACCCGGTCTTCGCCAGTCACGCCGCGCTCAATCCTTCGGTCGCCGCACGACAGCGCGCCATCCGCGTCGAGCAGGACCCCCACGGCCTCGCCCAGAGCCTCCGCCTCGCCGGCCAGGGGGTGATGGAGCCGCTCCACGACTGCCTTGGGGAGGTACGCGCCCCCACCCTCGTCATCACCGGCTCCCTCGATCCCGCCCGGCCCCGCGCGGAGCTGGTCGCGGCCGGCGTCCCCGGCGCCCGCCTCGCCATGGTCGACGGGGCCGGCCACACGCCCCACCTGGAGCGCCCCGACGCGTTCCGCCGTCTCGTCATCGACTTCTTGCAGGAGGGCGCCGCGTGAGCAGCACCGTCACCTGGACCACCGCCCACGAGTACCGCGACATCCGCTATGAGGTCTCGGGCACGGGCATCGCCAAGATCACGATCGACCGCCAGAAGGTCCGCAACGCGTTCCGGCCGCTGACCGTGCGCGAGATGATCGACGCGTTCAACCGCATCCGCGACGACGCGACGATCGGCTGCGTGCTGCTCACGGGTGCTGGCGACACGGCGTTCTGCGCAGGTGGCGACGCCAACTACAAGAGCCACGAGGGCGGCTACCTCGACGAGGACGGCCTCGCCCGGCTCAACGTGCTCGACCTCCAGCGCCAGATCCGCTCGCTGCCCGTCCCGGTCATCGCGCTCGTCAACGGGTTCGCGATCGGCGGCGGCCACGTGCTCCACGTCGTGTGCGACATGACGATCGCCAGCGAGAATGCGGTCTTCGGGCAGATCGGGCCCAAGGTGGGGAGCTTCGACGCGGGCTTCGGCGTCGGGCTGCTGGCCCGCCTCGTGGGCGACAAGAGGGCCAAGGAGATCTGGTTCCTGTGCCGCCGCTACTCGGCGCAGGAGGCCTACGAGATGAACCTGGTCAACAAGGTGGTCCCGCTGGCCGAGCTCGAGGCCGAGGGGGTCCGGTGGGCCGACGAGATCCTCGACATGAGCCCGACGGCGATCCGCTTCCTCAAGGCGTCCTTCCTCGTCGCGACAGACGGCCTGGCCGGGATGCAGGAGTTCGCGGGCCACGCCACCGGGCTCTACTACACCACGGACGAGGCGCACGAGGGCTCGAAGGCCTTCCTCGCCAAGCGCCAGCCCGACTACCGCAAGTACCCTCGCCGCCCGTGACGTCCCCGACGTCCGTCAGCCCCGCCGCGCCGGCGCCGCGCCCGTCGGGCCTCCGCATCTGGTGGCACGCCGCCCGGCCCAACACGCTGCCCGCCGCGCTCACCGGCGTGATCGTCGGGCTCGGCGCCGCCCTCGCCACCGCGGTCGGGCCCCGCCTCGACACCGCGCTCGGCTGCGTGCTCGTGGCGCTGCTGCTGCAGGTGCTCGCCAACTTCGCCACCGACCTGTCCGACTTCCGCAAGGGCGCCGACACGGAGGCGCGGCAGGGACCCCTGCGCGTGGCCGCCGCCGGGCTGGTGACGCCCCGCCAGCTCGAGGTCGCGATCGCGATCACGATCGGCCTGGCCGGCATCGCGGGCCTGTGGCTCGCGTTCGTCGGTGGGCCCGTGCTCATCGGCCTTGGCGTGCTCGCGGTGGTCGCGGCGCTGGCCTACACGGGCGGGCCGTGGCCGTACGGCTACAAGGGCCTGGGCGAGGTGTTCGTGTTCGTCTTCTTCGGCCTGGTGGCCGTCGTGGGCACCGCCTACCTCCAGGGGCTGGTGCTGCGACCGCTCTACGTCGCGGCCGCGGTGCCGCCGGGGGCGCTGATCACCGCCGTCCTCGTCGTGAACAACCTGCGCGACATCCCCACCGATGCCGTCACCGGGAAGCGGACCCTCGCCGTGATGCTGGGGAAGGAGCGGACGCAGCTGGAGTACGCGCTCCTGCTCGCGGTCGCATACCTCGTGCCGGTCGGCCTGGCGGCCTGGTTCGTCGTGGTGGGGCTGCCGGACGGCGGGCACAGCCTGCGCGCGCCGCTGGTGCTCCTGCCCCTGCTCACGCTGCCATGGGCCCGGCGGCTGCTCGCGGT
>JBJKRU010000006.1:0-6316 GCA_046704485.1 Candidatus Limnocylindrales bacterium | reverse complement strand
TGCGGCGTCTGGTCGCCCAAGGTGGCCGAGATGGCGGGCGCGCACATCCCCCTCACGCCGGTCGTCCACCAGATGGCCGACTACGGTCCGGTGCCGGTGTTCGAGAAGTCCACCAAGGCGATCGAGTACCCGATCGTCCGCGACATGGACGTGCTGATGTACGAGCGCCAGGACGGCATCGGCTTCGAGGTCGGCTCGTACGCCCACCGCTCCATCCTCCACGATCCCGAGGAGATCCCCTCGATCGAGGAGGCCGCCCTCTCCCCGACTGAATTCCCGTTCACCCAGGACGACTTCGATCCCCAGCTCGAGGACGCCCTCGAGCTGTTCCCCGAGATCCTCGGCGATGAGAAGGTCGGCCAGAAGTACGCCATCAACGGCCTGATCGCGCTCACCCCCGACGGCATGCCGCTGCTCGGCGAGACGCCGGAGGTCAGGAACCTGTGGTCGGCTGCCGCCGTGTGGGTCAAGGAGGGGCCAGCCGTCGGCAAGAGCATCGCGGAGTGGATGGTCCGCGGCGAGCCCGAGATCGACTGCAACCAGAGCGACATCAGCCGGTTCCACGACCATCAGAAGACGCGCCAGCACACCAAGCGCCGCGCCTTCGAGGCGTTCCCCAAGACGTACGGGATCGTCCACCCGGCCGAGCAGTACCTGTCCGACCGCCCGCTGCGCAAGTCGCCGATGTACGAGTGGCACCTGGCCCACGACGCCGAGATGTTCGAGGTCGCCGGCTGGGAGCGGGCGCAGTGGTACAACAGCAACGCCCCGCTGGTCGAGAAGTACGGCGTCCAGACGCGCCCCAACGAGTGGGACGCCCGCTGGTGGTCGCCCATCATCAACGCCGAGCACCTCGCGATGCGCGAGTCGGCTGGCATCTTCGACCTGTCCGCCTTCGCCATCTTCGACATCCTGGGGCCCGGTGCCCTGGACAGCGTGCAGGGCGTGTGCGTTCGCCAGATGGACGTCGCCCCGGGCAGGGTCGTCTACACGCCGGTCCTGTCCGAGACGGGCGGCTTCAAGAGCGACCTGACGGTGATGCGCCTGGGCAAGGACCACTTCCGGGTGGTGACCGGCGGCGCGCACGGCATGGCCGACCTCAAGTGGTTCAAGGACCACCTCGCCCCGATGGCGAGCATCCTCGACATGACCACGGCCTACACGACCGTCGGCCTGTGGGGCCCCAACGCGCGGCGGATCCTGCAGAAGCTGACGCGGGCCGACATCAGCCGCGACGCGTTCAAGTTCAGCACCTGCAAGACGCTGGAGGTCGGCAGCCAGCTGGTCCTGGCCTCGCGGATCAGCTACGTCGGCGACCTGGGCTGGGAGCTCTACGTCCCGATGGAGCAGGGCCAGCGCCTCTGGGACGAGATCTGGGACGCGGGCCACGAGTTCGGCATCACCGCCTGCGGCATGGGCGTGTACGGCACTCCGGGTCGCATGGAGAAGAGCTTCCGCGCCTACGGCGCCGAGCTCGACGACGACTACACCGTGGTCGAGGCCGACATGGTGCCCGCCAAGATCAAGGCGCAGGACTTCGTCGGCCGCGATGCGCTGCTCCGCCACATGGGCGAGCCGGCGGCGGCGATCTGCTGCACGCTCACCGTGGACGACCACACGAGCAGGAGCGGCGAGAAGCGCTACATGCTGGGCCGCCAGCCGATCACGCTCGCCGACGGCTCCCCGATCACCGACAGCAAGGGCCGCCGCTCGTACGTGACCACGGCCGGCGCCGGCCCGTCGCTGGGCAAGCACCTGCTGATGGCGTACCTGCCGCCGGAGCACGCGGTCGAGGGCACCAAGCTCTTCGTCCAGTACTTCGCCGAGCTGTACCCGGTCACGGTCGCGCGCGTCGGCTCCAAGCCGCTGTTCGACCCCGACAACGACCGGATCAGGGCCTGACCGATGCGGATTCTCGTCTGCGTCAAGCGCGTGCCGGCTGTCGCCGGGAGGATCACCCTCACCGGCGACGAGCGGGCCATCGACACCAAGTACGTGGGGTTCCAGGTGGGGCCGCACGAGGAGTGCGCGGTCGAGGAGGCGGTCCGGCTGGTCGAGGCCAATGGCGGCGAGGCCGTCGTGCTGACGCTCGGCCCGGCAGGCGCGGTCGAGCAGCTGCGCGAGGCGATGGCGATCGGGGCGGCGCGCGCGATCCACCTCGTGACCGAGGAGGAGTGGGACGCCGAGTCCACCGCGGGCGCCATCGTTGACGCCATCCGCGAGGACGAGGGGGCCAACGGCCCGTTCGACCTCGTGCTGGTGGGCAACGAGGCGGCCGACTCCGGCGGCTACCAGGTGGGCGTCCGGATGGGGCGCGCGCTCGGCCGGCCCACAGTGACCGGCATCAAGGCCCTCTCCGTCACGGGCGGGGTCGCCCGCGCCGAACAGGAGACGGCCGGCGGCCGCAACGTGTTCGAAGTCAAGACGCCGGCGGTCATCGCCGTGCTGGAGGGCATCAACCTGCCGCGCTACCCGTCGGTTCCCGGCCGCCTGCGCGCCAAGAACAAGCCCGTCGCGACATCCAGTCCCGTCCGGCCCGCGCAGCGCCTCGAGATGCGGCGCCTCGTGGTGCCCGAGACCGAGGCCAAGCAGGCGCAGGTCCTGGGCAGGGGTGCCGACGCGGCACGGGCCGTGGTCGAGCTCCTCTCGAGCGTGGGGGTGCTCTGAGCCATGGCCACGGTCCTCGTCTACGTCCCCACCGCCGACGGCGCCGCCGACCAGGTGGCGCTCCAGGCCCTCACCCTCGGCCGCCAGCTGGCGGCCGGCGGCCCCGTGCACGCGCTCGTGATCGGCGACGACGCCGTCGCCGCCGGGCTCGGCGCCTGGGGCGCCACCGACGTCCACGTCGCGCAGCACGCATCGCTCGACGCGCCGGCGCCTGACGCCGCGGCCCGCATCCTCGACGACTTGGCCAGCTCGCTGGCCGCGGACTACGTCGTGGGCCCCGGCACCGAGGAGGGGAACACCGTCCTCGCCCGCACCGCCGCGCGCGCCGACCAGCCGTTCGCCGCCAACTGCACCCTCGTGACCCCCGGTTCGCCGGTCACGGTCACGCGGGCACGGTGGGGCGGCAGCCTGCTCGAGGAGGCCGCCCTGGTCGCCGACCGGGCGATCCTCACCGTCGCCGCCCACGTGGTCGAAGCCGTCGAGACCGGCGGCACGGCGCACGTGACGGCGTTCACCCCCCAGCTCGATGACGCCGACCTCGCCGTCCGCGTCGTGGGCCGCGTCGCGGCGCCGTCAGGCGGCGTGTCGCTGGCCGACGCCAAGGTGGTCGTGTCCGGCGGCCGCGGCGCAGGCTCCTCGGACGGCTTCGGCCCGGTCGTGGAGCTGGCCTCGCTGCTGGGCGCGGCCGTCGGCTGCTCCCGCGCCGTGACGATCGCCGGCTGGCGCCCCCACACGGAGCAGGTGGGGCAGACCGGCACCAAGATCGCGCCGGAGCTGTACATCGCGGCCGGGATCTCCGGCGCCACCCAGCACCTCGCGGGGTGCAAGGGGGCGAAGCGGATCCTCGCGATCAACAAGGACGCCGAGGCGCCGATCGTGACCGCCGCGGACTACGCGGTCATCGGCGACATGGCCGAGGTCCTGCCCGCCATCAGCGCCGAGATCCGGCGCGTGCGGGGGGCCTGACGCTTGTCCGGCATCGTGACGTCACCCCCGCTCGAGCGCCGATGGCGTCCCGTTGGCGCGGCGAGCTCGACGTGCACGATCGTCCACGCCCCCTCCGCCACGCGGAGGGGCACGGCATAGAAGGAGGCCAACGCACCACCCACCAGGTCAGCGTCGACCGACACCCGACTTGTTTGGAGGAGAGCTAATCGTGATCCGTACTGGGACGACGTTCCGGATCGCCAGCCTGGCCGCTGCCGCCGTGCTCATGGTGAGCGCGTGCAGCTCGTCGGGCTCGACTCCGGCCCCCACCACGGCCGCCAGCCAGGCCGCGGCGAGCCAGGCGGCTGGCGGCAGCAGTGCCGCCACCCAGACCATCAACATCGGCATCGACGGGCCGTTCACCGGCACCTCGGCCCTGACGGGCACCGAGATGAAGAACGCCGCGCAGATGGCCTTCGACGCCATCAACTGGCAGGTCGGCAACTACAAGATCAACCCGGTCTACATCGACGACCAGGCTGACCCGGCCAAGGGCACCGCGGCGCTCGAGCAGGCCATCGTCGGCCAGAAGATCATCGCGGGCATCCTGAACTGGAACAGCTCGGTCTCGGTCGCCGAGATGGAGTTGACCGCGAAGTACCAGATCCCGTGGTTCTTCGGCATGGGCGCCACCGGGGTCGTGAACCAGAAGTTCAACTCGGACAAGGCCAAGTACGGCTACTGGACGTCCAAGGGCTGGCCGGATCCGGTCAAGCTCACCACCGCCTATGTGTCGGCCATCAACGACGCGATCGCGGCGGGCACCTACACGCCCGCCTCGAAGCAGGTGGCCATCTACGGCGAGGACACCGACTGGGGCCGCTCCTTCGGCGCCGGTCTCAAGCAGGACTTCACCAGCACCGGCTGGACAGTCGTCAGCGAGGACTACTTCCCGCTCACGCAGACCGACTTCTCGTCGCTCATGTCGCGGTACAAGAGCGAGAACGTGCCGGTGATCGCGGGCACGAGCACCGCGGCCGCGTCCATTACCGCCTTCATCAAGGCCGCCGACGACGCGGGCCTCAAGTCGCTCATGGTGGCTGACGGCCTCGGCTGGTTCGGCGACTGGTACAAGATGACCGGCTCGTCCTCGGACTACGTCCTCGACTCCGTGCCGGGATTCGCGACCGCCAAGGCCAAGCAGTTCCAGTCCGACTACAAGGCCAAGTTCGGCACCGACCCGAGCGCCGCCGCGGCAGGCCTGTCCTTCGACTGGACGAATTTCTTCATCAAGGTGATGCAGCAGACCCTGGCGGACCAGGGCTCCATCACCAGCGCCACGCTGTACAAGGAGGCCCAGGACAAGCTCTGGACGGGCCAGCTCACGTACACCGACGGCATCATCATGTCGAGCTACGACTTCAGCCCGGACTCGATCCCGGATCCCGTGGTGGGCAAGGGCCACTACATCTTCCCTGTCACCCAGTACCACAGCGGCCAGCGCACCGTGGTCTGGCCGGCCGACCAGGCCTCCGGCACGCTCCAAGCGAAGCCCTGACGCCACCTGAGCTGTTTCGTGCAAGGGGGCCGGCGACCCGCCGGCCCCCTACCACCCAGTGCGAGGCCTCATGTCGCTCCTTGAGCTCGACGGCGTCACCAAGCGATTCGGTGGCCTGACCGCCGTCAACAATGTCACCTTCAACGTCGAGGAAGGCGAGATCTTCGGGCTGATCGGCCCGAACGGCGCCGGCAAGTCCACGCTGCTCAACTGTCTTGCCGGCGCGCTGCGCCCGAACGGGGGCAGCGTCCGCTTCGACGGCCACGACACGACCGGCCTGCCGGCCGACCGGATGTGCCGGCTGGGGATCGGGCGGACGTTCCAGATCCCGCGGCCCTTCCCGCGCATGTCCGTGCTCGAGAACGTGGTCGTCGCCGCGTCGTTCGGAGACCCGCACGCCGAACGTGGCATGGCGGCCGACCGCGCCCTCCAGATGCTGCAGTACGTCGACTTCCCGCGCCCCGTCGGCACGATCGCGGGCCACCTCAACGCGGTCCAGCTCAAGCGGCTCGACCTCGCCCGCGCGCTGGCCAGCCGCCCCAAGCTGCTGTTCCTCGACGAGTTCGCATCCGGCCTCACGCCGTCCGAGCTCACGCCCGTCGCCGCCCTCCTGCGCAAGATCCGCGCCGACGGGGTGACGATCGTGATGGTCGAGCACGTCATGCGGCTGATCCTCGACCTCTGCGAGAACCTCGCGGTCCTCCAGTACGGCGAGCTGATCGCGCACGGCGACGCCTCGACGGTCGCCCAGGACGAGAAGGTCCGCGAGGCCTATCTCGGCGCCAACTACATCCTCTGAGCGGCCAGGGAGGCTCGAGGGAGACACCGTGCTCAGACTGACCGCCGTCGAATCCGGCTACGACCTCCTGCAGGTCCTGTGGGGCGTGGACCTCCACGTCGAGGAAGGCGAGTTCGTCGCCATCCTCGGCCCCAACGGGGCAGGCAAGACCACCACCCTGCGCTCGATCGCGGGGTTCGTGCCCCCGATCCGCGGCTCCGTCACGTTCCGCGGCAAGGAGCTCCGCGGCATCCAGGCCCACCAGGTCAGCCGGATCGGGATCGGGTACGTCTCCGAGAGCCAGAACCTGTTCGCGTCGATGTCGGTGTACGAGAACCTGCTCGTGGGCGCCTACAGCGTGCGGGACAAGCAGGCCACGGCAGCGA
>JBJKRU010000005.1:0-20513 GCA_046704485.1 Candidatus Limnocylindrales bacterium | reverse complement strand
GCCCCGGCGAGGCAGCCATGCGTCGGCCCGGGTCTTCGGCCGGCAGCCAGGCCGCCCCGATGCGCGGGCTGCCCGCCGACCCGATGCGCGGGGCGCGCGAGGTCCCCGGCGACGGGGCTGCCGCCTCGGGCAGTCCGCGGCAGGGCTTCACGCCGTCGGGCGCTCGGATCGGGCGCAACGAACCCTGCTGGTGCGGCTCGGGCCAGAAGTACAAGAAGTGTCACGGAGCCTGACCCGCAGTCGACTGGGAGACCTGGTGCGTCTGGGAGTCGCCGCGCTGGCCATTCTCGGGGTCGGGGTCGCGGCGACGAGCTTCCGCATCTGGCAGCAGGGCCAGCAGGATGAACGACGACCGGCGGACGCGATCGTCGTCCTCGGCGCGGCGCAGTATGACGGGCGGCCGTCACCCGTGTTCGAGGCGCGTCTTTCCCACGCCGTCGAGCTCTATCAGGAGGGTCTGGCCCGGACGTTCGTGGTCACCGGCGGGAAGATCCCGGGCGACATCACCACCGAGGCCGCGGTCGCCCGCCAATACGCGATCGCCCACGGCGTGCCGGCGTCGGCGATCATCGGCGAGGACGAGGCGCGCAACACGCTGACGTCCATGCGCTCGGTCGCGGCCATGCTCAAGGAGCGCGGCCTCCACTCGGCGCTGTTCGTGTCGGACCCGACCCACATGCTCCGCGTCCTCCGCATGGCCGCCGACCTCGGCATCGAGGGGTACGGCTCCCCCACCACGACATCGCCAGCGATGGCGGATCCGGTGACCCGTTTCCAGGCCACCGTCCACGAGCTCGGGGCGCTGGGCGTCTACTTCGCGACCGGCGGAGACCTGGAAGCCGACAGAACGGCTCCCTGAGTCGCCGAGTCGCGTCCGGCGGCCGCAGTCCCGAACACAGAATCCGTCTCCCCTCTTGGAATACGTGAGGGGCTCGCCTATACTCGCGAGCACGTTCTTCGCCAGCCCCGGGGCCGCGCCGCTGCCGTTCCTGTCCGATCGAGTTCCAGCTCGGCGCACGTTCCGCCTGTCCCATTCGACCGATCGCGAAGAGCAAGAGTGAGGGAACTGTGAAGCAGGCTGAGGAAGCCCAGTTCGTCGATCTCATCGCTTGCGAACGTGACTGCCGAGCCTGCAGCTATGCCGCCGCCCTGGACTGTGACGGCAACTGCGGCATCTGCACCCACAACAGCTACTGCCCCTGCGTGAACCCCGTCGTCGCCCGGAGCAAGACTGCCCTTCGGCTGATCGAGCTCCGGCCGGTGCTGCTCGCCGATCTCCAGGTGCGCGCCTAGTGGACGCCTCGTCCCTGCGCGATCTGGCGGAGCGCATCCGGTCGACCTCGGGGCGTCTTTGACCTCGCCACCAAGGAGCATCGCGTCGCGACGCTGGACGCGCGGGCCATCGAGCCCGGGTTCTGGGACGACCAGCGGGCGGCGCAGAAGGTCGTCCGCGAAGCGCAGGGCCTGCGCGAGGAGATCGAGCTCTGGCGCTCGCTCGAGAAGCGGGCGAACGACCTCGAGGAGCTCGTCGATCTCCTGACCGAGACCCCGGATGAGGACACCGAGGCCGACGTCGCACGCGAGGCGGACCAACTCTCCAGGGACTTCGAGCGCGAGCGCACGCTCCTGCTGTTCTCGGGCGAGTACGACGCGAAGAGCGCCGTCATCACGATCAGCGCCGGCGCCGGCGGCACCGAGGCCACGGACTGGGCCGAGATGCTCGAGCGGATGTACCTGCGCTGGTGCGAGCGACACCGGTTCAAGGCGGACGTGATCGACTGGCAGCCGGGCGAGCAGGCGGGCATCAAGAGCGCCACCATCCAGGTCGCCGGCCGCTTCGCCTACGGCTGGCTGCGTGCCGAGCGGGGAGTGCACCGCCTCGTCCGCATCTCCCCCTACGACGCCCAGAACCGCCGCCAGACGACCTTCGCCCTGGTCGAGG
Source organism: Candidatus Limnocylindrales bacterium (assembly GCA_046704485.1). Taxonomy (GTDB): domain Bacteria; phylum Chloroflexota; class Limnocylindria; order Limnocylindrales; family CSP1-4; genus CAIXZV01. The sequence goes on along the minus strand of JBJKRU010000005.1, from coordinate 18,571 downwards.
TGATGCCCGAGGCGGACGAGGACGTCGAGATCGAACTCAACTGGGACGAGATCCGCACGGACACCTTCCGCTCGTCCGGCGCCGGCGGCCAGCACGTCCAGAAGACCGAGTCGGCGATTCGGCTGACGCACCTTCCCACCGGGATCGTCGTCACCTGCCAGAACGAGCGGTCCGCCACGCAGAACCGCGAGCTGGCGATCCGCGTCCTCAAGTCGCGCCTTCTCGAGCTCGAGCTCGAGAAGCGCGAGGAGGAGCTCCGCAAGCTGCGCGGCGAGCACGTGTCTGCCGGCTGGGGCAACCAGATCCGCTCCTACGTCCTCCACCCCTACCAGATGGTCAAGGACCTCCGCTCCGCCCACGAGACCTCGAACACGGGCGCCGTGCTCGACGGCGATCTCGACGCGTTCATGCAGGCCGAGCTCGAGCGACTGGCGACGGGCCGGCCGCCGTCCGCGGACGGCGACACCGACTGAGACGGCGCCCGATGCGCCTCCCGGGACCCGTCACGTATCGGCCGGGCCGCGACGCGGACGTGGCGGCCTGCCTCGAAGTGTGGCGCGCCGCCGTCGACGACTACCAGGGCCGCCTCAACCAGCCTCCGCTGCCGGAGGAGACGGGGCCGCTCCGCCGGCAGCTGGCTCACATGACCGCGACGGACCCACAGCGCTTCTGGGTCGCCGAGATCGGGCCGACAGCCGGCGGAGCCTCAGAGAGGCACATTGCCGGGTTCAGCGTGGCGACCGTGCGCGACGGGCTGTGGTACCTCGCGATGTTGTTCGTGGCGCCTGATGCGCAGGCCCGCGGCATCGGCGCCGGGCTCCTCGACCGCGCCCAGGCGGGACGCGACACGCCCGCCGGCGGACCGGCCGTCCCCGGCCCCGACGATCCGCTCGACAGCGGGATCCACACGTGGGGGATGGCGACGGACACCGCGCAGCCCGTCTCCAACGGCCTCTACGCCCGGCGAGGCATGGTCCCGCGGCTGCCCGTCTGGCGCCTGGCGGGCGAGCCGTACCGGTGGGCCGCCGTGCCGCTGCTGCCCGCGGCGCTCGAGGCCGTCCCGTTCGACGCCATCGCCGCCAACGGCAGCGATGGTCCGCGCCGCCTGGCGGAGGTGGTGGGTTCGCTGGACGGCGAGATCATCGGCCTGACCCACCCGCAAGACCATGAGTACCTGCGCCGGGACGGGCGCCTCGGGTTCCTCGTCCGGGAGCGCGGCGGCCGGGCCCTCGGGTACGCCTACGGCTCGTCGTCAGGCCGTGTCGGGCCCGTGGCGGCCATCGAGCCGGAGCTGCTGCCGGCGCTGCTGGGCGTGGCCATCCGCAGCACGCCGATCCTGGGCACAGTCGGGGTGTGGGTTCCGGGCGCGGTCGAGTCCGCGATCCGCTCCCTGCTCGACGCGGGGCTGCGGTTCGACCGGTTCCCGGGCGTCATCTGCTGGTCGCGACCGGAGCACCCGTTCGCGCGCTACCTCCCGATCAACCTCGCGATGGTGTAGGAGGGCGAGTTCGCCCGGCACGAACCCGCGGGCGGTGCTAGCCTCCCCGCAACGTGGCTCCCTCGATTGTGCCCTCGGACGGAGTCGAAGCATCGGCCGCCACACCGGCCCCGAGATCGACAAACCGCCCCAGAGCGATATGACCTTCCACGAGCCCGCGTCGCCCTCCTTGTTCGGCCGCTTCACTGGCCGCCGCCCCCCTCTCGTTCGCACGTCGAGGGACGTTGTGGTGCTGCACGACGTCACCAAGCGGTACCCCAACGGCCGCGTCGCCCTGCGGGATGTGGACCTGGTGGTCCCCGAGGGCGACTTCGTGTTCCTCGTCGGCCCGTCCGGCGCGGGCAAGTCCACGCTGATGAAGCTGCTCATCCGGGACGAACTGGCGACGCACGGGCACGTCGTGGTCGACGGCAACGACCTCTCCCAGCTCAAGCGCCGGGCCGTGCCGAAAGTCCGCCGCAAGATCGGCACCGTCTTCCAGGACTTCAAGCTGCTGCCGCGGAAGACGGTCTGGGAGAACGTGGCATTCGCGCTGGAGGTCACCGGCACGCCACGAGCGAAGATCCGGCCCGCCGTCGACCGCGTGCTCGCCCTGGTCGGCCTCACGGCCCAGGCGAAGCAGGTCCCGAACCAGCTCTCCGGCGGTGAGCAGCAGCGCACCGCCATCGCCCGGGCCCTCGTGCACGACCCGCGGATCATCATCGCCGACGAGCCCACCGGGAACCTCGACCCGGTGATCAGCTGGGAGATCATCCAGCTGCTGCTCCGGATCAACGAACTGGGCGTGACGATCCTCATGGCCACCCACGACGCCGAGGTGGTCACCGCGCTGCGCAAGCGCGTCGTGGCGCTCGAGGAGGGCCTGATCATCCGCGACGAGCTCGGCGCGGCCTACCACCGCGAGGACTGACGCGATGATCGCCTTCGTCCTCTTCTCCATCCGCCGGGCCTGGCAGGGCTTCTGGCGCAACGCGCTGATGAGCCTCGCCGCCACCCTCACGATGGTCCTGATGCTGACGCTCCTGGCCGGCTTCTTCGTGCTCCAGAACGTCCTGCTCGCGAGCCTCTCGTTCGTGGAGCAGAAGGTCGAGGTCGTGGCGTACATCCAGAACACCGCCACTTCGGACCAGGTCGACACCCTGGTCTCGAGGGTCCAGGCGATGCCGGAGGTGGCGTCGGTGGAGTTCGTGTCGCGCGACCAGGCGCTGGCGGACTTCCGCGCCCAGCTCCAAGCGCAGGGCCGACCCGACCTCACCGCCTCACTCGACCAGAACCCGCTCTACGCGAGCATCAACGTCAAGCTTCACGACCCGGCGCAGCTGAACACGGTGGTGTCGGCGATCCAAGACGATCCGATCGTGCGATCGGTGATCAACATCCAGGCGCTGGTGGATCGCGTCCTTACGTTCACGGGGATCGTCCGCACCGCAGGCGTGGTGATCCTGGGCATCGTCGGCGTCATCGTGCTGTTCATCATCGTCAACACGATCCGGCTGGCTGTTGTCGCCCGGGCCGAGGAGATCGAGATCATGCGGCTCGTCGGCGCGTCCGACGCGTTCATCCGCTGGCCGTTCGTGTTCGAGGGCGCCCTCGTCGGCCTCCTCGGCGCCCTGATCACGCTGGGGATGCTGCAGGTGGCCGCCGAACCGTTGTCCCAGGCGATGGTCGGCTTCTTCAACGTCCTGCCGATCGAGCTCGGGTCGATCGGCCGGGACACCGCGGCGCTCGTGCTGGGCACGGGCGTCGGGGTGGGCGTCGTGGGCGCCTGGATCTCCGTCCGCACGTACCTCATCCGGTAGCCCTCCCGACCTGCCGCCGCCCTGTTCGCGACGCGGCGGTACGCTGGTGCCACCGACCACGTGGCCGCCCCAGCGAGACCCACGAGATGACCTTCCAGACCGAACCAGCCGAGCCCGTCGGCAACGCCGCGGCGGAGCCCGACGAGACGGGGCCCGGGCACGATCCACACAGGGCCGCGGCGCCGGAGGGGCCTGGGCCGGACGAGGCGACGGCGGGCGGCGCGACTGCCGCGCCTGACGCCCCCCGGGCCGACGCCACCCCAGCTCCCCGGGCCGAGCCGTCGCGGCGTCGCGGTGGCGCGCTCATCATCGCCGGCGCACTGGTCGCCATCATCACGGGCACCACCCTGTTCCTCGCCGGCTGGACGCTCGGTCAGCAGGCCGCGCAGCAGCCGGGCACGCCCGTGTCCGAGCAGCAGGCGTGGCAGCCCTTCTGGGACACCTACACCGCCATCACGGAGCGCTACGCGGGCGGGTCGGTCGACCGCTCCGCGCTGATCCATGGCGCGATCAAGGGCATGATCGCCGCCCTCAACGACCCGTTCTCCTTCTACATGACCCCCGCCGAGTTCAAGGCCTCGCTGCAGGGCATCTCAGGGCAGTTCTCCGGGATCGGCACCACCGTGGGCACCGTGGACGCCCAAGGGACGAACACGTCGTGCACGCCGCTCTCCGCGACCTGTCGGCTGGCGGTCGAGTCGGTGATCGCCGGCTCGCCGGCTGAACAGGCTGGCCTCCAGCCGGGCGACGTGATCGCGAGCGTCGACGGCGCGAGCCTCGACGGGCTCACCGTGGACCAGACGACGCAGAAGATCCGCGGGCCCAAGGGCACCACGGTCACGCTGTCGATCGTGCGCGGCGCCGCTGCCCCGTTCAGCGTCACGATCACCCGGGCGAACATCCTCCAGCCGGAGGTCTCGACGAAGGCGCTGGCCAACGGCTCTGTCGGCTACATCAAGCTGGCGGGCTTCAGCGACCAGGCGTCCATCGACTTCAAGGCCGCGGTCACCACCGACGTCAGGGCTGGCCGGAAGGCGCTCCTGATCGACCTGCGCGGCAACCCGGGCGGGTTCGTCACTGCCGCCCGCGACATCGCCAGCCAGTTCCTCGCGAACGGCACGGTGTTCTGGGAGGAGGACGCCGCCGGAAACCTGACCCGTGTCGTCGCGGACCCTGGTGGAGCGGCCACAGACCCGTCAATCAAGGTCGTCGTCCTGGTGGACGGCGGGACGGCGTCGGCGTCGGAGATCGTGTCGGCAGCCCTCCGCGACCACGGGCGCGCCGAGCTCGTGGGCTCGAAGACCTACGGCAAGGGCACAGTCCAGCAGTGGACCCAGCTCGAGGGCGACAATGGCGGCTTCCGGCTCACGATCGCCCGTTGGCTCACGCCTGACAAGGTGTGGATCAACAGGGTGGGCATCACGCCCGACGTGGTTGTCTCCGCCCAGACGACGAAGCCGGGTCAGGACCCGGTCCTCGACGCGGGGCTGACAGCGCTGGGGTTCCCGCCCGGCGGCTGAACGGATGGCGCGAGTTCGCCCGAACCCGGCCGAGAACGCGGCGCTGCGGCCCAGCGAGCGTCCGGTGCCGCGTGGCCGGATGGCCGACCCACCAGAAGCCCGTGCAGGCCCTGCTCCCGAGCCGCGCAACTTGCGTATCCGGGCGGGATCGGGTACGGTCCGCCCGAACGAAAGGAGGTGATGTGCAGTGACAGATAGCGGTAGTTGCTGCACCACCTCGCCGGAGACCGTCGCCTAGAGGCGGTCCCGACGGGTGGTCGGTAGCAATGCGAACGCCGGTCCGTTCACGGGCCGGCGTTCGTGCGTCCAGCGCACGTTCGCCGTCGCCTGGCGCGGGTTCGCGCCAGCAGCGCGAAGCCGACGTCTCCCGGCCGCAGACCGTGGCCCAGCCCGCACTCCGGCCCGTGCAACACTGAGCGCCAATCCAGCACAGAGGAGCCCGCCCATGGGCGAGACCATCGCCCAGAACCGCAAGGCACGCCACGAGTTCAGCATCGAGGACACGTTCGAGGCTGGCATCGTGCTGCGCGGCACCGAGATCAAGAGCGTCCGGGACCACAAGGTCAGCCTGGCCGAGGCGTACGCGCGGATCGAGAAGGACGAGGCGTGGCTCATCGGCCTGCACATCGCGCCGTGGGGCACCGCGGACCTCCGCTTCAACCACGAGCCCAAGAGGATGCGCAAGCTGCTGCTCCACCGGGCGGAGATCGACGAGTTGCTGGGCAAGACCAAGGCGAAGGGCCTCACGCTCGTCCCGCTGGAGATCTACATCAACGACCGCGGCCTCGCCAAGGTTCGCCTCGGGCTCGCCCGCGGCAAGCAGACGTGGGACCGCCGTCGCGAGATCGCCGATCGCGATGCGAAGCGCGACATGGCTCGTGCGATGGCCTACGCGCGGCGCCGCTGACAGGCCGCTGACAGGGCGCTGACGAGGCGGAGGCACGAAGGCGAAGGAGGACGACCCGCGATGCGGTTGGCACGGATGCTCCAGGCGGTGGACGTCCATGCCGCGGGCGAGCCCGGCCGGGTCATCGTCGGCGGCGTGCTCGACGTGCCGGGCGAGACGATGCTCGAGAAGGCGCGGCACCTCGAGCGGCACGGCGACGAGCTTCGTCGCCTGATGCTGCGCGAGCCGCGAGGCTACCCGGCGCTGTGCGCCAATGTCATCCTGCCGCCCACGCATCCGGATGCGCAGGCGGGCTACGTGATCATGGAGCACACCGAGTACCCGGGGATGTCGGGCTCGAACACGATCTGCGTGGCCACCGCCCTGCTCGAGACCGGCATGCTGCCGATGTCCGAGCCCGTCACCGATCTCGTGCTCGAGGCGCCGGCCGGGCTGATCCGCGTGCGCGCCACGTGCGAGGGCGGCAAGGTCACCGGCGTCACATTCCGCAATGTGCCGGCGTTCGCCACCCACCTCGACGCAGCAGTCGAGGTCCCCACGCTCGGAACCGTCACCGTCGACGTCGCATATGGCGGCATGTTCCACGTCATCGCCGACGCGGAGGCGCTCGGCTTCCGCCTCACTCCCGACGAGGGCCGCGACATCACGAGAGTGACGGAGCTGATCAAGGCGGCCGCCACCGAGCAACTGCGGGTCGTCCATCCGGAGCAGCCCGAGTTCGCGGGCATCACGATCGGCCAGCTGTCCGGGCCGCCGCACGACCCGCGCAACTCGTGGCGCAACGCCACGACCGTCTCCACTCGGACGGCCCGCCTGGACGACCCGCGAACCTGGACGGGCGTCCTGGACCGCTCCCCGTGCGGGACCGGAACGTGCGCCAAGATGGCCGTGCTCCACGCGAAGGGTCTGCTGGCACTCGGCGAGCCCTTCCGCCACGAGAGCATCGTGGACACGGTGTTCACCGGGCGCCTGGTCGGGGAGGAGCAGGTGGGCGACCAGGTGGCGGTGGCTCCCGAGATCACCGGCACCGGCTGGATCTACGCGCTCACCTCATACGTCGTCGACCCCGGGGATCCCTTTCCGGAGGGGTTCACGGTCGGCGACATCTGGTAGGGCGGTGGGGCCCGGCACTCCGGCGGTGCGGCAGGGGCGACGCGGCGCGGCCCGGCACCCGGCGGCGCGACAGGGGGCGAGACGACTCAGGCGTCGAGGCCCACGAGGCGGCGGAACGGCGTCAACCCCTCGACCGTGATCGCCGTCCCGCGCACGAAGGTCTCGGGCGTCAGCAGCAGCGCCTGGTTGTACTGCCACTCGCCGGGGCGCCGCTCCATGCGCCGGATCCCATTCGGCTGGTAGCCCACCTTCCGGCTCACCGCGAGTGAGGCCGGGTTGTCCATGAAGGCGGCCGACGTGATCTGCTCCACGTCGAGGTCGTCGAACAGGAAGGCGCACATCGCCTGGCGCATTCGCGTCCCGATCCCTCGGCCCTGGAACTCGCGGCCCAGCCACGAGCCGGTCTCGCCTGTCTTGGTCACGAGGTAGTGGTGCGTCCGGAAGCCCTGCGTCCCGACAACCTCGCCCCGCCAGCGCACGACGAGGTCCAGCGCCCAGGCGTCGGGCGAGAACGACGCCCGCGTTCCCCAGTGGTACTGCGCGAAGCTGATGGCGAACCGCTCTGGGGGCGTATCGGTCCAGGGGTGGCTGAACGGCATCAGCTCGGCCGGATGGACGCCCCGCTGCGCCAACTCGATCAACTCCGCGATCGCCTCGTCGTCGATCCCGCGCAGCTCGAGATCGCCCGCGATGATCCGCAGGCCGAGGACCGGATACGCGTCGATGATCGTCGCCATGGGCGGAGTATGGAGTACGGCGCGACGGCACGCCCTCAGCGCAGCAGGTAGCGGCGGCTGAGCGGAACCTCCGACACCGGCGCCACGGCGAGCGCGCGGCCTCCCATCGACACGGCGCCCGACCGGACGTCGATGTCCACCATCGCGGTCGCGCGGTTCGCGTGGAGTGCAGTGCGCGTCAGGCCCCGGACGCCGCGGACGGGGACCAACGTCCGGCGTGTCGCCAGACGGCGGGCCAGGGCAGCCTGGTCGGCCATGCCGGACACGAACGTGAGCGACACGGTCGGCGCAGCGTTCGGCGTGCCCGCCCAGTCGGCGCGGTAGCGGGTCGGCTCGGCCCTCTCGAGCGACGCGTTCCCCTCGCCGAGCGGGCCCCAGGCCGGGAAGCCGCCCTTCAGCACCCACTCGGGCTTGACGCCGAAGAACCCGGGCTTCCAGAGCACGATGTCGGCCAGGCGGCCGGGCTGCAGGGAGCCCACATGACCGGCGATGCCGTGCGTGATCGCGGGTTCCAGCGTCACCTTCGCGAGGTAGCGCAGCACTCGGGCTGTGTCGTCGCGGTCGTCGGCTGGTCCCGCCGAGCCGGCCAGCACCCGATCAGCACCCGGATCCTCTGGCAGGCCCGGGATCCCCGCCGCCGCGTCGCTGCGACGCCATGCCTTCATGACGTGGGCCAGCTGGAAGGTGCGTCGGAACGACTCGCCGATCCGGCCCATCCCCTGCGAGTCGGAGTTGACGATCTGGATGGCACCCAGCTCGTGGAGCGGTCCCTCCGCCGCCATGCGCGCCTCCAGGATCCGCTCCCGGACGAGCTCCACGTCGCCAGGCACCCGCCACGACAGGCCGTGGTTGACCACCGTCATCGGCACGTGCTCCAGCGCGGTGTGGATTCCGAACGGAAGCGTCGGCGTGGTGGACGAGCAGATCACCGACGGCTCGCGGACGAGGCCAAGGAGGTCGGGCACGTGACCCCCGCCCGTCCCCTCCACGTGGTAGGCATGGACCGTGCGGCTGGCGATCGCGGCCACGGTGTCCTCGAGCTCGGCCGACTCGTGGAGCCCGTCGGTGTGGAGGCTGACCGTCACGTCGTGCGCGTCGGCATAGCGCAGCACGTGGTCGATCAGGTCCGGGTAGGCCCCGTTGTCCTCGTGGATCTTGAAGCCCGTGGCACCGGCCGCCAGGAGCTCGTCGAGATGGCCGTCTTCGAGGGCCCGCGCTCCCGCCTGCATGCCGACGTTGAGCGGCCACATCTCGAGCCCGGCCAGCACCCGCTCCATCGCGTACGGCGGCTCCTCGAAGCCTGCGGTGATGAACGTGGTCACGCCGCCAGAGAGGGCCGGCGCGAGGAGCTCGGGCGTGATCGTGTGGACATGCGTGTCGACGCCGCCCGGCGTCGCGATCAGCCCGTAGGCCATGTAGGGCTTGGTGTGCGGGCCGACCACCAGGTCGATCCCGTCGCTGATGTCCGGGCTGCCCGCCCGCCCGATGCCCGCGATCCGGCCGTCCTTGATCCCGATGTCGGCCTTGACCACGCCGACCACCGGGTCGACGACGAGCGCTCCCGCGAGGACGATGTCGAGCTCCGACGGGCCGGCCGCGGTGTCGTCCTGGGCGATGCGCATCCGCAGGTTCTTGGCGTAGCCCCAGATCGGCTCGTCGCCGCGCGCGGTGCGATCCTCCTCCACGCGAACCCAGAGGTCGGTGTCGCCAAGGCGGACGCGGTCGCCGGTCGTGGCGCCGTATCGGGCGCGGTACTCCTCCGCGGACAGGCGGCTCAACGGGCGTCGTCCCCGGCTCCGCCCGAGCCCTCGTCACGCCCGGACCCCGGCTGCGCGCCCTGGCGGCCGGCCATGCGCACCAGCCGGACCGTCTTCGTCTCGCCAGGCTCCCAGCCGACGTACGCTCCGGCTGGAACATCCAGCCGGAAGCCGCGCGCCGCCTCCCGGTCGAACACCAGGCGCGGGTTGAGGCGGTGGAACGGGAAGTGCGACGAGGCGCGGACCCGCCGCCGCGATGTGCTCGTCACCTCGAGCTCGATCGCGTCGCGCCCCTCGTTGACGACCACGTCGGCTGAGTCGCCGATGACCAGCGCGCCCGGCCCGAACGCGTCCGCCGGCTGACCGCGGTCGAGGGGGTCCACCAGCACGAGCACGCGCGCGCCGTCGCCCAACAGGACCTCGAGGCGCACCTCGTCAAGCAGCTCGCGAACACCGGCTATGACCTGGCGGGGATCCACGGCAGCGCGTCCCGCGGCCTCGACCTCTGCGTAGCCCAGCCCGGCGCGCGCCGCCTCGAGCATCGCGTCGCAGATGATCGCCACGGCCTCCGGGTGGTTGAGCAGCAGCCCTCGTTCGCGCCTCCGACGCGCCATCTCGGCGGCCGTGAAGATCTGGAGGCGCTCCTCCTCCCAGGCAATCAGACGCATCGAGCGATGGTAGCGGGCGGCGAAGCGACCGGGGACGCGGGCGCGGGCGGGCGCGCGGTGACGAGCCGCTGGGAGCGGCCCGACGATGGACTGGCCGGCGACTTGATGAAAACGATCAAGCGCACCTCTGGCGCAGCGGCCATGATCTGCGCATGGGAAGCTCCGGAGCCCACGCCGACACGTTCGTCCGTTTCGTGGACGGGCTTGCGCAGGCACTCACCGGCGACGCCTTGAGCGCCGATGAGCGTGCCCACCGCGCGTTCCTGTCGCGCAGCCACTTCGACCGGGTCATCCGGGCGACTGCCGGCGAGCCGCCCGGCGCATTCCGTCGGCGGCTGCTCCTCGAGCGGGCGGCCTATCAACTGACGATCAGCGACGCCGGCATCCTGGACATCGCCGTGGACGCCGGCTACTCGTCGCACGAGGCCTTCGACCGGGCCTTCCGACGTGCCTACGGCGTCAACCCCTCGAGCTGGCGCGACTCCCCCCGGCAGTTCAGGCTGCCGACCCCCAACGACGTCCACTTCCACCCGCCCGGCGGCCTTCGGCTGCCAACCCGAACCGAGGTGACATCAATGGACTTGGTGATGCGAATGGTCGAGCACCACGTCTGGCTGCTCGGCCAGATGCTCGATCGCGCGGCGCTTCTCGACGACGCTGCGCTTGACAAGCGGATCGAGCTGAACGTCGAGGACATCGACGAGAACCAGACGATCCGCTCGCTGATGTCGCGCCTGATCGGCCAGATGGACATGTGGAACAACGTGATCCACGACCGGACGTACGACTGGGACGTCGAGCAGCACGAGCAGCTCGATTCAATGCGGAGCCGGCTGCGGCAGGCAGGGGCCGAGTTCCTGGCAGAGGTTCGGCGCGTGGTCGACGAGGCCCGGCTCGACGAGACGTTCGTCGACGCCGAGTGCAGCCCGCCCGAGATCTTCACCTACGGCGGCTTGATCGCCCACGTGCTGACCTTCGCCGCTCATCGCCGGGTGCTCGTCCTCGGTGCCCTGGAGTCGGCCGGCGTCAGCGACCTCGGCGCGGGTGATCCGCGGAAGTGGGTAGCGGAGGCCGCCTGATCTCGGTCGCTCCCACGAAGGTCGCCAACTCGGCGACGGCAGCGTCCACATCACGGCGAAGCCGTGCTGTCGGCTCACGCTCCCAGTGGAACCCATGCACGACGAGGACCCGCGCCTTCCGGTCCACCGCCGAGTCGAGTCGGCCCACCAGCCGGTCGGCGTGCAGGATGGGCAGCGTGAAGTGCCCGAACCGGCGATCCTCCTTCGGCACGTACATCTCGAGCTTGTACTGGAAGCCGAAGAGCTCGAGGGTCCGGTCGCGGTCGTAGATGAGCGGGTCGAACGGCGACAGAAGCGTGGTCCGTGACGGAGCTGCCGAATCGGCCGATTCGAGGGCGGCAGGCGTGGCCCATGTCGGGCGGCTGACCGCTTCGCGCGGCAGGCTGACCGAGACCAGTCGACCCTCTTCCACGAAGCGGTCGATCGTCCGCGGCAGGACGGTCTTGTCCACCCAGTACGTCCGCGTCTTGATCTCGCGCAGGTCAGCAACGCCGAAGCGGCGCATGGCCTCATCGAGGCGGCGTGCGGCGTACTCCTCGTCACTCGGCAGGTAGTCGGGCGCGTCGGGCGGGATCACGCGCTCGGCGAGGTCCCACAGCCGCTCCTGGCCCTGGCGGCCGGCCACCAGCACCTCGAGCGCCTTGGCCATGAACTCGAGCATCCTCGTCGTGTTCTTGCCGTGCGTCCAGCCGCTCGACCGCCAGCCCTCAGCGAGCATCGAGTCGTCGATGTCACGCGACTGGAGGGGCCCGCGCTCACGAAGCTGGGCGAGGATCGAGTCGTGGAACGCGCGATTCGTCTCGATCCAGCTGCTCACGCCTTCCCAGCGTTCGATCCACGGGCCTGACTCGTAACGCAGCTCGGGCAGCCGCTCGATGGGAACCAGGAACGCGTTGTGCTCGAGCAGGCGGCGTTCGCGCCACAGGACCCGATCCAGCTGGTCGCGGTCGTATTCGCCGAGCCGACTCCAGAGCACCAGGTGGTGGGTCCGTTCGACGGTGCGCGTCGGGTCGAGCTGGAGACCGCCGAAGTGGCGGACAACATCGAGGATGCCCTCGCCATCCGGCGTCACGCGGCCATCATTCCGCAGGAGCGACGCGGTGGTGGCGATCCTGCAGGCGTCGGCTGCAGTGAGCCTAGGCGTGGACATGGGGGTTGTTCATGGCCGGCCGACCCGCTGCGGGCAGGCAGACGAGGACCGCGCCGGGGATCTGGTGGCGCTCCTCCTCGCCGGGTCCGCACGCATCGGTCGATGCTACTGCGCCCCCGGACGTCCGGACAGCCCGGGCGATGTGCGGGGATGCCGCCGCTTGGAGCCTCGTCCGTGAAGGCGCCGATCGCAGGGCGACGGCGACCGGAGGGAACCGGGCCGCTCCAGCAGCCGTCGAGGACACGGCGTCCCCGCATCCTGAGGTCAACCCATGCGCCGCCTTCCCGTTCTGCTCCTCGCCATCACGCTGCTGGCCGCGTGCGGCTCGCCGTCGTCCTCGCCGGTGCCGACCACGCCGATCGGCCCTTCGCCCACACCGTCAGGATCGCCAAGCGCCGGCGGCATCGAGCTGGCCATGGCCAACGGGGTCGCCCATCTCGCGGGCTCTGCCTCCGACGCGTCGAGCGCCGCCGCGGCTGTCAACGCCTTCGGCCTCGACCTGTACGGGCGCCTCCGCGCCACCAGCGGCAACATGGTGACCTCACCGGCCAGCGTCGCCATCGCCCTCGCCATGGCGCGGGCTGGGGCACGCGGCGCCACTGCGTCCGAGATGGACGCCGTCCTGCACGGTCTCGCCGCGGATGGTCGGGCCGCCTGGGTCGCGAGCCTCGACAATGCACTCAACGGTCGAACAGGGACCTTCAACGACCAGAGCGGCAAGCCGCAGACCGTCACGCTGCGGGTGACCAACGGCTCGTTCGTGCAGCAGGGTCTCACGCTCCAGCCCTCCTACCTCGACGCGCTCGCCGCAGAGTTCGGCGCCGGCGTGCAGCAAGTGGACTTCAAGCAGGCCGCGGAGGCCGCCCGGTCGCTGATCAACGGCTGGGTGTCCGACCAGACCGAGCAGCGGATCAAAGAGCTGCTGGCCCAGGGCACCGTCGACGCCATGACGCGCCTGGTCCTCGTCAACGCGATCTACCTCAAGGCGGCATGGCTCACCCCGTTCGATGCGTCGGCCACCCAGCCGGATGCGTTCCGGACATCGGCAGGCACCACCGTCACCGTGCCGTTCATGCACTCCTACGGCTCGCTCGAGTACGCGAGCGGAGCCGGTTGGCAGGCGGTGCAGCTCCCGTACGTCGGCAGCCAGCTCGCCATGCTCGTCATCGTTCCCGACGACCTGGCGTCGTTCGAGGGCCAGTTCAACGCCGCCAGACTGGACGAGATCACGGGTGGACTCGCATCGCGCGAGGTGGACCTGTCGCTGCCGCGCTTCGGCGCCCAGACCAGCGCGAGCCTCGGTGACGTCCTCGCCCTGCTGGGCATGCCGTCCGCATTCGACGCCTCGACCGCGGACTTCTCGGGCATCACCGCCGAGGACCACCTGTTCATCAGCGCGGTGGTCCACCAGGCGAACATCAACGTGGACGAGTCCGGGACCGAGGCCGCCGCGGCGACAGCCTGGCCATGGCCGGCGCGGCGGCCCCCTCCGAGACCGTGACCCTCAAGGTCGACCGCCCGTTCGTGTTCGCGGTGCGCGACGTGCAGACCGGCGCCGTCCTGTTCCTCGGGCGGATCCTCGACGCGTCTGCCGGGGCACCGGCGGGGTGATCGGCCCACGGTAGTCCGGCTCGGGCGGGTGCCGGGCGGAGGATCGGTGGGGCGGCGCCTGCCCGGCTAACCCGCGTCGAGGGGGGCCGTGTCGTCGAGGCCGTCCGACACGCCCGTCCGCTCCCAGGGGCCGTACTGGGCGACGACGCCGTCGTCGTCAACGACAAGCTCCAACTCGTGCGTCCCGCTGGCGTACCGATAGGCGAACTCGTTCGGTCGGGAGTACGTCTGGGCGGCCTTCTCGACGGTCAGCTCCGGGAAGCGCACCAAGGCCACCTTGATGGTCGCCGAGCCGCCCACGCCGAGCCTGAGCCGCCGGACCGGCAGGGTGTTGGTCGAGGGGCTGCATCCCAAGTCCACGTCCGCGCAGCCCTTGAGCGTCCGATCAGCGACGCCGTTGACCGCCCAGTTCCCCTTCGAGTCGCGGGCAAGGGCCAGCTGACGCTGTCCGAAACCCCGGTAGTCGCGGACGTGGACGGCCGTGGTGGCGCCCGTGCCGTCGGCGAAGACGCGGTACTCGATGCGGATGGGCAGGCCGCCCTCGGCGCCGAGCACGGTGCCGACGATCGAGATGCCCGCATCACGGACGGAGATGGTGCAGTGCTCGTCGGTGCGGACCTCGTCCGTCCGACGCCAGGTCACGCGTCGGGTGGTCATGACCCGAGCGTGCGGCGATGCGGTCGGGCTGTCAACCGCGGGCGGTCAGTCTCGAGGCGGGCGGAGCCGCGATTCGGGCGGAGCCGCGATTCGGGCGGATCAGGCTCGACCACCGCCGCGGACCAGCCCGGCAGCCGGACGTCGGCAGCGTGGATCGAGACGCCGGCAGCCGAGGCGAGCCCGATGCGCCACGGTCCGGGCCCGTCGAGCGGAACCGCCCGCTCGGAGGGGCCGAGGTTCGCAACGAGCCGCGCCGGGCCCCGAGATACCGCGATCCAGCCCTCGCCGGCGTCCAGCGCGACGGCGGGGCGCGCGCCGTCGTGGATCGACGGGTGCGCGGCCCGGTAGGCGATCAGCTCCCGGTACCACGCCAGGATCGAGGCGTGGGGCTCGCGCGTCCTCTCAGCCCAGTCGAGCCGCGAGCGCTCGAAGGTCTCTGCTGCCTGCGGGTCGGGCACCTCGATCCCGTCGCGCTGGAAGGCCGGGAACTCCTGACGCCGACCGACGCGGACGGCGTCTCCGAGGGCGGGGTCCTGGTGATCGGTGAAGTACAGGAAGGGGCTCGTCGCTCCCCACTCCTCGCCGGCGAAGAGCAGCGGGATGAACGGCCCGAGCAGCACGAGGGCAGCCGCCGCCTTGACCGCCTCGGGTGACACCAGACTCCCGATCCGCTCGCCCAGCGCACGGTTGCCGACCTGGTCGTGGTTCTGGAGGAACCCGACGAAGCGGGTCGACGGCAGCGCGCCGACCGGCCGGCCGTGCGTCCGCCCCCGGAAGGCCGAGTAGCGCCCGTCGTACACGAAGACCCGGCGTAGGGCGGCCGCCACGTCGTCGATGCCCGCGTACTGCGCGTGGTACCCATCCGCCTCCCCGGTCAGCGCGACGTGCAGGGCGTGGCGGTAGTCGTCGTTCCACTGCGCATCGAGGCCGTAGCCGCCCTCGGCGACGTCCCGCACCAGCCGCGGATCGTTGAGGTCGCTCTCCGCGATGGCCACGAGGCGGCGATGGAGGCGCTCGCTCAGCGTGTGGACCGCCGAGGCGACCGCCTCCAGGATGTGCGTGGCCGACTGGTCGAAGATGGCGTGGACGGCATCGATGCGCAGCCCGTCGCCGTGGTAGTCGCGGAGCCACATGCGGGCGTTGTCGAGCACGAACGCCCGGACCTCGTCGGAGCCGGGCCCATCGAAGTTGACGGCCTCGCCCCATGGGGTCCGATAGCGGTCCGAGAAGTACGGCCCGAACAGCCCGAGGTAGTTGCCGTCCGGCCCGAGGTGGTTCCACACCACGTCGACCAGCACCGCGAGGCCACGCGCATGGCACGCATCCACGAGCCGCTTGAGCCCTTCGGGGCCTCCGTAGGCGTGGTGCGGAGCGAACAGGTCCACACCGTCATAGCCCCAGCCGCGCGAGCCGGGGAACTCGACCACGGGCATCAACTCGACGTGGGTAACGCCAAGCTCGACGAGGACGTCGAGCCGTCCGACCACGGCGTCGAACGTCCCAGCCGGCGTGAAGGTGCCGACGTGGAGCTCGTAGATCACGGCGCGCTCCAGGGGCGGCGCCTCCCAGCCGTCGTCGGTCCACGCGAAGGTGCTGTGGTCGATCGTCCGCGACAGGCCGTGGACGCCCGACGGCTGCCATGGGGAGCGGGGGTCGGGGAATGGTCCCTCGCCGTCCAGGATGTACCCGTAGTCAGTGCCCGGACCAGCGCTCGGGACCTTCGCGGACCACCAGCCGCCGGTCTCGGGCGTCATGGCGACACGCACCAGCGCCGTTCCGCCAGCATCCGCCGCCGCGTCCGCCATCCGAGCGAAGGTCAGCTCCACGCGTTCGGGCCGCGGCGCCCAAACGCGAAACGCTGTCATCCGTCGCGCTCGCGGACCAGCAGGGCGACCGGGAAGCGGCCCAGCACGTTGGCGGCGAGCACGACGCCGAGGTTTGCCGAGCCACGCGCACCTCGGGGTCGAATGACCTCATGGGCATCACCGGTGAGCGCATCGCGCCACACGCCCATCGGCATCGCGATGGCGGTGTCGCCCCATCCGTCGGCCAGCCCGAGCGTCAGCCGCGGCACGACGGTCGCCATGCGGCCTGATCGGAGGAAGGCGAAGACATGCTCCGAGGCCGAGCCGAACACGGCGAGCCGTTCGTACGTCGCCTTGGCGCCGAAGGCGTCGGGATCCCCGGCCCGGACCATCAGCGCCGCGCGAAGCACGGCCAGCTTGGGCGACCCGGGCTCGGCCAAGTCGTCGAGGCGCGCCGCCAGCGTCTCGGGTGAGGGCGGGCTCTCGCCGGTCAACTCGGCGAGCAGGCGCTGCCGCAACGCGAAGTCGACCGGCCGCCGATTGTCCGGATCCACGAGGCTCAGGTCCCACAGCTCGGTCCCCTGGTACACATCCGGGACGCCCGGGGCCGTGAGCCGGATCAGGAGCTGGGCGAGGGAGTTGACGCGACCGGGCCACAGCACGCGCCGCACGAAGCCCTCCACCGATGCCCGGAACGCCGGGTCGCTGAGCAGGCCCCTCGCGAACTTGATGGCCGCGTCCTCGTACGCCTCGTCCGGAGCCGTCCATGACGTCCGCAGCTTGGCCTCGCGCAGCGCCTTGGTGAGATACGGTCCGAGCCGGTCCATCTCGATCGGCCAGGCGCCGACGAGCGTCTGGAAGAGGAGGTATTCCGCATGGCCATCTGGCCCCGCCCCGATGCGGTGCGGGTTCCCCATGCGCCGCCACTCGCCGACTGCGCCAGCCCACTCCTCGGGGATCTCCGAGATGACGGCCAGCCTGGCCCGGACGTCCTCGCTGCGCTTCGTGTCGTGCGTGGACGTGGTGAGCATCCCGGTGGGCCAGCGCTCCTGGGCCACGCGGAGGGCCTCGTGCACATCGGCCGGGGTCACGCCGAACATGCCCGGATTGCCGCCCACCTCGTTGAGCGCAAGCAGGCGAAGGTCTCGGTAGAACGCGGTGTCCTCGACGCCCTTGGCCATGACTGGGCCAGTGAGCTGCTGGAATCGGAGGGCCAGTTCCTCCTCCAGTTCATCGCCCGGACGGCGGAGCAGCAGCAGGTCGCCCAGCACATCGAACAGGTCGGCCGGCAGGTCGGGCCGGTACGACTTCGCCGTCGCGATCGCCTCGGCGACGACCGCCTCGTCCTCAGGCGCGACCTGCGCCGCATGCCGACCGTCCTCCGCCACGTCGACGCGGACATAGGTCCGGTACACGGGGAATGCCACCAGGAGCGCGCGGAGCGCCTCGTGCAGATCGTGGCGCGTGTGGTCGCGATGCCGGCGGTGGCGCTCCAGGACGTCGAGCAGCAGCGCCGTCAACCGACCCAGCTCGGAGCCCAGCGCCTCGTCGAGGACGGCCTCCTTCGAAGCCCGGACGATCGCCGGGAAGGAGCGATCCTCCCCAGTCACCTCCGCGTGGAGCGCGGTGAGCGCCGTCTCGCCCGCCGGGTCCACCAGGAGACCGTTGACACGGCGGAGGAAGTCGTAGCCGCTGGTTCCGGCCACCGGCCACCCGCGGCGCAGGTCCTCCCCGGACTCGAGGATCTTCTCCACCACGATCCACGCACGGGGGCTCGCCCAGCGCAGGCGGCGCAGGTAGCCCTCGGGGTCGAGCAGCCCGTCTGGGTGGTCGATCCGCAGCCCGTCCAGCACGCCGGCGGCCAGCCAGTCGAGGATCAGCGCCTGCGTCTCGGCGAACACGCGCGGGTCCTCGATGCGCAGCCCGACCAGGTTGGTGACGTCGAAGAAGCGCCGGTAGCCCAGGTCGCGGCGCGCCGCACGCCACCAGGCGAGCCGGTAGTTCTGGCGCTCGAGCACGTGGTCCAGGGCCTCGACGTCGGCGTTGGCGGCTGCGACAACCGCCTCGATCGCCTCGGCCACCCGCTCGTCGTCAGAGGCCAGGGCGGCCAGCCGGTCCTCGAGCACCTCCTTGTCGCGGTGGGGCCGCTCGCGCAGCCCCTCCTCGGTGCCCCTGGCCGCGGGGAGGGCGCCGAACCCGTCCCCGACGTAGGCCACCACCGGCGACCCCGCCCCAAACGCCGCCGTGGCCATCAGCACGTCGCGGCTCAG
>JBJKRU010000004.1:0-4362 GCA_046704485.1 Candidatus Limnocylindrales bacterium | reverse complement strand
GGGCGAGACGCGCGTGCGAGCGGGCGGGCAGCGGGGGCGGGCGAGACGCGTGCCCGCCCAGCGGGCAAGGAAATGCTGGGCAACGCCGCGGATGCGGGGGTCGAGACTCCTCCCCTACTCCAGATAGTCCTTGAGCTTGCGGCTGCGGGACGGGTGGCGCAGCTTGCGGAGCGCCTTTGCCTCGATCTGGCGGATCCGCTCGCGGGTGACGTTGAACTCCTTGCCCACCTCCTCGAGGGTCCGGGCGCGCCCGTCCTCGAGGCCGAAGCGGAGCTGGAGCACGCGCCGCTCGCGGCCGGTCAGCGAGTCCAGCACCGCCTCCACCTGCTCCTTGAGCAGCTGGTGCGACGCCGCCTCGGCCGGGGCGAGGGCGCCGCGGTCCTCGATGAAGTCGCCGAGATGCGAGTCCTCCTCCTCGCCGATGGGCGTCTCGAGGGAGACCGGCTCCTGGCTGACCTTGATGATCTCCCGCACCTTCTCCGGCGTGACCACGACGACCGCGTCGGACTCCTTCTCCTTCTTCTTCGGCAGCTCGATCTCGAGGTCGTGGCCGTGCTGCTCGATGACGAAGCCCTCCTCGAGCAGCTCCGCCACGAACACCTTGGTCGCGTCCCCGAGGCCCAGGCGGAGGCTCGGGTTCTTGTCGCCCCGGACCTCGAACGAGAGGATGTTGTCCCTTCCGCCGACCGCCGCGAAGATCTTGTTCGCGTTCTCCGAGCCCAGCGTCATCGCCATGGCGATCTCCTCGAGCGTGGGCTCGCGGCCGAGGTCCTGGAGGAGCTGCCGCGACACGCGGATCAGCCGGTTGATGGACTCCACCATGTGGACCGGGATCCGGATCGTGCGGGCCTGGTCCGCGATGGCCCTGGTGATCGCCTGCCGGATCCACCAGGTGGCATACGTCGAGAACTTGAAGCCCTTCTCGAAGTCGAACTTCTCGACCGCCCGGATGAGGCCGATGTTCCCCTCCTGGATCAGGTCCAGGAAGCTCATCCCGCGCCCGATGTACTTCTTGGCGATCGATACGACGAGCCGCAGGTTGGCCGAAGTCAGCTGCTCGCGCGCATCCCGGCCGATGCGGACCACCTCGCCCTTGCGGTCGCGCATCTTGGTCTGCGGCGGCACCTCGGGGTCGAAGCCCATGCGGCGGAGCAGGTCGGAGTCGTTGCCGGCCTCCACCCAGCGCTCGACCGCGGGAAACGCCACCTCGTCGCGGCTCCAGTCGTAGATGGCCCGCAGCCCGGGGTTGTCGCGCGAGTCGAGGTCGCCGTTGTGGACCGAGAGGTACGACCAGTCGAGCAGCGTCACGAAGTTCTCGGGCGTCGGCGCGTCGGCGTACGTGGAGAGGAGGGACCGGGCCTCTTTGAGCAGGGCGAGCGTGCCGTCCGACTGCGCGTCCTTGCCCGCCTTGATGAGGTGGAAGTCCGGCGACGGGGCCAGCAGGTCGGCGGCGTCGGGGGCGGCGATCGCGTCCGCGACCATCTTGTGGGTCTCGGGCCCGAACGGCAGGCGGTGCTGCGGCTTCGCGGTCCGCGTCTTGCGCTCGGTCTCGTGGAGCGTCCACTCGTGGAGTGAGACGACGGCCTTCCAGGGCTCCTCGATGATCTGCTCGCCGAGCTCGATGGCCTTGGCCAGCACCACCTCCTCCTCGGCGGTCAGCAGGGCGACCTTTCCGATCTCCTTGAGGTACATGCGGACCGGGTCGTCGATCCCGATCATGTCGGCGTTGAGCGCCTCGAGCTCCTCGGCCGACGGCTCCTCGACCTCGGTCGAGGACAGCCCCGACGGCGCGTCCACGCCCTTCGGAACCGCGACGCCCTCGATCGCCTCCTCGCTCACGAGCTCGATCGAGAGCTCCGCCGGCCCCGGCTCGCCGTCATCGGACTCGATGTCGATGTCCAGCTCGTCCTCCAGCTGCGCGTCGAGGTCCTCGTCCACCTCGGCCCCAGCATCGTCCTCGCCTTCGCCGTCTGACACCGGCGATGCGCCTCTCTTCGGCCTCGCCATCGCGAGCTTCGCCTCCTCGGCCTCACGACGCGTGCGGCGCGGGCGGGCGGCGAGGACCGCCTCGACCAGCTGCTTGTCGATGGGATCGGTCATGGCCGCAGGACCTCCGGTGATGACGCTGCTGGGACGCTCGGGACGATTGAGGGTTCGATGGGGTGGACAAGTCTTCGAGTGGACGGAAACGGGCGGGTCAACGTGCCGGCACCTCCGCTCGACCGAGCAGGCGGGTGTCGTTGCGCCGGCGGTCGAGCGACCGGCGCTGCTCGTTGAGCAGGCGGCGTTCGAGGAGGAGCCGGCCGACGGCCTCGCGGTCACCGTCGCGCTCCGCGTCGGCTGTGGCATCGCGGTTGTAGGAAGAGCGCTCGTGCCAGTCCGCGTCGTCGAGCTCGAGCACGAGGCGCTCGACCTCGTAGGCGAGCGCGCGGTCGGAGAGATCGCGCGGGTTGGGGCCTTCGCGCGAGACGAGCGCCTGGCCGAGGGCGCGGCTCTCCTCGTCGGCGGCGTCGAGCACCTTGGAAAGCGACCACGGTGGGCGGACGCCCCGGTCGTCCGGGGCGCGCGCCTCCAGCACGGCCCGGAACAGCTCGCGCGCGAGCAGGCTGGGAAGGCGGTCGGGCCCAACGCCGTCGAGCACGCGGTCGTGGGCCTCGGGGACCAGCAGCGCCAGGCGCAGCAACTCCTGCTCGGTGCGCGAGACGCCGCGGAGGATCTCGGTGATCGGCAGCGCGTCGGGGGCGCGAGTGACCGCCTCGGCCGTGAAGCGGTCGCGGCCGTCGCCGGGACCCGACCCGCCGCGCTCGCGGTCGGTCCGCCGGTGCATTGCCTCGAGCAGGGTCCGCTCCTCCACCCCGCTGACCAGTCGGACGCGCGCGAGGTACGCGTCACGCATCACCGGGTTGGGCAGGTTCCGGATGATCGGAAGCACCGCGTCGACGAAGCGCGCCTGGCCGCCAGGCGTGCGCAGGTCGTGCGCGCGCGCGTGGACGTCGATCAGGTGGTCCACGATGGGGCGGGCGGTGCGGACCTCCTCGCGCCAGCGGTCGGACTCGTCGCGGACCACCTCGTCGGGGTCCTTGCCCTCCGGCAGCTGCACGACGCGCACGTCGTCGAGCTCGACGCCGCTGTCGTCGCGGGCCAGTTGGCGGATGAGCTCTTCCAGCGCCGTCGCACCGAAGGTGCCGGCCTTCTCGCCCGCCGCGTCGACGTCGTAGGCGAGCGCGATGCGCTTCGCGTACCTCGTGATCAGGGCGACCTGCTGGGGGGTCAGCGCTGTGCCCAGGCTGGCCACCACGTTGTCGAAGCCGGCCTGGTGGGCCATCAGGGCGTCCGTGTACCCCTCGACGATCACGGCCTGGCCGGTCTTGCGGATCGCCGACTTGGCGCGGTCGATCAGGTACAGCGTCCGGCTCTTGTCGAACAGCGGGGTCGCCGGGGAGTTGAGGTACTTCGGCCCGCGGTCCCGGCCGTCCTCGCCCGCTCCTTCCTTGCCCAGGATCCGGCCGCCCAGGCCCACGGCGTGGCCGTTCTGGTCGCGGATCGGGAAGATGACGCGCTCGCGGAAGCGGTCGTACACGCCCCCACCCCGCTGACGGGGACTGGCAAGGCCGCAGTCGAGCAGCTCCTGGGGCGCCACCTGGCGCTTCGAGGCCAAGGTTCGGGCCAAGGTGTCCCAGCCCACCGGTGCCCAGCCGAGCTGGTGCTTCTCGATCGCCTCGTCGGTGAAGCCGCGGCCGTGGAGGTACTCGAGCGCGGGCGCGCCCGCCTTCGACTTCGTCAGGACCGCGTGGTAGAAGGCGATCGCCGCCTCCATGACCTCGCGCAGGCGCGCGTTGCGGGCGTCCTCGCGCTTGGTCCGCTCGTCGAGCTCCACGCCGGCGCGCGCGGCCAGCTGGTTGAGTGCCTCGGGGAAGCCGACGCCGTCGCGCTCCATGACGAACGTGAAGATGTCGCCATGCTTGCCGCAGCCGAAGCAGTGCCACGTGTCGCGCGCGGGCGTCACGACGAAGGAGGGGGTCTTCTCGCCGTGGAACGGGCACAGGCCCTTGAGGGTCGTGCCAGCCTTCTTCAGCTGGACCGTCTCCCCCACCACGTCCGCAACGGGGAGCCGCCCCTTGATCTCGGCCACGACGCCGACGGCCAATCGCTGCTCCTGTCCCCGGTCGCCGCCAGCGAACCGGCGGAGACACGTACGGGCTTGTCAAGTCTTGACAAGCCGCGTGGCCGGGACTGTACCCCCATGTCAAGGGGTTGACAAATACGCCCCTGTCAAGAGGCATCCACGGGCTGGTGGGCCCTTGCGGGTTGTGGCTTCGCACGCATGAGCCGACCGCGGCTGGGAGTGATCGGCTACCGCCA
>JBJKRU010000003.1:0-4459 GCA_046704485.1 Candidatus Limnocylindrales bacterium | reverse complement strand
CACGTTGCCGCCGGTCGACACGGGCACCGCCAGGCCGATGCCGTCGGGGGTGCCGCAGCGCAGGACCGCCATGGTGTCGTTCGCCGCCATCACCCGGCCGCCCGCCAGGCGGGCTGCGACGGCAGCCTCGAGCGCTCGCGCGTGCTCTGGGCGGTCGAGGCCGGCGCCCGCCACGAACGTGAGCGCCGGCACCTCGCCGGCGGCCGCCAGCACGAGCTCCGCGATCCGTTGTGCGGCAAGCTCGGGCCCGTGGCGCTTGGGGCTCGCCCCGGCGCCGTCAGCCCGTCCCGCCACCTGTCCGTCGGGCCGGACGGCCAGCACCGCAGACTTGGTGGAGGCCGCATCGACGCCGGCCAGGATCGGGGTCCCGGCCTGGGTCACGTCGAGCCGGGCGCCCCGGCGACCGACGCGATGGGGCTCCCCTCGGCGACTCGGGCCAGGACGGCGGGCACGACCCGGCACGCCTCGTCCAACTCCGCGTAGGTGGTGGTCCGCCCCACCGAGATCCGCAACTGGCCGCGCGCCTCATCGGCCGGGTACCCCATGGCCGTCAGCACGTGGCTGACCTCGGTGGAGCCGGACGCGCAGGCCGATCCGGTGGAGATGGCGATTCCCTCGAGATCGAGGGCCAGGGCCACCGATCCGCCCTCCATACCCCGGGCGACGAACGAGGCGATGTGCGGAAGCCGGTCGGTGGGATGGCCGGTGGGCTCGGCCAGCCCGCTCGCGAGCACGGCGGCCGTCAGCCGGTCGCGCTGCGCGCGCACTCGGGGCACCACCTCCCCGCGCTCCGCCGCCCGCAGCTCGAACGCCTTCGCCATGCCGACGTCCCCGGCGACGTTCTCGGTGCCCGCCCGGCGGTGCCGCTCCTGGCCGCCCCCGTGCTGCTGCGCCAGCAGGTGCGTGCCGCGCTTGATCCACAGGGCGCCGACGCCCTTGGGGCCCTCGATCTTGTGCGCCGCCAGGGAGACGAGGTCCGCCCCCAGGGCCGCCACGTCGAACTCAGCCCACGGCGCCACCTGGACGGCGTCCAGGTGGAGCAGGACGCCTCGTCGCGCCCGGACGCGCTCCGCGATCTCCGCGACCGGCTGCAGCGTGGCCACCTCGTTGTTGCCCAGAATCACGGACACGAGGGTGGTGCCGTCGCTGAGCGCACGGTCGAGCTCGTCGGGGTCCACCCGCCCGTAGCGGTCCACGCCGACCGCAACCACCTCGAAGCCGAACTTCTCCAGGTGGCGGAGCGCGTGGTGCGTCGCATGGTGCTCGACGGCCGTGGTGACGAGCCGGTGGCCGCGCGGCCGGCCCGCCCACGCGGCGCCCTTGATCGCGAGGTTCGTCGCCTCGGTGCCCCCGCTCGTGAACACGATCTAGCGCGCGTCCGCGCCGATCGCCCGGGCCAGGCGCTCGTGGGCGTCGTCGAGCGCCTCCCGCGCAGCGCGGCCGAAGAGGTGGGCCGAGGAGGGGTTGCCGAACGTGCCGCCCAGGAGCGGCAGCATCGCCTCGAGCACCTCGGGTCGGACGGGCGTCGTGGCGGCGTGGTCGAGGTAGATCGCCATCGTCGCGGATTGTACGACCGCGCGGCGCCGGGGCCCGGCAGGGGGGACGGCTGCGGGCCGCCTCGCACGCTCCCTGAGCTACCCGCGCTCCGACGCCCGTGCCAGGTCGTACGCCCGGCCCCGCTCCTTCTCGCGATCCTGCTTGCCCAGCAGCCGCTTCCGCAGGCGGATCGCCGAGGGCGTCACCTCCACGAGCTCGTCCGCGCCGATGAACTCGATCGCGCTCTCCAGCGTCAGCGGACGGGGCGGGGTCAGCCGCAGGGCCTCATCGTGGGCGTGGGTCCGGATGTTGGTGAGCTTCTTCTCCTTGCAGGCGTTGACGTCCATGTCGCCGGAGCGGGCGTTCTCGCCCACGATCATCCCCTCGTAGACGTCCACTCCGGCGCCGATGAACAGCTCCGAGCGGTCCTGGAGGTTGAACAGGGCGTAGGCGTTGGACGTTCCGGCGCGGTCCGACACGAGCACCCCGTTGGTGCGGTGGGTCACCTCGCCCGCCCACGGCCCGTACCCCTCGCCGATCTGGTGGAGCAGCGCGGTGCCCCGGGTGTCGGTGAGCAGCTGGCCGCGGTAGCCGATCAGCCCGCGCACGGGCAGCACGAACTCCATCCGCACGCGCCCGTCAGCGTCGGTGCTCATCTGCTCAAGGCGGCCCTTGCGGCCCGCCATCGCCTGCTGCACCTCGCCGATGTAGTCGGGAGGGATGTCGATCGTGATCCGCTCGTAGGGCTCGTGAACCTCTCCGGCCACCTCGTGGAGGATCACCTCCGGTCGGCTCACGGTCAGCTCGTACGACTCACGGCGCATCTGCTCGATGAGCACCGCCAGCTGGAGCTCGCCCCGGCCGCGCACCTCGAACGTGTCCCCGGACTCCGTCGGGCGGACCTGGATCGAGACGTTGCCCAGCACCTCGCGGTCGAGCCGCGCCTTGATCTGGCGCGACGTCACGAACTTCCCGTCGCGGCCCCCCAGCGGCGAGGTGTTGACGCCGAACGTCATCCGCAGGGTGGGCTCGTCGACGTCGAGGCGCGGCAGCGGCCGCGGGTCGACGGGATCGGTCAGCGTGTCGCCGATCGTCACCTCGGGCAGGCCGGCCACCGACACGATCTCGCCCGGCCCGGCCTCGGCGATGTCCACCCGCTCCATGCCCACCGCCGTCTGGAGGCTCGTGACGGTTCCGGAGAGGATCACCGTGCGGCCGGGCTCCACCGAGCCGGCCGGGTCCTCCGCCTCGTCGCGCACGACCGTGACCCGCTGGCCCACCCGGATGGTGCCGTTGCGGATGCGGCCCACCGCCATGCGCCCCACGTAGTCGTTCGCCGAGAGGTTCGTCACCAGCAGCTGGAGCGGGTGGCCCGCCTCGTAGGACGGGGCCGGCGTCACCGACACCAGCAGCTCCAGCAGCGGCCGCAGGTCCGTCCCCGGCCGGGCCAGGTCGCGCGTCGCGGTGCCCGCCTTGGCGTTCGTGTAGACCACCGGGAACTCGATCTGGTGCTCGTCGGCGCCCAGGTCCATGAACAGCTCGTAGACGTCGTCGAGGACCTCGGCGGCACGAGCGTCCGAGCGGTCGATCTTGTTGAGCGCCACCACCACCGGCAGCCGGCGCGCCATGGCCTTCTGGAGCACATAGCGCGTCTGGGGCAGCGGCCCCTCGGCCGCGTCGACCAGGAGCAGCACGCTGTCGACCATGAGCAGGCTGCGCTCAACCTCGCCGCCGAAGTCCGCGTGGCCCGGCGTGTCGACGATGTTGAGCCGGACGCCGTCGAACTCGATCGTGGTCTGCTTCGCGAGGATGGTGATCCCCTTCTCGCGCTCGAGGTCCATGGAGTCCATCACGCGATCGACCACGGCCTGGTTGGCGCGGAAGACGCCCGTCTGGCGCAGCATCGCGTCGACGAGAGTGGTCTTGCCGTGGTCCACGTGGGCGACGATCGCCACGTTGCGCAGGTCGGCGCGGACGGACGCGGCCTGGGTGGTGGGCACAGCGGTGCCGGGCGTGTCGCTCATGGGCGGCGCAAGTGTTGCACATACCGTCGAATCCCGACCGCGACCCGTCACCGCGACCGCGACCCGCGCCAGCCCCCGCGGGCCATCGCGAGCGGGCGTCCCCGCGTCGAAGGCGCCCACCGACGCCTTGGCGGCGTGCCCGGCGCTCTGGCGCCGTGCACCCTTCCGGAGGACGCGCCTTGGCTACACTCGTCTCCGTGCAGGAGAAGCCCCGATGACCGTCGCCGCCGTGGTCCTCGCCGGATCGCAGGAGTCCGCGCTCGCCGATGCGGACGGAACGGCCGCCGTGCGCCGGATCGCGGACAGCGCGTGGGCCGGGGGGGCCACGCCGGTCGTGGTGGTGGCGCACGACCCCGACGGCACGGTGGCTGCCGTGCTGGCGACCGGAGAGGTGACGATCCTCGAGCCGACGGCAGGGCGCGGGCCTGCCCGGGAGATTGCCGCCGGCCTGGCGGGTGCCGCCCGTCTCGTGGCTGCGACGAGCGCCGCGCTCGTGTGGCCAGTGCAGAGCGCGTGGGCGGACGCCGAGACCGTCACGACCCTGATCGAGGCCCACGGCGATGACCCTGAGGTGATCCTCCGGCCGGCCTATGGCGGCGTGCCCGGCTGGCCCGCGCTCGTCCCGATCTCCTCGCTCGACCAGCTGGCCGGCGTCGAGCCGGGCCTCCAGCTCGCCGATCTCCTCGGCCACCTCGCCGCGGACGGGGTCGACGTCCGCCTGGTCGACACGGGCGATCCCGGCGCCACCCACGACATCGAGGTCCCATGGGCATCGCTGCCGCCATTCGAGGGACCTCCCCGCCCCGACGACGGCGTCGAGCGCGAGTGGGGCGCCCCCGCCGCCGCCCAGTCAGACGACGCGCCGCCCGCCGGACCGGCACGCCTCGCCAACCCAGAGC
>JBJKRU010000002.1:0-7196 GCA_046704485.1 Candidatus Limnocylindrales bacterium | reverse complement strand
CGACGTCCCGCGCACCGGCCGGCATGAGGCCGGTCGCGACGATCACGTCAGCGCCGCGGGCCGCCACGGAGAGCGTCTCGAAGCGCGCCTCGACGAGGTCGGACGCCAGCGCGAACGCCGCCTCCGGCGAGGGCGCCCTCACCCGGTCCACGATCGACCGCGTGGAAGGGCCGAGCGCGACCGGCCTCACGCCGGCGCGGGCGAAGAGCGCCGTGTATTCCTCGTCCGGCGGAACACACCCCCGGACGTCTGCCCCCATCTCGCGCAGCCGGAGCGCGAGGGCCGCAAGCGGCTCGACGTCCCCGCGCGACCCCCAGCTCGTCAGCACCACACGCACGCCGTGACTCCCGACCCCTGTTCCATCCAGAGCGCGCCACTCTACGCCGCTTGTCGACACATAGCCGGAGCCCCATCGTCGGGAGGTCGGCCGCGGCGCGGGCGGCCAGACCCGAGCCGCGCCAGGAGCACCCGTCCTCCTCGCCCGATGACGGCCAGGCCGTTGGCTGTGCGCCTTCCCGGGGGCCCCGGCCGCGATGGGATCTGGTCGCAGAACGGCCGCGCCGGCGAGGCTGCCCTCGCGGCACACAGCGGGCGGCTGCCCGGGCGCTAGACCTCGGGCGGGTACCCGGTGATGCGTCGGATCTCGCGGTACAGCGGCCGCAGCTGCTCGTAGAGCCGAAGGTAGACCGTCCGGTACAAGTCCTCGTAGATCACGTGGGCGGCCGGGTCAGGGTCGCGCGTCTCGGCCGTCCGCGTCATGGAGGCCACGGCGGCCGCGAACGACGGGTGCAGCCCGAGGCCAACCGCCGCGTCGATGGCGGCGCCGAGGCCGCTCGTCTCGTGCGTGTGGGGCCGCCTGGCCGGCAGCCCGAAGACGTCCGCGACCAGCTGCACCGCGGCCGGGCTCTGGCTCCCGCCACCCGAAACGCGGATCTCGGTGACCGGCACCTTCGTCCGCCGGCCCGTCCGCTCCATGCCCTCGCGCAGCGCGTAGGCGAGCCCCTCGAGGATGGCCCGGTACAGGTGGGCGCGGGTGTGGACGTCGCCCCAGCCGATGACGGCGCCCTTGGCCTCGGGGCCCGGGATCCGGACCCCTGGCGACCAGTACGGCTGGAGCACCAGGCCCTGCGACCCGGGCGGCGTCGCGGCGACCAGGTCGTCGAACAGGGACTCCGTCTCCACGCCGAGCTCGCGGGCGCGTGCCACCTCGGCGGTCCCGAACTCGCGCTTGAACCACTCGATCATCCAGAAGCCGCGGAAGATCTGGACCTCGAGGCTGTAGGCGTCGGGCACGGCAGCCGGGTACGGCGGCACCAGCGGGATCACCTCGATGTACCGTCGGTGCGTCGTGTTGAACGTGGCCGTGGTGCCCAGCGAGATGGCGCCGACATGCGGCTCCAAGGCGCCCGAGCCGAGCACCTCGCACGCCTTGTCGCCAGCGGCGGCGACGAGGGGCAGCCCAGGCGGGATGCCCGTCGCCTCGCCCGCGGCAGGCGTGATGGTGCCGATCACCTCGCCGGGCCGGACGAGGTCGGGGAGCCACTCCCGCCGAATCGGGACGGCCAGCCACTTCCAGTCGCCCGGGTCGGCCCAGCCGAGGGCCTTGTAGTCGAATGGCAGGTACGCCACCTGGGCTGCGACGGAGTCGGCGAACCGACCGGTCAAGCGGTGGACGAGGAAGCCCGAGAGCAGCAGGTAGCGGCGGACGCGCGCCCACAGCTCGGGCTCGGTCCGGGCGAGCACGTTGGCCTCGGCCTCGGCCTGGAACGTCGCCACGGTCTCGGTGGCGCGCGCGGCCCTGAACGCGAGGCCCCACTTGCCGCCGATCCGGGGCAGCCCCTCGGCGCGGCAGCGGTCCAGCCAGACCATGGCCCGGCGGAGCGGCACGCCCGCCTCATCGGTGGGGACCACGGTGCCGCGCTGGGTCGTGACCGCGACGCCTGCGATCGTCGCCCTGTCCACCCCGGGCAGCTGCCACAGCGCGCCAGTCGCCTCCCCGAGCGCACGCCAGTACAGCTCGGCGTCCTGCTCGCAGCAGCCTGGCGGGCCGGGCGCGTAGGGCTCGATGGGGATCTTGGCACGGGCCTCGAGGTTGCCGGCGGGATCGAACACCATCGCCCTCACGCTCTGCGTGCCGACGTCGAGGCTCAGGAGGCGGTCGGCAGCGCTCACCGGGGGCCGTCCAGCAGCACGCCCGGGTTCATCAGGCCCTCGGGGTCGAAGGTCCGGACGACGGCCTGCAGGGCCGCCATGCCGAGCGGCCCCTTCTCGCGGGCAAGGTACGGCGCATGGTCGACACCCACACCGTGGTGGTGGCTGATCGTCGCGCCGTCGGCCGCGATCGCCTCGCTGGCCGCCGCCTTGAGGGCCTGCCATCGCGCGAGCGTCTCGTCCGGGTCCCGAGCCAGCCGGAACACGTACGTCACGTACAGGCTCGAGCCCGAAGGGTAGAGGTGCGACAGGTGGGTGAAGACGTGCACGCGCTCGCCCGACGACGCGAGCGCCGCCTCGAGCGCCGCCTCGATGCGGGCGACAAGGGCGGGCACCCGTGCCCAGTCGGTCGCGGTCTCGAGCGTGTCCGAGGCATACCCGGCCGACCAGAGCGCGTTGCGGAGGTACGGCGAGCGGAAGCGCGTGCGCGACCATGCCTCCGCCAGGGCCGGCAGCCGCATCCCGCCGTGGGCGCCGAGGATCGCCTTGGCCTCTGCGCCGGCGGACTGCGCGGTACGCCGTCGTCCGGCCACGCCGGCGAGCACCAGCACCCAGTCTGCGGGCCGGCGCCGGGCTCGCACGTAAGCGCTCAGGGCACGCGTCTGGGTGGGCTTGTCGGCGAAGGCGAGCAGCGTGCGGGTCTCGGCTGCCGTCGAAAGGCGCAGGAGCGACAGGCCGGGTCGCGCCTGGACGAGTTGGCGCACCGCCTCGAGCCCCGCTGGCCAGGAGGGCAGGGCCCACGCCTCCATCCGCTCCACCTCGGCGTGCGGGGTGGCGCGGACGACCGCCTCGGTGAGGAAGCCGAGGCGCCCCTCGGAGCCGAGGACGAGCTGGCGGAGGTCCGGACCGGCAGCCGACGCCGGGTGGGCCGGCATCACCAGCGTGCCCGCCGGCGCCTCGAGCGTGCCGCCCGCGAACAGCTGCTCGATCCGGCCGCTGCCCAGGCTCCTGAGCCCCGATCCACGGGCGGCCACCCAGCCGCCGACGGTCGCGAGCTCCCAGCTCTGGGGCTCGTGGCCGACGACGAGGCCGTGACCTGCCAGCAGCGTGGCCAGCGCGGGGCCCGTCGTCCCGGCGAGGACCGTGACCAGGCCGCTCTCCTCGTCCACGCCGCGCACGCCGACGAGCGCGCCGAGGTCGACCGTGATCAGGGGGTCCGGACCCGGGCGGGCGCTCACGCCGCCGACGACGCTCGTGCCCCCGCCCCAAGGGATCAGCCGCGCGCCGACGATTCGGGCGTGGTTGATGAGCGCGCGGACATCGGCCGCCACCGCTGGACGCGCCACCGCGTCGGGCACCGCGTCGAGGCGCCCGTAGCGCAGGGAGGCGAGGTCCGGAAGTGACTGGCCGCGGGCCCGCCGGACGCGCGTCTCGGGGTCCGTGGTCAGCCGCAGCGCATCGACCGGCTCCAGGCGCGAACTGGGCACGGCGGCGACGACCTCGGCCAGCGACGCGTCTCGGGGCGCAGACCCCGGCCCGATGCTCAACTCGAGGAGACGGCGGCCGCCCGGCCCGACGGTCGTCGCGTCGCCCTCCTCGCCCCATCCGTTCCAGCTCCGCATCCGTTCATCGTGCCACTCGCGAGATGGCAGCGTGGACGCCCGGCGGCGCCTCGACCTCCGGTATCACCCTGGGGCGGGATGGTTCCGCCTGATCGGAACCTTCCCGAGACGGGCTCTGGATGGACCGCACCGGATGCGGCCTGCCACGACGCGGCCCGGCACCAGCCTCAGACCGGCACCACGCTCAGACCGCCTCGCTCCCGACCGGCAGCAGCCTCAGACCGCCGGCCACGCTCAGGCTAGGACCACGCTCGGGCTGGGACCGCCGGCCACGCTCGGGCTGGGACCACGCTCACACCGGCGGCCACGGGAGGGCGGGGCGGTTCGGGTCCGGGTGGGGGAACCGGCCGAAGGCGACGAGGCGGTCGATCCGGCGGGCCGTCGCCTGGATCTCGATGGGGTCGAGCAGCGCACCGAGGTCGGCGCCCAGGCCGCCCTTGAGATCGGCACCCAGCCCTTGCAGCACCTCCAGCTCGTCGTCGGCGAACCTCTCGCCGCGCCACGCCCAGAGCACGGTGCGCAGTTTCGGCACCGGCGAGTACGTGACGCCGTGATCCACGCCGTAAATGCGGCCGCCGGGCACGGGAAGCAGGTGTCCTGCCTTGCGATCGGTGTTGTTGACTGCCGCGTCGAACACCGCGATCCGCCGCAGGCGCGGATCGGCCGACGTCACGAGCTCGACCGGGTCGACCTCAGGATCCGTCCTGATCCACAGTTGGAGCATGCCCTCCCCGAGGGGCCCGCGACGGAGCACGGTCGGCGGGACGATCCCCCAGCCGGTCGCCTGCGAGGTCAGGAAGGCGGCCACCTCGCGGCGCGCGAGCGTCCCGTCCGGGAAGTCGAACAGCGGCCGCTCGCCGGCGACGGGCTTGTGGATCACGGCGGCCTCGACGCCGCCGCCGCGCACCACGCCGAGCAGCGCGTTGTTGGACGACACCCAGAGGCGGCCGATCAACTCGAGGTCGCCGTCGGCCAGGAGCGCCAGCGCCTCGTCCTCGGGCAGCACCGGCATCGGCAGGCCGAGCGACTCGATCGAGGTGGCAGTGGCCTCCTCCTCGGCCTCCTCCTCGTCGCCGAGCTCCTCCGCGAGCTCCTCCTCGAGCGCGTCGCCGTCGAGCGCGTCGTCCGCGTCGGCGCTGGATCTCGGGCCGGGGCCTCCCCTGCCGGCCGCCGCGCCCTCCTCGTCCGCCATGGTCGTCGCGTCAGTTGAGGAGGTGGCCGTTCCGGCGAGGGCAGAGGTGTCCCTGCGGGTCGAGCGGCTGCCCGCACAGCGGGCACGGCGGCCGCCCGGCAGCGATGACCCGGATCGCGCGGGCGACGAAGCGGCGCGTCTCGGCCGGTGACAGCCGGACACGGAAGACGTCGGGCCCGTCCTCGCTGTCGTCGTCCTCCTCGTCCGCCTCCTCGTCCTCGGCGATCTCGCGGGCCTCGAAGATCACCAGCTCGTCGACGGTGTCCCAGCCGAGCGTCAGCGTGCCCGCCCGGAAGGCCTCGTTGACGGGCTCGTCCATCGGGCCCGTGTCGCCGACCTCGCCCTCGATCTCGGCCGCGTCGCCCACCCCACGGCGCTCCAGCTCCTCGAGCAGCTCCAGGAGCCGCTGGGCGAGAGCCGCCACCTGCACCTTCTCGAGCGAGACGGACACCACCCGCTCGCCTTCGCGCGCCTGCAGGAAGAAGGTGCGGTTGCCGGGCTCGCCGACCGTGCCGGTGACGAAGCGGTCGGGCGCGTCGAAGAGGTGGCGTCGTCGAGGCATCAGGCGAACGAGGTTACCCGAACTCCGCGCGGCGCGGCCTTTTCGCGGCTCCTGGCGCCTCGGTGGGCTCCCTGCAGGGTCCGCTCGACGCCGGCGTCAGGCGACGTACACGTCGATCGTGTCGTGGCCGCGGGCGCCGTCGGGCGCGGGTGGCGTGATCCTGGCCGTCTGCACCGCGCCGGTGCCGTCGGTGGCGCGGACCGAGATCGTGTGGTGACCGGTCGTCGCCTGCCACGCGTACTTCCACTGGACCCAGGCGGCAGCGGAGAGCTCGGTCGCGAGCGTGGCCGCCTGCCATGGACCCTGGTCGATGCTCACCTCGACCTTGCTGATCCCCCGGTCGGGGGCCCACGCCACCCCGGCCACGGCAACCGGGCCGGCCTGGACCTGGGCCCCGCTGCCCGGCACGTCGATCCGTGACTGGGTCAGGATCGGCGCCTCCTTCGCCCAGCCGCGCGGCACCCAGTAGGCGTCGACGGCTTCGAGCGTGGTCAGCTCGATCTCGGTGAGCCACTTGGTGGCGGATACGTACCCGTACAGTCCCGGGACGATCAGGCGGGCGGGGAAGCCGTGCTCGGCGGGGAGGGGGGCGTCGTTCATCTTGACGGCGATGATGGCGTCGCGGGGATGGGCGGGATCTCGGATCCACGACGTCGGGAAGCCAGCCGTCCAGCCGTCCACCGAGCGCGGCACGATCTGCGTCGCACCGGGCTGCACGCCCGCCATGTCGAGCACGTCGGAGAGCTTCGGCCCGGTCCACTTGGCGTTGCCGACGAGATTGCCGCCGACCTCGTTGCTCACACAGGCGATGGTCACCCACTGCTCGATCAGCGGGAGCTGGACCAGTTGCTCGAAGTCGAGGTTGACCTCCTTGTCCACCATCCCGTAGACCCGCAGGTTCCAGGAGCCGATGTCCACCGACGGCGTGATGAGCGCGGTGTCGATCCGGTAGAACTGGTTGTCGGGAACCACGACCGGCGTGATGCCGGGGATGTTGAAGGAGGCATCCGGCCCGGGGCTGGGGACCGGGTCCACGGCCTGGGGGATCGTGATGGCCCCGGATGAGGAGCCGTTGAGCGAGGCGCTGGCCTCGGCGGCCGCGCGTCCACTGAGCAGGATCCGCCCGATGGCGCCCCCGGCGACCGCCAGGAACCCGATCACGCCCGCCTCGAGCAGGAATGCGCGTCGCGACCTGGCAGCCGCCGATGCGGCGCCGGGCACCTCGACGCCGGTCATTCCCGGTCCGAGCGCGGATGGCCGGGCGGCGTCCACGAGCGTGACGAGCACCTGGAGGCCCAGACCCGCCTCGAGCGCCGCGGCGACCACGACGAGTGGCCCGGCCGCGGTCGGGTCGCGCAGTGACGCGAGCGCGCCAACCCCCACGAGCGCCACCACCAGCCAGCCGGCGGGCGCGGTGCGCCGACGGGCGACCAGGCCGATCAGTGCGCCGGCCGCCAGCACGGCCGCCGTCACGATGAGCAGGAGCGCCGCCTTGTCGTTGGTGCCGAACAGGCCGACGACCACGTCCTTGCTGCCCGGAGGCGCGAAGTCGATGGCCGCGGCCCCGACCGCGGCG
This sequence comes from Candidatus Limnocylindrales bacterium, assembly GCA_046704485.1. GTDB lineage: Bacteria > Chloroflexota > Limnocylindria > Limnocylindrales > CSP1-4 > CAIXZV01. The sequence continues at coordinate 93 of JBJKRU010000002.1, read as the reverse complement.
ATCGGGGAGGGTATGCCGCGGACCAGCCCGGCGACGAGCACACCGGCCGCCAGCGCGGCCGCCGCGGCGACGAGGCCCGACACGGCGGCGAGC
>JBJKRU010000001.1:0-20190 GCA_046704485.1 Candidatus Limnocylindrales bacterium | reverse complement strand
GGGCTTGGCCGCCATGGTTGCAGTCTGGGACTCCTTGAGCGGTGCCCAGGCAGTGGTGCCGGGCCATTGCGTGACCTAAGCACGCTTCCGCCGACTGCTGGCTGTACACAGGTAGTGGTGCCACAGGATCCGGGCGGCGACCGCCCGCCACGGCCGCCAGTGGTCGGCGAGCCCAGCCATCTCGACCGGGTCGGGGCGACGAGCAACCAGGCCCTGCAGGTCGGCCACGGCCTGCGCGAGGGCGATGTCGTGCACGGGCCAGGCGTCGGGTCGACCGAGCACCATCAGGCGGTAGATCGTCGCCGTCCACGGGCCGATGCCCGGGACTTGGGTGAGCTGTGCGTCCACGGCGGCGTCGTCGAGCGACGGCAGCGCCTCGACGACGAGGCGCCCGTCGGACACCGCCCTCGCGAGTTCGCGGGCGTAGCGCGCCTTCTGGCGGCTGAAGCCGATCTCGAGGAGCGCTCGGTCGTCGAGCTCGAGGAACGCCGCTGGGCTCAGCGGGTCGCGGGCGGCGCGCAGCCGGTCGAAGGCGGCCCGGGCCGAGGCGAGGGAGACCTGCTGCTCGAGGACGATGTGCACGAGTGTGGCGAAGCCCGGCTCTCTCGCCCAGAGCGGCGGCCGTCCGTGGCGGGCCACCGCGGCGCCGAGGATGTCGTCCCGTGCCGCGAGATGGTCAACGGCCTGTGCCAGCGTCGCCTCGGTGAGCGGGACGCCCTTGGGCGGCGGCTCTGGCAGGCTTCGCGGATCGCTCTTCGCTCGGGTGCGCATCGGCAACTCCACGGCTCCGGCCCATCTTGCCCGAGCGAGGAGCTCAGCGCCCGGCGGTGCCCACAGCGAGGGGCGTCACGAAGCGCGACGGCAGGCGCCCGCCCAGGATGACCACCGCCCACGCCGCAAGCAGCAGGGCGAGCGTCATCGCCAGCCCGACCGCCGAGGCTGCCACGACCGCCTGGCTGGTGGCGAGGTCGCCGAGCGGCAGCGACAGGGACGTGAACACTCCGCCACCGCCGAAACCCCCGCTGGGCCCCCGCGCTCCGCCGAACCCGCCCCCGCCGAACCCGCCCCCGCCGAGCCCGCCCCCGCCGAGCCCGCCCGACCCGCTTCTGCCGAACCCTCCGGCGGACGAGGCGCGCAGGGCCCCGCTCAGCACAGCGTGCAGGTTGGCGGCGTTCAGGAGCGCCACGCTGATGAGCCCGGCCACCGAGGCGACCGTGGGAGCGGCCAGGATGGCGGCCGTCGCGAAGAACGGGAACAGGTACCGCTCGTGGACGCGCGTGGGAGCGACGAAGAACGCCAGGGCGAGGATGGTGAAGCCCAGCAGGATCGTCACGAGGTTGTCGCGCACCAGGAGCCCGGCTGCCACGAGCAGCCCGATCCCGGCCAGCAGCCCGCCGCCCAGCACGACCGCTGGCAGGCCGCCCCAGACGGGCAGGGAGTCGGCGATCCACGTACCGCCGGACCCGCTGGCGGCCACGGCAGCGAGGCTGGGGTCGCCAACGAGGGCCCATGGGTTGTACGCATTCGCGGTGAGGACGCTGAACTCGTTGCCGAGCCTTCCGAAGAGCCCGGCCAGACCCGCGACCTGGGCGATGACAGGCACCTCGGCGAGGGACGAGGGCGCGTAGGCCGCTAGGTCGAAGGGCAGGATGACGGCCAGGGCGATGATCACCGTGACGACGGCGGACGACACCAGCCGACGCGGGCCCTGGTCGCTCAGCAGGCCGCCCAGCGCGCGGTCGACCCGTGCCATGCGCGAGCCGAGAGCGGGCTGCGGACCCGAGCCGATCCGGACGAGGTGCCGCCGCACGAGCACCGGGGCGACCACCGCCAGGGTGATCGCGTACTGCGGCTTCACCAGGATCGCGACCGCCGCCATGGCGAGCGACGCCTCCGACCACCCGTCGACGAGCAGGAGGAGGGACGCCAGCGCGAGGGCTGTGCCCACGGCGTCGACCTGACCCCACAACGCGGAGTCGTACCAGGACACGGGCAGGAACAGGAACAGCGCCGTCGCGACCAGGCCCGCCCGCTGCCCGCGCCATCGGGACGCCAGCGCGTAGACCAGCGCACCGATCGCGATGTCGGCGAGCATCGGGGGCAGCTTGAGCAGAGCCGGGTTGCCGATCGCGCCGAGTGCCCACAGCACGTAGAGGTAGGCGGGCGGGTAGTTGGCTGACGGCGTGGAGGCGTAGAACGTGCCCGGCCCGTTGGCGGCCAGCGCCTGTGCCCACTGCCAGAACTGGGACAGGTCGCCGGCGTACCCCTGCATGGGGAACAGGGCGAAGGCGAGCAGGAAGCGCGCAGCGAGCCCAAGCGACAGGAGGGCGACCACGGCACGGTGTCGGTCGACGAAAGCGATCACGCCGCCATCGTGGCGGGGCCTGCCTTTCGGATTCGTGAGACAGGCTGCGCCGAGACGGTGGCGCAGGTGACGCGGGGACCGGGGACACCGCCCGGCCCCCGCCAGATGTACGGCTTCAGCTACTTGATGGGGTTGCCGTCAGCACCCAGCACGTACCAATTGCCCTTGAGGCCCTGGCCGTTGGTGTTGCCGGCCACATTGTCGCCGCTGTAGTAGTAGAGCGGGTGGCCGTGGAACGTCACCTGCGCCGCGCCGTCGCTGCGGGTCAGGCTCCCGAAGTCCGAGGCGCTCAGGCCGGTGCCCAGCGACGGCAGGGCGCCCGTCAGTGGCGGCCAGAGCGAGGCGCACGCGCCTGTGCAGGCCGATGTCGTGCTCGTGTCGGGCAGGAACATGTAGAGGGTCATCCCCGCAGGCCCGACGAGGATGGTGCCGAGGCTGGTCTGGGCGAGGGCCACTCCGCCCGATGCGGCGGCGGGAGAGGCGCTGCTGCCCGCGCTGCCGCCGTACTTCCCGTAGCCGCCAGCGGAAGACTGGGGAGCGGCGGGGGACGGGGCTGCTGACGCGGGAGCGGCCGTGGCCGATGGCGCGACCGAGGCGCTCGGCGCAGGAGCGGTGCTTGGCGACGGCGTGGCCGCGGCGCCCGAGCACGCGGCGACGAGGGCCGCCACGACGAATGGCGCGATAACTCGACCGGGACGCAATGGAGGGTCCTCCTGTCCATGGGAACGCTGGACAGGAGGGTCTACGCCGCCGAGTCGGTTCCGGTTTCGCCGAGCCCCGGACCGTCGCCCGCCACGGCCGCGTGACACCTTCCCCGCACGCCGCCACACTACGACCATGGACACCCTCACCCGCAGCGACGCCGTCGCCCGCATCTCCGCCGCCCGCGCGGCGTTCGCCTCGCTCCGGCCTGGCGTGATCGCGCAGGGCCCGTGGGCGCTCGCCGAGGACTTCGGCACCGGGCCCGAGGCGTCGTGGGGACCACGCGAGTCGCTGGCCCACGTTGCCGAGATGCTCGCCTACTGGTACGGGCAGCACGGGATCATCGTTGAGGCGGGACGCGGGCCGGCGGACCCGGTCCCGTTCGGGCGCAACACCAACGACGAGGCGCGGCTGGTCATCATCGAGCGGGACCGCGTGTACCCGCTGGGCGACCTGTTCGACATCGTGGACGACGGCATCGCCCGCTGGGAGCGCCGCGCCGCCGCCACCACCGACGAGCAGGGCCGCTGCGTCGGGCTCCATCCGAAGCTGGGCGCCATGACCGCCGATCAGGTTCGCGACCGCATGATCGTCAACCATCTCCAGGAGCATCTCGCCCAGCTGGAGGCCACCCTCGTGCGCGACTGAGCGCAGACAACATGGGCGAAGTCTCATCCGCCCTGTCATCGGGCTGAAAGGGTTCGGCATCAAACATCCGGGCCATGAACACCAACGACACGGCCCGCGAGGCGCGAACCCGAAACCTCGCCCGGCTGCGCAAGATGACGATCGGGACAGCCGCCCTGAGCGTGGCCGCCATGAGCGGCTTCGGCTTCCTGGCCGCGGCGACCTACTCCGGCACGGCCGCGACGGCCGCCGCCGCCTACTCGTCGACGGTCTCCGCGGCGGGCACCGCCTCCTCTGCCGCCACCACGACCGCCTCCACGGCCAACAGCGCGCCGGTCGTGGCGTCCACATCGGGCTTCGGCCACGCCTCGTCCGGGGGCTCCTGAGCGTGCTCGCCACCGCTGACTGGCACGCGATCGGCACCGGCGTCCGCCTCGTCGTCAGTGACGGGGACCTCGCGGTCGCCCGTGCGGCGGTGGAGCGGGTTCTGGGCGAGGTCGACCTCGCCTACACCCGGTTCCGGCCGGACTCCGAGCTGGTGGCCCTCAACGCCGCAAGGGGCAGGCGGGTGCGCGTGTCGCCGCTGCTGGCCCGCGCGCTCGCGGGCTCGCTCGAGGCGGCCCGGGCGACCGGCGGGGCCGTCGACCCCACGGTGGGCCGTGCGCTCCGGATCACCGGCTACGACGCTGACTTCGACCAGATCGCCGGCACCACGCGCGCCTTGGCGCTCAAGGCGGCTCCCGTGCCCGGCTGGTCGGTGGTCGCGTTCGACGCTGCCGCCAGCACCGTGAGCGTCCCGACCGACGTGGAGCTCGACCTGGGCTCCACCGGCAAGGGGCTCGCGTCCGACCTGTGTGCCGCTGCCGCGCTCGAGGCGGTCGGCGCCGACGCCGGCGTGCTCGTGAGCCTGGGCGGCGACGTCGCGGTGGCCGGCAAGGCACCCGAGGGCGGTTGGCGCATCCTGATGGCGGAGGACAGCCGGTCAGACCCGGACGGCCCCGGCGAGGTGGTCGCGATCGAGCGCGGCGGGCTGGCTACGTCGTCCACGACCGTCCGGCGGTGGTCGACGTCCGATGGCGTCACCGTCCACCACATCGTCGATCCCCGCACCGGCCTTCCTGCCGACACGCTCTGGCGCACGGCGACCGTGGTCGCGGCGACCTGCGAGGCGGCGAACGCCGCATCGACCGCGTGCATCGTCCTGGGCGCCGCGGCCCTCGACTGGCTGGCCTCCGCCGGCCTGCCCGCGCGGCTGGTCGCCCAGGACGGGGCGATCGTCCGCGTCGGCGGCTGGCCAGAGCCGGAGGACGGCACTGGTGATGACGAGCCGGCGCGGGCGGAATCCAGCCGCCCTCCAGCCGATCCGGCACCAACGGCCCGAGAGCCGCGGACCGGCTGAGCAGCAGGGTCCGGCAGGAATCCGGCCGGGGCTGCGCCCCGGCTGTCCACCTGTAATCGGGCCGAAAGGTCGGCCCGCCGACACTCACGTCACGAACACCCCCCGCGGCGGCGGAACCCCTCTCCCCGGCCCGCCGCCGCCAGCTCACCGGAGGAGCACCCCCAGATGTCCGACCAGATCCTGTGGTTCGCCGCCCGAGGGGCGGGGATTGTCTCGCTGCTGATGCTCACCGCGAGCGCCGCGTTCGGGCTGATCACGGTCACGCGCTTCCAGGCCGCGGGCTGGCCCCGGTTCTTCAACTACGAGATGCACCGCCGCATCTCGCTGCTGTCCAGCGTGTTCCTCGCCGTCCACGTCCTGGCCGCGATCATGGACCCGTACCTGAAGCTCGGGCTGGCCGCCGCCCTGGTGCCCCTCGCCTCGTCCTGGAAGCCCGTGCCGGTGGCGCTCGGCGTCATCTCGCTGTACCTCGTCGTCGCGCTCATCGCGACCAGCCTGCTCCGGCGCCACCTGGGCCAGCGCGCATGGCGGCTGGTCCACTGGGCGAGCTACCTGATGTGGCCGCTCGCCTTCGCGCACACGCTCACCGCCGGCTCCGACGCCATGGCGCCCTGGATGCTGGGCATTGAGGCGCTCGCGCTCGCGATCGTCGCCGGCGCGGCGACGTGGCGGTGGGCCGACCGGGGTGCGACGATGGTGCTCGGGCCGCGGGCGCTCGCGCGCTGACCGGCAACGAGCGAGGGAGCGACATCGATGCGCGTGCTGGTGGCCGAGGATGACGAGGGGCTCCGCGACGTCCTCGTCCTTGGCCTGACTGACGCCGGCTACCACGTGGACGCAGTCGACCGCGGCGACGACGCGATCGACCAGCTCAAGTGGTACGAGTACGACGTTGCCGTCATCGACTGGCGGATGCCGGGCGCCGAGGGGATCGATGTCGTCGCCTGGGCGCGCCGCCACGAACGGCCCACCGCGCTGCTGATGCTCACCGCCCGAGACACGCCCGCCGACCGCATCCGCGGCCTCGACACGGGCGCGGACGACTACCTGGTCAAGCCGTTCGACTTCGGCGAGCTGCTCGCCCGCGTGCGCGCGCTCCAGCGGCGTCCGCGCGGGGTTGACCAGCCGGTGCTGCGCGCGGGGCGGCTCTCCCTCGACCCTGTCACGCACGTGGTCCGCGTCGACGGCCGCGAGGTCTCGCTGACCGCCACCGAGTACCGGATCCTCGAGCTGCTGCTGCGCCGATCACCGTCGGTCGTGGACCGCAAGGCGATCGCCGAGCACGCCTGGGCCGACGAGACCGACCCTCTGGGGTCGAACGCGATCGATGTCCAGATGTCGCGCCTGCGTTCGAAGCTGCCCGACGCTGGCGTCCGCGTCGTGACAGTCCGCGGTTCCGGGTACAGGCTCGAAGCCGGATGACCATGGCCCACGTGCCGGCTGTCCGCCGCCAGTCCATCCGGGTCGCGCTGGCCGCGACCGGGGTGGTGGCCGTCGTGTACCTCGCCATCGAGGCGGGCGTGGTGGCATTCGCCACCCGCGACCTGACCTCGCAGATCGACCAGCGGCTCATGCAGGCGTTCGCCCGTGTGCCGCCGAACGGCCAGGTCCCGGCCGGGGGCACGGGCGACGCCACGGGCGGCGCCGCCGGCGACGGATCGCCCAGCCTCGGGCGTGACCCCGGTCGCCCATTCGGACCGCCGACGCTGATCTGGACCGTGGCCGCGGACGGCACCGTCACCGCGATCGGCAACCAGACGCCGGCCCTCCCCGCCAACCTTGCGACGGTCACGGGCCCCCAGGACGCCACGATCGACGGGACCAGCGTCCGCATCGCGGGCGAGCAGATGGGACCGGTGCGCGTCGTCGTCGCGCAGGAGACGCAGCAGGTCGCGGACACCCAGCAGACGATCCTCCTGGGCATCCTGCTGATCGCTCCCTTCCTGCTCGGGTTCGTGTTCGTCGGCGCCACCATCGTGGGCCAGCGCGTCGCCGAGCCCATCGAGGCGGCACGGCGCCACCAGCTGGAGTTCACCGCCGACGCCTCGCACGAACTCCGGACGCCGCTCTCGGTGATCGAGGCCCACACCTCGCTCGCCCTGGCCGGGCAGCGCGACGCCGAGTGGTACCGCAACGCCTTCACGAAGGTCGACCGCGAATCCAGGCGGATGCGGAAGCTGCTCGAGGACATGCTGTGGCTGGCGCGGTTCGACGCCGCCGCCGATTCCCCCTCCGACGGCCCGATCGACCTCGGGGTGCTGGCGAGCCAGGCCGCCGACCGGTTCAGCGCGGTCGCCGAGACGCGGCACCTGCAGCTCGCCGTCCACGCGCCGCCGCAGCCCGTCGTCATCGCCGCGCCCGCAGAGCTGGTCGACCGCCTCGTGGGCGTGCTCGTCGACAACGCCTGCAAGTACTCTCCCGACGGCGGGGCCGTGAACGTGACCGTCGGCGTGGAATCCGGGCGCGCCTTCGTGGCAGTGGACGACGCGGGGCCGGGCATCCCCGAGGATGAGCGGGCCCGGATCTTCGACCGCTTCCACCGCTCGGTGGCCACGGCCGGCGAGACCGGCGGCGCGGGACTGGGGCTCGCCATCGGCGACGCGATCGTGCGCGCGACGGGCGGCAGGTGGGGGATCGGCACCTCGCCCGCCGGCGGCGCCAGGTTCACCGTCAGCTGGGGGCGCGGCTCAGTCGGCTGAGGATCGCCAGCGCGGCCGTCGACTGAGCGCTGACACCATCAGGCACAGGGCGAAGCTGGACACGAAGATCGCGGCGACGGCGGCGGCGACCATGGCATCACCGCCACCAGCCGGGTCCAGCGCTGGGACCGGGTACCAGCCGGCGGCCGGTCCTCGGAGCATCGTGAAGCTGACCCAGAGCACGGGGTAGGCGAACCAGGCGAGCGACTGGCGGAAGGAGATCCTCGTCCGAGGGGGGAGCACGAGCCAGTCGGCGATGACCACCGCGGGGAACACGCCGCGGAGCACCGTGTCGGTCCATGGGGGGCCAGGGTCCCCCTCGGTGCCGAACAGCAGTGGGAACACGACGGCGGCGACCGCCAGGTAGACGGTGGCAGCGCCGCGCAGAAGGTCGAGACTCGCCCCTCCGCCGCGTCGCCAGCTGGCGGCCGCGGTCACGAGCACGATCACCGCGATCAGGCTGCTCTGGACCGTGAACGACGAGAGGAAGTTGACGGGGTTGAGGGCGCCCGTGATGGCGCGGTCGACGTACTCCGCAGCGATGGCGAGGGAGGCCAGCGCGGCGAGCGCGAGGCGGACGGCAGCGATGGCGGCCCTGCGGTCCATGCCCGGATCGTAGGCCATCTCACCGACAGCGATCTCGCGTAACGGGTTCGAAAGGGGCGGCGCCCGAGATTCGGGGCATGGACACACAGGCCGACACCACCCCGTCCACCCTCGGGCCGCTGGCGCGCCGCCACGGCCGCGCGGTGTCGGGCCGACCCTGATGACCACCCTCCGCGGCACCGCCGCCGGCGCGCCGGCGTCCCCTCCCCATCGGCCGGCCGCCGAGGCGTCACCCAGACGCCCCGACGGCCGCCCGGCCAGCCTCCGCCAGCACGTTGCGAGGCGGCTCGGCCGCGAGGTCGTCCTCTTCGGCGCGATCGGCGTGGTGAGCACGGCCGCCTACGCCGTCCTCTACCTCGCGCTGCGCACGGCGACGGGTCCCGCCACGGCGAATGCGGTGGCGCTGGTCCTGACCGCGGTCGGGAACACGGCGGCCAACCGTCGGCTCACCTTCGGGGTCCGTGACGGTCGATCCATGCTCCGAGACCAGGTCGGGGGCCTCATCGCCCTTGCGGTCGCCTTGGGCATCACCACCGCATCCGTCAGCGTGCTCGGTGCCGTTGCGCCGCACGCCGGCCACCTCTGGGAGCTGGCCGTCCTCGTCGTCGCCAACGCGCTCGCCACGGTCGCGCGGTTCGTCCTGCTCCGGAGCTGGATCACCGCTGATGGCCAGCGGGCGATCGTCCCCGCCTCTTCATCGCCCAACGCCCAGGAGTGACGCCATGGCTTCCATCGCACCGCCCGCCACCGACCACCGCCGGCCCAGAGCACCCGTCGCGCTGGGCGGCCTCGGCCGACTGCTCATCCGTGACCGCGCCGTCGACGCCGCCTGGGTCCTGCCCGCGACCGCGGGCGTGATGGCCCTTGCCGCCGTGCTCTACCTGGTCAACCTCACCGTGAGCGGCTACGCCAACGTCTTCTACAGCGGCGCCGCCTGGGCGGCCAGCCAGTCATGGACATCGTGGTTCATGGGCTCCGTCGACCCGGCAAACTTCATCACCGTCGACAAGCCACCGCTGGCCACGATGGTGATGGGCCTGTCGGTCCGGATGTTCGGCCTGTCGTCGGCGTCGATCCTGCTTCCCGAGGCCCTCATGGGCGTCGCGACGGTCGGCCTGGTCATGGCGACGGTTCGGCGCACGTTCGGCTCCCCAGCCTCGATCATCGCAGGGCTGGTGACGGCTCTGACGCCCGCCGCCGTCCTGATCTTCCGCTACAACAACCCCGACGCCCTGCTCACCCTGCTGTTCACCGGCGGCGCCTACGCGCTCGTCCGCGCGCTCGAGACGGACCGCCTCCGCTGGCTGGTATTGGCGGGTGTCCTCACGGGCCTCGCCTTCGAGACGAAGCTCCTGCAGGGGTTCCTCGTCCTGCCCGCCTTCGCCATCACGTACGCCGTGGCCGGCCGAGGCTCGTGGCGCCGCCGCCTGGTCGGCCTTGCGGTGGCTGCTGTGTCGGTGGCGGCCGCCTCCGCGTGGTGGGTGGTCCCGATGACGCTGCTGCCCGCCTCCTCCCGGGCATTCGTGGGCGGGTCCTCCAACGGGACGGCGCTCAACCTGGTCTTCGGCTATGACGGCCTCGCCCGGGTCTTCGGCGGCAGCGCCGGGGGCGGCCAGGGCAACGGCGGCAACTTCTCGGGCACGCCGGGGGTCCTCCGCCTGTTCAACACGGAGCTGGGCGGCCAGATCGGCTGGTTCCTGCCCCTGTCCGTGGTCGGGCTCGTCGCCGGGCTCGTCGCCCGCGCCCGCGCCACCCGCACCGACCCTGCCCGGGCTGCCTTCGTGATGTGGGGGCTCTGGCTGGCCGTCACCGCGGTCGTGTACAGCTTCATGTCCGGGACCATCCACAGCTACTACGTGGTGTCGATGGCGCCCGCGGTCGGCGCGCTCGTCGGGGGCGGAGTGGTCGCCCTGTGGCAGGCCCGCGCCCGGCACAGCTGGGCAGGCGTGCTGCTCGGCCTGGCGATGGTGGTCTCGGCCGGCGTGGCCCTCACCCTGCTCGACCGCACGCCATCCTTCGTGCCCGGGCTCGGGTTGGCCGTGCTGGCGGTGACGGCGCTGATCGTGCCGTTGCTCGCCCTCCGCACGACCCCAGGCATCCGCGGCCTCCAGGTGGCCGCGGCGGGGCTCGGGCTCGCGATGCTGCTGGCCGGGCCCACGGCGTATGCCGTCGCCACGATGCAGACCGCCTACTCGGGCGGCGACCCCTCCGCGGGGCCGTCGGCTGGACGGGATGGCGGCTTCGGCGGGCCCGGCGGCGGTCAACTGGCGCAAGCCGGCGGGGCGCCGCCGGGCGCCCCGAACACGGCGTCCAGTGGCGGCTTCGCTGGCCGAGACGGGGCGTTCGGTGGAGGGATGGGCGGTCCGGGCGGCAGCTCGCTCTCGAGCGACGTGCTCTCGTACCTGGAGGCGAACCAGGGCAGCGCGACATGGCTGGTCGCGGTGTCCGACTCCACCACGGCTGGCCAGATCGAGCTCTCGACGGGTCGCGCCGTGATGTCCACTGGCGGCTTCACGGGCAGCGACAACGCCCTCTCGCTTGCGCAGCTGCAGGCCTACGTCGCCTCCGGCCAGCTGCGGTTCATCGAGATCGGCGCCCGGGCCGGGGGGCCCGGCGGCGGCAACAGCTCGTCCGAGGTCTCGTCTTGGGTCACCTCCAGTTGCACGGCCGTGACCGTCAACGGGTCGGCCACCTCCGTGTACGACTGCTCCGCGGCGGCGGGCTCGGCGGCGTCCTCCACGGCAACCGGGAGCTGACGGCGCGGCGCCGCCCTCTGCCAGCCCACCCGATCGCGCAGAACGCAACCGGCCGCGCCGTAGTCGGCGCGGCCGGTTGCCTGGGCAGCGGTTGTTCGGGGGCGAGCGCCCTACGCGGCGAACTCCCGGAGCTTGCGGCTCCGGGACGGGTGGCGGAGCTTGCGCAGCGCCTGGACCTCGATCTGGCGGATCCGCTCGCGCGTGAGGCCGAACTCGCGGCCGACCTCCTCGAGCGTCCGGGCGTGGCCGTCGTCGAGGCCGAAGCGGAGGCGAAGGACGCGCTGCTCCCGGCGGTCGAGGCTGGCGAGCACGTGCTCGATCTGCTCGCGCCGCATGCGGTCTGCGACGACGTCGAGCGGCGACACGGCGTCCTCGTCGGGGATGAGCTCGCCGAGCTCGGCGTCGCCCTCGTCGCCCACGGGCGACTGGAGCGACACGGGCTCGCGGCCCAGTTTGCGGATCTCCTCGACGCGCTGCGGCGTCATCGCCGGCGTCTCGTCCGGGAGCGCCGCCGCGATCTCGGCGTTGGTGGGCTCGCGGCCGAGCTGGGTCGACAGCTCGCGCACAACGCGCGCCACGCGACCCATCGTCTCGACCATGTGGACGGGGATCCGGATCGTCCGGCTCTGGTCCGCGAGACCACGCTGGATGGCCTGGCGGATCCACCAGGTCGCGTAGGTGCTGAACTTGAACCCGCGCTCGTACTCGAACTTGTCCACGGCGCGGATCAGGCCGGCGTTGCCCTCCTGGACGAGGTCCAGCAGGCCCATGCCCGCCTGGTTGATGTACTTGCGCGCGATCGACACGACCAGCCGCAGGTTGGCGGAGGTCAGGTGGTCCCGCGACTCCTTGGCCAGCACCCGCAGCGTCGGCTCCAGCTCGTCGAGCAGGTCGCCGGCCCGGCCGGCCTCGAGGTGCCGCTGGATCGCCGGGTAGGCGACCTCGTCGCGCGCCCAGTCGCGAAGCGCCCGCAGGGCGGTGTTCGCGCGGACCTCCGCGTTCGGCTTGGCCAGCTCGCCCTCGACCCAGTCCAGAACCTCGGTGAAGGTCTCCACGTCGAGGCGCTCGTTGTACACCGAGCGCAGGTCGCAGGCGCGGGTGAGCCGCTCCTTGAGCAGGTCTGACTCGGCCTTCTTGAGCCCGTCCGTCAGGCCGAGCGAAGGCATGGTCATGTACAGGTCGATGGCGTCGTCGGAGCGGAGCGCCTCGGCCACGACGCGGTGCGCCTCGCTCTTGAGGGGCAGGGAGTACTTGCGGTCCTTGGCGCGCGCCCCCGCCTCCGTGCCGTGGAGGGTCCACTCGTGGATGGAGAGGATGGCCTTCCACGGCTCGCTCTTGGCCTGGGCGCCGAGCTCCATGCCCTTGGCGAGGATGACCTCCTCCTCGGCGGTGAGCAGCGGCACGCGGCCGATCTCGCGCAGGTAGAGGCGGACCGAGTCGTCGGTGTCGAGGACCTCGGCGGAGGTGTCGGCCTCGACCTCCTCGGCAGCGGCCGGCGCCGGCTCGGGCTCCGGGTCCGCGGGCAGCTCGGCAATCAGTTCCTCGGCCTCGAGCTCGGCCGCCTGGGGGTCGAGCTCGATCGAGGCGGCCGCCAGCTCGGCCTCGGTATCAGAGGGTGAAGAAGTGGCGTCGAACGAGATCACAGTGCTCCAGTGAAATGGGCCCGCGCCGATCGCGCGACCCGTGGGTAGATTGCAGGAATTCCGATGGCCCGACGGTCGGGTCGGGCCCCATGCCGGGACCACGCCTTCCCAACATGCGTAGTGGCGTGTCAAATGACACGCCATTGGACCAGAAGTCTAGGCCATCACCGAGGGCTTGGCAACCCCCAAACTTGTTCGATTGAGGCAGCGAGTCGGATCTCGACGCCGCTCGCACCGACACGCTGGGCCGTCCCTCAGTTCACCAGCGTCTGGGGCACCTCGAACATCGTGCGGCCCCCAAAGCGCCCTCGGAGCACGTCGTCGAGGTGGTCGGCGAGGTTCCCCAGCTGCACGCACGCGAAGGCGATCTGGGGCGTGGTGACGCCGACGGCCGTCAGCTCCATGGACACGACGACCTCGCGGTCGGTCCAGAACACGCGGCCGAACAGGATGTTCCGATTAATGTCGTTGAGCGACTCCAGGAGCGCGGGCGTCAGGTCGACCCCCGAGACGATCGGCGCGAAGACCTGGAGCAGAGGCGGTCGGCCGGCCACGGGCCGCACGAACATCAGGGCCGAGCCCACCCGGATGGGAAGGTCGCCGTCCCGGTCCGGCACCAGGTTGGCGCCGCCGATGAACTCGGCCAGCGACGCCTGGAGGGCGGCCGCCGCCTGGTCCGGCTCGGCGCTCGGGGACGACGGGCCCGGCACGATGCCTCCCGCCGCAGGCTCCGGGGCGGGCCGGTCCGAGGGGATCCCGAGGTCAGGCTCTCCGACCGGCCCCTGGTGGGCCGGGAAGCCGCCGCTCCGGTAGCGGAGCTCGTCGATCGACGTTGCACCGTACACCTCGCGCAGCGTTCGCACCGCCACGTCGGCCACCTCGGCGAAGGGGACGGGCTCCTGCCACTCGCGCACCCAGTTGCGGCCCTGGGAGGCCGGGCCGGGTCGCTGCCAGCCGAGCGTCGCCAAGCGCTCCTCCTGGTCGGCTCCGAGGCCGTGTCCCGGCGGCAGCCAGTGGTTGCCCGCCGCCTCGGCGCGGAACCCGAGCAGGCCGCCCTGGGCGAACTGCACGTACGCGCTCGCGCCAGCGCGCGGTTCCGAAGCGAGCGAGACGACGAGGTATGTCGCGTGCTCCATGGCAGCGAGCGCGGCCGTCAGACGGGCCTCGAAGGCGGCCCAGGCGTCACGCGGCTCCTCGTCCCGACTGGTCATCGCTCACCTCCCGACGGCACGCGACGGTTCTCGCGCGTCACAGCGTACAGGGATGCGCTTGGGCTGGCCCTCCGAGTTGTCACGGCAGCAGTCAGCGGGGACGCGTTCGATTCCGGCCGTGCAGCGGAGACACAGCAGCCTATCGGCCGCGAAGCCGGGGGACGCCGGCGCCTACGGCGGGTCCGGGAGTCGGCGGCCCTCGTGACGGTGGCGCCGCGCGCCCGGGCTGCCGGTGGCCAACGACACCCGTCCTGCGGGGACGCCCGGTCGGGGGGAAGGCCGGGCGCCCCCGCGTGATGGGTCTCGTTCTCGGGTTGAGCGTATCGGGCTGGGTCAACGGAGATTTGCCCAGATCGAAGCGCTTCACCGGACGGCGTCCCGTGGGCGGGCTGCCTGTCAGGGCCGCGGCTTGAGCGTGATCCAGGTGGTCTTGGTCTCGGTGTACTGGTCGTGTGCGTGGACGCTCTTGTCGTGGCCGCCGAAGCCGGACAGCTTGTAGCCGCCGAACGGCGTCGTGTTGTCGCCCTCGGCGTACGCGTTCACGCCCACCACGCCGGCCCGGAGGTCGCGGGCCACGCGATGCGCCACGTGCAGGTCGTCGGTGTAGAGCGAGGCGGCCAGCCCGTACGGCGTGTCGTTGGCGATCGCCACGGCCTCCGCCTCGGTCTCGAACTCGAGCACGGACAACACCGGGCCGAAGATCTCCTCGCGCGCGACCCGCATGTCGTTCCGGACGCCATCGAGGATCGTCGGGCCCACGAAGTAGCCCCCGGTCTCGCGCAGGATCTGCTCGCCGCCGGTCACGACGCGTGCGCCCTGGCCCATGCCGGACTCGACGTAGTCGAGCACGGTCTCCATCTGGCCTCGGCTGATGAGCGGGCCCAGCCGGCTCGCCGGGTCGAGGGGGTCGCCCACCGGCCAGCGCTCGAGCTCGGCCTCGAGCGCCTCGAGCAGCTCCCCGCGCCGCGAGCGGTGCACGATCATCCGGGAGCCGGCCGAGCAGTTCTCGCCCATGTTCGTGAAGATCGCGATCGCGGCGTTGGCCGCGACGTCCGCCATGTCGGCCACGTCGGGGAACACGATCTGCGGACTCTTGCCGCCCAGCTCGAGCAGCACCCGCTTGAGGTTGGTGTCGGCCGAGTAGTGGAGGAAGCGGCGGCCGACCTCGGTCGAGCCCGTGAACGTGACGCAGTCCACGTCGGGATGGCGCCCGATCGCCTCGCCGACGGAGCCGCCCGGGCCGGGGACCACGTTGAGCACGCCGTCGGGGATGCCCGCCTCGGTCGCCAGCTCGGCGATCCGAAGCAGCGAGAGCGCCGTGTACGACGCGGGCTTGATGACCATCGTGTTGCCGGTGGCGAGTGCGGGGCCCATCTTCCAGGCGGCCATGAGCGCCGGGTAGTTCCACGGGATGACGGCGCCCACCACCCCCACCGGCTCGCGCGTGATGGTGGCGACGATGCCCTCTGGTGCTGGCGCGACCTGCCCGTACAGCTTGTCGGACGCCTCGGGGTCCCAGCGGTTGCAGTTGGCCGTGTCGATGATGTCCACGGGGGCGGTGTCGCTGATGGGCTTGCCGGAGTCGAGTGTCTCGATCAGCGCGAGCTCTCGGTTGTGCGCGGTGATCAGGTCTGCCCAGCGGATCAGGATCGCCTTGCGGTCGCCCGGGTCCAGCCGCGACCAGCGCCCGTCGTCGGCAGCCCTGCGGGCCGCTGCCACAGCGGCGTCGACGTCCTGGGGGCCGCCCTCGGCGAGCTCCGCGATCGGCTGCCCGGTGGCCGGGTTCTCGGTGGTGAACCGCCGGCCGCCCCGACCGTCGGTGAACGCCCCGTCGATGAACAGCTGCGTCCGGAGCGGGAGGAACGGGATCGCGGCCAGCGACTCGGCACGGTCGGGGATGGGCGTCTCGGTCACGGCGGGCCTCCACGATGCGGGCTGGCGGCTCGGCCCGCCCGAGGTCGCGCGAGCCGAGGACTGTGGCGTCGGATAGACGGCAAGCCTAGTGCGCCTGCCCGAGGGCCGCCCGAGCCATCCCGTTCCGCGCTACCGTTCGACTCGATGAGCGACGATCCCGACCGCGATGCCCTCGAGGCCGCCCTGGCGGGCCTCGGCCCCTACGAGCTGTTCCCCTGCGATCCGAGCCTGGCCGACACGGCCGCCTTCTGCGCCCACTATGGGTTCGACCCTGCCGATTCGGCCAACACCATCGTGGTGGTGGGCAAGGGCGCCGAGCCCGTCTACGCCGCGTGCGTCGTGCTGGCCACGCACCGGCTGGACGTCAACCGCGTGGTGAAGGGCCGGTTCGGGCGCAAGTCATCCTTCGCGTCGGCCGACGAGACGCGCTCGCTGACCGGCCACGAGATCGGCGGCGTCACCGTGTTCGGGCTGCCGGACGGGCTGCCCATCTGGGTGGACGCGGCCGTGATGACGCGCGAGCGGATCGTCCTGGGCGGCGGCAGCCGCAGCTGGAAGGTGATTGCCGCGCCGTCGATCCTGCGCTCGCTGCCGGGGGTGGAGCTGGTCGAGGGCTTGGCCAATCCCGCCCGACCGACGACGGACGCCTGACGGCACCGCCCATCGCCCCTACCATGGGCGCATGACGAACACGCAGCGCTTGGTCCTCGTGCTGGCCATCATCTTCGCCGTCTTGCTCGGGATCCTGCTCGCGACGACCCTGTTCGGCAACAACGGCGGGTCTCCCGCGCCCAGCGCGTCGTCGCCGTCGTCGTCCCCGGCCTCATCCCTCGCGTCGTCCTCGCTGGTTCCCTCCGCCTCCGAGGCGCCGTCGTCTTCGATGTCCCCCTCCGCGACGCCATCGCCGACGCCCACGGCCACGCCCGGGCCCGCTGCGACCATCGAGTTCGTCCAGTTCGCGCTCGACGCCAGCACCGACCCGGGCGGCACGACGCGAACGATCGCGTTCACGGGGCTGAACGGCCCGGTCCTCGTCGACCTGAAGACCGAGTCGGGCGGCAACACGACAGCCTGCCTGCTGGCCAACGGGAAGCAGCTGTCCTGCCGAACCGGGGTGAACGGGACCCTCAACGCCGTGGCCGCCTCGGCGAGCACAAACTACCAGGTCACCCTGCGCGGGTCGGGCGGCGCCACGCCGGTCGTCGACGTGACCATCACGTTCCCCGCCACCAGGCCCAAGGTGACGGTCACCAACGCCCGCTTCGACGGCACCGCCGACCCCGCCTACAACGGCCTCCAGGTGGTGGCGACCCTGCGCGCCGGTGGCTACTACCACGTCACCGCGAACTGGGGCGGCCACCCGTTCCTCTATGAGGTGGACCTGATCGAGCAAGGCGGTCCCGGGCTGAAGACCGTCCAGGCGTCGTCCAGCTCCACCAACGTCAGCCAGGGGTTCGCCGTGACGCCCCCCAACGCATGGATGATCGTGCTCAAGAACAGCGAGACGGGGTTCGGGCTCACCGGGCTGACGGCGACCTTCACCTGGCCGTAAGGACCACCCGGGGGCTCACCCGCAGGAGCCGGCAGACGCTCCCAGCCGGCAGACGGTGAGCGGCGCCGCGCCGCTCGAGCCTTCGGCACCGACCATGACGCTCACCCTGGTCGCCGGAGGCGATGCACGGCAGGAGAGTCCGCGTGGGCGATGAGCGCGGCGACGAACACCCCGACGGGGCCCGGTCTGGCAGCGTCCGCTGGCAGCGTCGATCGGCGCGCGCCTGGGCTCGCTCGCGGCGCCCCCTCAGGCGCGATGGATCGTGCTGCTCCCGGCGGCGCCGAGGACGGTCGCGTCGCTCAGCCGCCCGGGCCGCTGGCTAGGAGGCCGTCGGGGGTTTGGGGCGGGGGAGGCGGCCCGATTCCCTCAGGGCGCGGCGCAGGACGTGCTCGGCCTGGCCGTTGACGGAGCGCAGGTCGTCGGCGGCCCACCGCTGGAGGGCGGCAAGCGTCTCCGGGTCCAGGCGGAGCAGGAACGCCTTGCGCTCGGCCATGGTGGCGGCCCCGCGTCCGGCATCATCCTGCCCCGCCCGTTGCTCCGTCAGCTACGCGTACAGCGTGCCGGTGTTGACCACCGGCTGCGTCTCGTGGTCCGAGCAGAGGACGACCAGCAGGTTGCTGACCATCTGGGCCTTGCGCTCCTCGTCGAGCTGTACCACCTGCTTGGACGACAGCTGCTCGAGCGCCATCTCGACCATGCCCACGGCACCCTCGACGATCCGCGTGCGGGCCGAGATGACCGCATTGGCCTGCTGGCGGCGGAGCATCGCGTTG
Organism: Candidatus Limnocylindrales bacterium; assembly: GCA_046704485.1. GTDB lineage: Bacteria > Chloroflexota > Limnocylindria > Limnocylindrales > CSP1-4 > CAIXZV01. The sequence continues at coordinate 1,943 of JBJKRU010000001.1, read as the reverse complement.
GCGATCTCGGGTGCGTAGGCGAGGTGGCTGATCCGCGCCTCGATGACCTCCACGCCGGCCTTCTCGAGCCGTGCCTGGATCTCGGTCTTGAGCTGCTCGGCCACCTCGACCGGGTTGGCGCGGAGCGAGACCTGGTCGTCGTGGGCGTCATACGGATGCGACGTGGCCAGGTTCCGCAGCGCCGACTCGGCCTGGACGGCCACGAAGTTCTCGTAGTCGTCGACCTCGAACAGCGCCTCGGCTGTGTCGGTCACCTTCCAGACGACGACCGCCGCGATCTCGATCGGGTTGCCATCGTGGTCATTGACCTTGAGCTTGCCGGTCTCGAAGTTGCGGACGCGGACGCTTACCCGTGGGCGGCGGGTGAACGGGTTGACCCAGACCAGGCCCTGCTCGCGCAGCGTCCCGCGGTACCGGCCGAACAGCACGACCGCACGCGCCTCGTTGGGATTCACCGGCGTGAGGCCCGCCCAGGCCACCAGGATCACGGTGTAGGCGGCGAGCCAGACGAGGATCTCCAGCAGCTCGACGAAGCCAGTCTGATCGGCGACGGGCAGGAGCACGGCGACGAACCACCAGACGAACGCGAGCGGCACGACCACCGTGAGGACGAAGGTGCCGACCAGCATGGGCATGCCGGGCAGCGAGTTGGCGACACGTTCCTTGTTGTTCATCGCTCTTTCCTGACACCTTGGCGCCACTCGATGTGCGCGAGCAGAATGATATCACATTGCTAGTGCTCCGCGATGCCAGACGTCTTCGCGGCACCTTCGGCGCATGGCCTGCATCGGCCCTTTCGGCGCGCCGCTCGGCCCACGACCCTGCATCGGCCCGCTCGGCGCGTGGCCGTGGAGCGGCCCTATCGGCGCGTGGCGAGTCCCCCCGGCCCCGTCATGGCCCGATCGATGCCTCAGTCGCGCCCCGGGGCTGTGGCCGGGCCACCACGTGGCCCGGCCGACACGTGGAGCGCCCATAGGGCCACCGCGTGGCTCGACGCGAAGGTCGGCACGAGGCCGCGAGGTTCGGCCACCGCGAAGGTCGGCACGAGGCCGCGAGGTTCGGCCACCGCGAAGGTCGGCACGAGGCCGCGAGGTTCGGCCGACGCGAGGTGCGGGCGACGCGAAGGTCGGCACGAAGCCGCGAGGTTCGGGCACCGCGAAGGTCGGCACGAGGCCGCGAAGGTCGGCACGAGGCCGCGAGGGTCGGCACGAGGCCGCGAGGTGCGGCCGACGCGAGGGTCGGCACGAGGCCGCGAGGTGCGGCCGACGCGAGGTTCGGCCGACGCGAGGTGCGGCCGACGCGAAGGTCGGCACGGGGCCGCGAGGTGCGGCCGACGCGAGGTTCGGCACGACTACCTGAAGTGCGGCCCGAAGACGTGGAGTGCGGCACGGAGGGGCCAGCGGCAGAGCGCGTCGACGCCAGCCCGGCGGGGTGCAAGCACTGGCGGGCGGTGCGGTCGGCGAGTGCCCCGCCGCGAGGGGGGGCGCGAGTCCGGGCCGAGGCGGCCGGAGCCGCCGTGGGCGGCCGGCCCTCAGCCCGGCTGAGCGACCGACACCGGCTCGATCCGTGCGCTGCCTGACTTCGGGCGGATCTCGGTCACGTGTCCGTCCTCCCAGCGCACGCGGAAGTTGCGGCCGAACGGCGAGTCAGTCACCTCGAGGATCTCGCCAGCGCGGTCACGTTGTCCGACGCGCTCCGACTCGATGATGATCCGATCTCCAGGCTTCGCGTCCATGGGGCACCTCCGTGCGGGGTACCGGGAGCATCCACCCCCGCGCCGCCGTCGACAACGGTCCATTGGGATCGTTCGGATGCGTCCGATCCGCTGTACCGGAAGGCGTCGCATGGACGCGGGTCTTGTCCACTCGTCGCGTACGCGTGGGCTTGAGCCTGGGCGTGGGTCGGCGTGGGCGGGCGTGGGCGGGACAGCCGCGACGGAGGGG